>NZ_JBSGDA010000004.1:0-428881 GCF_053602135.1 Nocardia sp. NPDC004573
GACCCGGCACACCAGACTGACCCGGCACCGACTGAGACGGAACACCCGACGGACCGGCAGTGCCCGGCGAACCAGCCGAACCCGGAACCCCGGCGTCGCCGCCACCATTCGGCTGACCGGATCCCGGCTGTCCCGGTCCCGGCGACTGTCCCGGTCCGGGGGCCGGACTGCCAGGCGAACCCGGCACCGCGCCCGGTCGCGGCCGCTGCTGATCGGGCCGGTTGGACCACGGCGTCATCGGTACCGGCGGCGCCTCGGCATCCTCGCCGGTTTCTATCTGTGGCTCTACCTCTGTTGGCGGCATCGCTTACTCACTCATCACATCCCGCTGCCGAGTACTCGTTTCACCCGCACGTCATTCGTGCTCGGGATGGTCAGTTCGACGCATTCTCCGGTCGTCTCATCGGTGGTGACGAGCCGCGTGTCGCTGACCGCGATGCCGACCTGGGTCGGCGCGTTGTTTCGAAAATTCCAGAACACCAGATCGCCCGCCGAGACTGCGATGGGATCCACTCGCTGGCCGCACGCGGCTTGTGCGGCAATGGTGTTCGGCAACACGACTACCGACGCTTCGCCGAGTTGTCCACATGCCCGCCGCGCCGGAACGCTCGGTTGACCCGCGCCGTCTCCAACCGACGGCTGCGCCACCGCCGCCTCGGTAGTCGCGCATCGACCCGTTATCTGCGCGGCCGATGCCTGGTAGATCACAGATCTGGTGAACTCCGTGGCGCCGGCTCGGCTACCGGAGCCGTTGCCGGCACCGTTCGCCGTCAGCTGTGCCAGAGCGAGCCGACGCGCACACTCCACACCGATGCCCCCGTTGACGTACAGCAAGGCAGGATCCTGGCGTGGCGCGTACTTCATCGCCGTGGCGCAGGCACGATCCCAATCGGAGGCGCGGGTGTCGTCCGGTGCGATGGTCAGCTCGGCGTACGGATTCGTGGTGGGAGTGGAGGTCGTTCCACCCGCCGGTGCGCTCTTCGCGGTCGGTCGCGCCGCTGTCGTCGCGCGGCTGGGGGTCACTGTCTGCGAGGGGTCGGGCCCCACCGCACTGTCGCACTGATAGTGCAGGTCGGAGGCGATCGCCGACGTCGACCCGCCGATGACCACCACCAGAACCATCATCAACACGAGCACGACGCCCACGCCCCCCATCACCACCCATACCCAGAGCGGCATAAGTACGAGCGTCAGAAGACGACCGATCATCGTGTGCCTCTCTCTGCTATCTGCCCCACTGTCCTGCCCTTATCGAGGGCTGATCAGCGGCCGCGCGGGTTTCTGAGGGGATTCAGGATCCTGTCCGGGATGTCGGGCAGCGCATTTGCCGCGGGGTCCGGCTGCGCGAGCGAGACAGCACCGGTGATATTCCGGCCCGCCTGCCATTGGTCGGTCTGGGCGGCTCTGTCGATTTCGGAACGCAGTCTTCTGATCCGATCGAAGTCCTGTGGATTTTCGGCTACCCAGTTGGTGGCCGCCTGGATCCGCAGCGCATGCTCGTTGGCGATCCACTGCCTCAACCGGTCCGCCTCGTTCTGCGAGATGTCCCGGCCATTGATCTGTAGCCGTGCGGTGCCAGCGTCTCTGATCGGCCCCGAGGCATGGCCTTGCAATGCCTCGATCCATTCCCTTGTCGGATTGTCGATGTAATCCCTGCCGAGCTGGGCCAGCTCGTCCGAAATCCGCACACCGCCCTGGTAGTCACCTCGGTACCGATCGACGCTGGCCTCCAACCCGTGGAACCTGGCCATCATCATTCTCGGATTCGTATGGAAGTCCCGCTCGAAGTGTTTGTGCGCCGCGACGACCCGGCCGAGGTGTTTCGATGCGAGCGGCTCGTCGTCCGCGTGCCGGATGATATCCGCGCGCGCGATAGTCGCCCGTTGTCCTCGGGTCCAACCGATACCGGCCATCCGGAGGGCGTACTGCACGCCGCCCATCATGCCTGTCATATGCGCGACATTCTCCGCGGCGTAGGCGGCAGACCTTTCACTATTCCGGTGCGACCCGGACCTGGTTATACCCTCCCGGGCATAATCGGCAGCAGCCACACGATCGAAGGCAGAGCCGTGCGTGGCCGCCCTCAGGTCGCGAGTCCTCAGGCCCCTCGCTTTGTTCCTCTTGTCGAGATGGTCTACCCGGGAGAAAGGATTGAGGGGATTCAGGCGGCCACCGACCATCCACGCCGTGACCGGCGAACTGTTGATGGTGCTGATCGCACCGAGCATGGCGAGCGGGGTCATCGAGTTGGCCGCGCCGGAGTTCCCCATGCCCAAACCCATACCCAATGGGGCGCCGCCACCGGCAGCCTGCGCCATTCCGGGGTTCTGGATCGCCGCGCCGATGCGGTGGGTCACCCAGTCGTTGGCCTCGTCGATATTCCTGCTCAGACGCCGCACCTGGACGATGGCGACGACCTCGACGCCGGCCCCGATCACGAACACCACCATGATCTGACCGTTCGCCGCTCGGAACAGGCTGCCCAGCAACAGCTCGTAGACCCCGAGGGCGATGACGAAAAAGGCCATTTTCGCGCCGGCGATGAAGCCGTGAACCACACAACGCACGGCGAAAGTCTGCGTCGGACCGTAGACGTAGCCACCGGCGGCGAACCCGAAGATCGACGCGAACCCGTAGTAGATGAGGTCGAGTGCTGCCCACATGATCTTGAAGGACAGGTACGCGGCGAAGCCCAGGAGAATGAGCGCGCACAGCAACAGCAGCAGTCCGGCTCCGATCTGTCCGACGCTCGGATCCCCCATCGCGGCATACGCGGCGCTGTCGCCGCACGACTTCATCCCGTTGCGCACCCGGTCTTCGCTGCCTGCCGCCATGCCGGCGGACCACGCCGCCCGGCAAGACGGGTTGTTGTCCACCACGTGCCCGGTATTCCAGACCTGCAACCCGAGCCGGATGATATTGGTCGCCATGGTCGCTTGCAGCGTGCGGACCAACTGGTCTGGATTAGGATTGTTGTCCCCGTTCAGACCCGCCGCGACCGAAAGCCCGACGTTACGACCTTGCACCAGCACACCGTGATCGGACAACGCCTCGGCAAGCGGGTTGGCCAGGAAGAACACGCCCGCGATCGCAAAGGCGATCATCGTCACGACCTGTACAGCGGCCTTCGCGTATAAGGCGCGAACGACGAAGTAGCCCACGAAGAAAGCGCCGATCGCGAGCGCCGTCGACGCCAGCAGCGGCGTCGCGATCTGCGTGGTCAGATTGCGGGCCATCGCTTGCAACGGCGCGCTGATCAGACTCAGCCACTGGAAGTCCAGCGCCTTGCCGGGCAGCCAGACCCCGGTGATCGTCAGCAGCTGCCATACCGCGAACAGCGGCATGAGGATGATCCACAGCGCGAAATTACCGATGTTCAGCACTCCGCCGCGATCGACCACCAACATGTAGCTCGACACGTTGACGCCATAAGAGTCTTTGACATCCATCCAGTTGGTCGCACTGTTGGGTGCGGTCCCTGGGGGGGTGACCGTGCCCGTCTGCGCGATGGACACCGCGTGAATGAGGCCAGGGAAGACGAACAGCACCAAGAGTACGATCACGATCCACGTGGTGCGACGGCGACGGCGGGAAGCATTGATCCAAGCCCGGAAACGCCGGAACACCATCTGCGGTCGCCAACGGTCCGCGTCCCAGAACTGCGGTTCCCAAGGCATCCCGAAGGACGATTGATCTGTGCGAATCCTGGCGGCGAGCAGCGATCTCATCAGCGCACCGACCGCTCCGGTAGCGCCGAACGCATGCCATTGACGCTGGTCGGGGTGCTCGTGATCGCCGCGGCCCGGTCCGGACGCGCCGGACCGAGCACCTTGCCGCGACCGATGCGGTTCAACGCGTCACGCATGAACATCTCGCCGCGACGCTCCTCGGGGATCTGACGACCGGGTCCGACGGGTGGCGAGGTCTCTTCCCGCAAGATCTGCAGAAGGAAGGGCGCTTCCTCCAGATCGACGCCCAGCCACTCCAAGCTGTTGCGCGCCAGCGTCTCGTCGCGCTGCCGGAAGACGAACCGGTTCGGGATCAGGTTGTGCGCCGCGCCTTGGAAGTCGGTGGCCGGATCGTGCGAGGCGAGCCCGATCGCGGCAAGATGCTTGCGGCCGTCGCGGCTGAAGTCCGAGGTGACCGCCGAGCCGACCTGGGTCTGCGTGAAGTGGTGCGCCTCGTCGCCGACCAGCAGGCCGAACCTGCCGTTGTCGGAGAGGAACGCCTCCCGCGCCGCCACGCCGACCAGTTCGTACAGCGCCGTGCCGAGCCGTTTCGTCAGCGGCAACCGGTTGTACAAGTGCGGCGTGGTGAGTTCCTCGGCGCTCGGCAGTTGCAGGTTGTGACTGCGGACGACGGTTGCGGCGGCATCGAGACGCAGCGGTCGCAGTTTGGGGTCGAACAGCACCGGAACCCGCTCCACCACAGTGCCCAGCCGCGCCGCGAGATCGGCGTACTCCTCGCCCCGCTCGGGATGCTCCCGCAACCGGCGAACGACGTGGTACAGATCGAGCAGGCTCTTGATCTTGTGCTCGGCCATGCCTCTCGGGGACAGCAGATTGCTCACCGCCGCGCCCGCGCCGGAAGTCGGCGACAGATCCAGCAGCGGAAGAATCGAATCCAGCGCACGTTCGCCCGCGATGCGCGGGTTGAACAACCGCAGCGGATCCAGCGACACCGTGGGATTGGCCAGGTCGATGATGACCGCGTCATCGATCGACCGCGCGAAGTGCTCCCACTCGCCGACCTGACTGCGGTCGATGGCGAGGAACTGGCCGCCCATGTCGTGCACAAGCACGGCCATCAGCTTGAGGAAATACGACTTGCCCGAACCGAGTTCGCCGGTCACCGCGAACGAGGCGGACAGGTCGTGCAGCGCGGCCTCCATGATGCCGAAGTGGATCGGCTCGAAATGGCCCGACAGCAGGTTGACCCCGATCACCGGCCCGCTGTCGTCACCGATCTGACTGGTGGTGAACGGCACGAAACCAGCCCACATGTCCGAGGGGACGATATGGGCGAAGTCGTCGAAGGCACGGCGCGGCGGGCTGCCGGGAATCAGCATCGACCACAGGTCGACCTGCGCGCCGACCGGAGCGGTCATGTCGACCTGGAACCGCTTGTAGCGCCGCTTGAGCGTGTTGACCGCGTCCATCGTGGCGTCCCGCGTCGGTCCGCCGATGGCGATCACCGTCGTGAACGAGACCTCCGATTCCCCGCCGTTGACCTCGAAGTGCTGGTTGTACTCGCCGAGCATGCGCGCTTTCGAGGCCAACGTGTTCTGTGCGAACGAGACCTCCTGGTCCCGCTGATCCATCTGCTCGCCGAGTCTGCGCAAACTGAGTTCATTGTTCTTCAACACCTGTTCGGCGGGCTTGGTCGAGATGCGCATGCCCCAGTCGACGGTGACATCGCCGAGACCCTCCAGCACGTTGAGGAACTCGCTGCCACCGGGAAACGTCATGCCCGCGTACGGGAAGGAGTGCGGAGTCAGCATCGCCTGGTAGGACGGGCGGTACTCGAAATCCGGCTGTACCACTTTGATCACGGGAATGAACGAGGGACGGATACGCCGATTGCTGTCGGCCTGTGCCCCCTCGTCGAGCGCGGCGGAGCGGAACACCGCCGCCGTCGCGTCGTCCAGCGCGCCCGCACGAGTGGGCGCCACCGGGTCCCCTGCCGCGCCGCGCGAGAGATAGTGCTCCCATAGCCATTGAAACAGGGCCGCGGGAACCGGAACCGGATCGAAGTCACCGCCGATCCTGGACAGGATCTCGTTCGCCTTCTCGTCGTACTCGTCCAAGTCGGCGCGGGCGATCGCGGTCGCATCGATCGTGGGGGTGCTGCCACGCCACAGGCGCGACAGCGCGGACATGCTCGAGTTGCTGGCCCCGACCGGGATCGACAACAGGAAGATTCGGGTCTGCGGCATGATCGCGTGCACGCGTTCGTAGGAGGCCACCACCTCGTCGGCGTAGTCCTCGCACTCGTCCAGGTCGACACCCTCCACCATCTTGGTGAGCACATCGATCGTGTTCAGGCGCGCCTGGATGCCGAGCAGCAGCGACCCGCTCGGCAGATTGGTGACCAGCGCGTGATGCGCCATCTTCACGTCGTACTTGTCACCGGCCTTGCGCAAGCCGTAACCGAGCGGATTGATGAAGTAGGTCGCGGTGACCAGACCCGAATGGGTGAACTGGAGATTCCCGCGAATCGCCGCGGTGGGCTGTAGATCTCGTCCGAGTGCCATCAGGGGCTTCCTCCGGAGGCTGTGCCGTTGCTGTCGCCGTTGTCGTTGCCGTTCAATCGCCGCCACAGGTCGGTGGCCTTACCGCCTCCACTCACCACCTCGAGCAGGCGGATGCCGGATTTCGGCTGAGCGGCCACCGCCGTGCCAGGGCGGTCGGGCAGCAGGAGGACCACGGTCTCCTCGATGAACATGGTGTGGCGCACCGAGTCACTGGTGATCGGCATGCCCGAGGCCGACACCGGCTTGCGATAGACGATGAGCCTGCCGAGCCAGAAAGCGCGTGAAAGCATCCGCACGCCCGTGTACGGCACCAGCCCGAGCACGAAGACCGCCAAAATGGTGACTGCCAGACCCGTGATGAAAGTGACGGCCGGGTTCAGCGGCAACGTCATGGCGCCCACCGAAGTCACCGACATCATCGCCACCGCAGCGGCGACCTGCGGCAGGGTGTAGGGGCCGAACGGCAGCTTCTGCCCGTTCTGCGCCTTGCCGATCATCGTGGGGACACGTTTGATCGGCGTGAACACCTTGATCACTTGGGTCATCGATAACCACCGATGGGGTGATCAGGGACGATGAGGTTGGCGTCCGTTCGCGCGTAGTTGATGGTCGTAGGCAGAATCCAGATCACCACCCCGGCCATCAACCCCGAGCCGAAGACGACGATGATCCGCGCCGGTGACAGCCTGGATTTCGCCGCCTCGGAAATCACCACACCGATCGTGACGATGGCGATGATGATCATTCCGCCCCATCGGACAAAGATCAGGATGCCATAGAGGATGTTGCTCAAGTTACCCATCGGGCTGCCTCTCGGATCAGTTCTGTGTCGCCGGCGGAATCGTCACCGACGTCGAGGGGGACGAGGTAGAGGTCGGCGGCGATCCGCCACGTGAGTCCTGGCCGACGACCACCGCCAGCGGACTGGCCAGGGCGGGAATCGGGTCTATGGACACCACCTGCCACTGGCCCGCGTTGCGCATCATCGTCAGCGGGTAGGCCAGTGTCGCGGTGGCACCGGTGTCGGCTTTGGGGTTCACCGTAGCCAGCACCTGGGCCTTCGCACCGCCGGAGCCACAGCTCGAGTCATCCGTGGTGAGCGAGGTGAGCTCGACGGCGGTGAAGGGAGGAGGCTTCAGCGCGGCCAGTCCGGCATCCGGTGTGGTGTAACGGGCCACGTCGCCGTTCCCGGCCAGCATGGCGCTCAGGAAACCCGCGGCGACCTGCCCGAGCGGCGTATCCGGTGCGCACGGCGCGCCATAGGCCAGTTTGAGGTCGACGCCCTTCGACGGAGCCTGGACCAGGGCGGGCGTCGACAGCGCACGCAGCCGCCCGTCGGACACCGACACCGCCACACGATAGAAATGCCGCTGATCCGAGGCGGCCGCGGCGCCGGCCTTCCCGACGCGGACCGACACGGTCACCGACCAGACCTCGAGCCCGCCCGCCGCGAGCGCACGCGAAACATAGACGACCGACGGATCGGACACCTGGCGCGCGGACGAAGGCAACGCGATCTGCTGATTGGAGCCGACGTATTCGCCGATCCGATCCTGCTGCCCGGCAACGGCGGTCAGGTAAGCGACGACGAACTGCTCGGCGTAAGAGCCCGCCAATTGCGCGTGCCCGACGATTGCCGTCGTCGAATCATCCGACGGCGCGGGCGGACCGGAATCGAAGACACTGAGAATCGCGTGGCCGCCGCCGAGTACGGCGAGTACGGCGAGCACCGCGACCACGATGTTGTCGCGACGGCGGCGGGCGGCCATCCGGCGAAGCAGTGCCTCACCCGAATCTGCCGGTCCCCGAACCACTGTCCTCACTCCCGAAATGGTAGAGAGCACAGGCGTTCTTAACCGGCCAGTAGTTCCCACTCATGGGAATCAATCGTCAGCAGGCGGGGTTGCTTTTCACCCTGCCCGCGAGCCAATGCCGCAATTGTTCGTCATAGCCGATCGGCGCGCTGCGCTGCCGCGGTTCCAGGACCTGCCGATGGGTTTCCAGCAACGGAACGTCGTCGGCGGCCCGGACCAGCTGAGCGATCGCCAGCTGTCTGCTGGAGTAGCCGGGATAGGGGTACAGCAGCAGCGAGGTGGGCGTGTAACCACCGCCGTAGTTGAGTACTCGCAACGTCACGCCGCAACTGTCGCCCGACCGCAGCCGATCACCGAGTTCCGCCAGCTTGGGACGATCATCCGGGTGGAAGACGTCGACGGGCCGGAAGAGGTAGTCCCACCGCACCCACGGCGCGGGGTCCGTCAGCCAGTGCGAGATGCTGGTGTGCTCCAGCTGCACCACGGCCAGATGCGTGCCCGCCCGGCGGTGCGCCTCACGCAGTCCGATGCGCTCCAAGGTGGGCCACGCCGCGGGCGCGTTCTCCGAGGTCACGTCCTCGATCAGCCACCACGCGCCGCGAGTGCGCTCGTCGTCGCGGGCCCGGATGGTGATCCGCCACTGGGCCGGGCGTCCGAATCCGTGCACGACGGTGGTGTCGAACTGCATCCGCTCACCGGGCTTGGGGTCATAGAGGAGATCGAGGACCTCCGCATGCCGATCGAAGCTCGAGACCCGGTGGAACAGTTCCGCGATCGACATCCTCGGGACGTACTGTTCGGCAGTGCTGCCGGACAGCCGCGTGATCCCGCTCGGCTGCTGGATCGTCTGACTGCTCAGGTCCCAGATGGCACCCACCGCGGGGCGCGGCGCGGCGACCCGCTCGGATGCCGGGCCCAGCCACAGTCGCACGGCGTGCACGTCGCCGGCCGGGCCGAAGATCGGGCGGATGAGCAGCTGGTGCCGTCCCGCCCGCGTCTGAATGGCCAAGTCGACATCCTGCGCCTGGTCGTGCGCGGTATGAATCGCCTCCGTCAGGCCCGCGGTCGTCAGCTTGTCGTACAACGCGGGCGTTTTGGACAGCGTCCGCTGCAACACCCGCTGCCAGCTCGCGAACTCACGCGGTGCATCCCCCACCGAGGCCACGGACATGCCGTCCGGCGCCAACGTCTCGATCGTCACCCAAGGAATCACTGCGCCACTTCGCTTCGCACTTGCCCGACCAGCCGTTCCTCCGAGTCCGCCTCAACCCGGATGAGACATCTTGTGACTCAGGCAATGTACCGTTATTTAGCGGCTCAATCAACCTGCGAGAGAACCGCCTGTACTCATGAAGTCTCCGTCATATTCCTGGGACACGCGCAGGCATGTTCATTTTGTTCACGTTACGTTCGGTCGAGCCACCCCCGTACCGGCGCGCAGCGCGACGGCACATCCGCCGCAAACCGGCGCACAAGATCAACGGCGGCCGCAATCCGCGGCCGGTAGCATTACCGTGGCTAATTTGGCTCCCAACCGGAACCTTTTCTCGCTCAGGGCTTGTGCCGTAGCGCGAAAGATCAGGCGTTCCTTCCAGCCAGCGCCAGCACACCTGCGCCCAGGACCGTCGCGATATCCCCGAGCTGCGAAGGAATCACGCGCAATCCAGGCAGAAAGCTCAGCCTGGCATGCGTGGCGACGGCCTCGCCCAGCGGTTTCCACAACACGGGTCCGGCTCCGGCGAGTGAGCCGCTGAGCACAACGAGATCGATGTCGAGCAAGGCCGCCACCGAGGCGATCGCCCGGCCGAGCGCCGTGCCCGCCCGGCCGAGCGCCGCGGCCGGGATGTCCTCGCCCACGCGGGCCGCCTCCAGCAGCTCCGGCACCGATGTGCCGGCCCAGCCCTGCTCCCGCGCCCAGCGCACCACGGCCAGCCCGCCGGCGACCGCCTCCAGGCATCCACGGCCGCCACAGGAGCACCGATCGTCGAACCCGGGGACCAGGACATGACCCACGTGGCCCGCGTTGCCGGTGCGCCCCACCAAGCTGAAGCCGCCTACCACGACCCCGCCGGTGATGCGATCGGAGACGCCGATCGCCAGACTGTCCATCACTCCGCTCGTCGCGCCGAAACCTCGCTCCGCCAGCGCCAGGCACACGCCGTCCAGCGCGAGCGGAACCTGCGCTTCCGGGAACAGCTTCCGCACGGCTCCGACGATGCCGAAACCCGCTCGCCACTCCGGAACATCGGCGGGAGCGATCACGCCGGCCGCCATATCGATCGGCCCGGCCGAAGCGATGCCGAGGGCGGTGACCTGGTCACCGCCCGCGACCTCGAGCAACAATTCCTGGCATCGGTCCCAGGCGCCCGTCGCCGGGATCGGGATCCTCCGGATGTCGTCGGTGTCGACATCGTCGGCCACCCTGGTCGCCGCGAATCCCGACGACCCGATCTCCAATGCCAGCACTGTCATGAGTTACACACCACCGAAGGACTCGACACGGAAAACTGCACGCAGCATAGTCACAGACCGTCGGTGCCGGTCGGTTTGAGGGGTTGCCCGAGCACGATGTGCCGACGGGGCGCGGGAAGAGTGGAGACCGTGCGCAGCGGACGCGGTCCGGTACGGATGATCCGCATGGGGCGCTTGTGGTCGATCGGCGCGGCGCGGTGCCGGTCCAGGTTCTCGATGACGCCGCCGGAGTTGTCATAGGCGACGCCGGCCCAGATCATCGCGCGGGGACCGTCACCGCGGGAGGTCAGCGCCTGCGCCAGTTGTTGGCACTGCACGAGCAGGGGGCAACTCTGGCAGGTGCGCACCGCTGCTCGCCAGGCATCCGGATTCCCGGTGTCCATGTCCCAGTTGTCGGGGACGTCGGCGCACGGGGGCCGCTGGTTCGACTTTGCCGGAATCGACGAGACCTTTGCTGACGCAATGGATCCCGTGTCCATCGGAAGGGTTCGCGTAATGCTCATAGCCATCTCCGGGGATGCCGAGCACACACCTCTTACAGGTGCGTGGCCCATGGATCGGACGGTCATCAGGGCTGCTCAACAGTCCCCGGAAGCCAGCCGCGATAAGCTGGTCTACGCACGGTAGCCCACTGTTGCCCAGCACACAACCTCTTGTGCCGCTATGTAACGGCTCGTTGACCTTGAAGCAACACCCAGCTACCGTCTTTAACGGCACGTTATGAAACGGACCGTTTTCCACGGGGGCCCGACTATGGTTTCCTTTTAAACATGGCTGCAGACTCTGAATTCACGATCGACGAACTGGCACGGGCAGCCGACACCACCGTGCGCAGCGTCCGCGTGTACCACGAGCGAGGGCTCCTGCCCTCGCCGGAGGTGCGTGGGCGGATCGGGTATTACGGGTCGGACCACCTCAACCGGCTGCAAACGATCAGCCGCCTGCTGGGGCGTGGCATGAAGCTGAACGGGATCAGGGAGCTGCTCGAGGCCTGGGACCGCGGCGACGGACTCGCCGATGTCCTCGGCGTGAAGAACGCGAACGCAGCCGAACCGGATCCGGAAGCCACCACCGAGCCACAGGACAGCTACGCCGAGTTGCCGGACTACGCGAAGCAGGCGCTGGCCTCCAGCGAAGACCCGCTCGAGGCCTACCGGGTCACCAATCCGCGGTGCTGCGATCTGGCCACCCGGCTCGCCGACACCGGGCTGCCGATGCAGGACACGTTCCAGTTGGTCGAGCGCCTGCGCGCGGACTGCGATCGCATCGCCGACCGCTTCGCCACCGAGCTGTTCTACCGCCTCGCCGGGCAGACCTACGAAGAATCCGCACGGACTCCGCGCGATCGCACCAAGCTGGAGACCGATCTGGCGATCGCCCGGTTGATCGTCACCCGCGCCACCTCGGAGCTGATCGACCAGGCGTTCGCCCGGCACTCCGAGCTGCCGTCGCCCACGGTGGCCTCCACCCCGCAGCTGCAAGCGGAGCAGTGACGGCACGGCCGCGAACCGACCGTTCTCTTATTTCCATCCGGCACTGTTCAATACTTAGGTAGACAAATCCGTTCGGCCCTTTCGAGCGGTGCGCCGACGGCGCCGGCGGGAAAATCCGTCGCGCTCGCCTTCGGGCATCGAACAGGGACCCCGCGAACCAGTGAATCGTGCAGTGCCGAAGAGTTGCCATGAGGTGCCCGGCGACGGCTTCCCGGAACCGGAGCGGTGCACCCCGCTCCCGTGACGGCGCGAGCGTCCGCGCCGCCGCACACACGAAACCTGATGACATACGTAGGTATACCGATCCGTTGACGGAAGACGGCGGACCGATGCGAGCACCGCTTACGTCGAACAAAATTCGATCGCGAAAGAGCCCCCCGAACGTTGGTCGGGGTGACAGGATTTGAACCTGCGACCCTCCGCTCCCAAAGCGGATGCGCTACCAAGCTGCGCTACACCCCGTAGCCCTCGTGGGCGGCCGGGGCGGGCCGCCGACGAGGATGAACATTCCGTGGAGCGGGTGACGGGAATCGAACCCGCACCATCAGCTTGGAAGGCTGAGGTTCTACCATTGAACTACACCCGCAGGCATACGACACCGATGGGATCGCCACGATGTCGTGTGCGATCCGACTGTACCGAACCCGGCTTCCGAAACGCCAATCAGCCCCCCGCGCAGCGCGATCTCGCAGGTTGCCCGCCGGAGCGCTCCGGGGTTGCCGCGCCCAGTCTCGCACGACCGGTCCGCCGGAGCCCGGCGGCGCGCGCACACGAAATTTTAAAGGCTGTTTTTCATTGAAACTCTGGCGTGTCGGATTCCGGTGGGCGAAACTCGAATGACACACCTGTCACCCCAGGAACTTCGCTCGAGGGAATTCCGATGAGGACCGCACGACTCGCCGTCACGGCCGACGCGCTCGGCGTGTCACCGAGCCACGGCCACCGGCCCGGGAGGGGGTCGAAGCGGTGCGCGCCGGGAGCAGGCCCGTCACACGGGCCCCCGGCCGATCGCGCCCCGGCTGCGCCTCCGGAGGCGCAGGCGCGCCCTCGACGCGGCCGGGCGCTCATCGCCCACCCGGGCGAGCCGGGCTCCGACATGATGCCCGCGAGCGGTGGCCCACCGGGGCCGCCGCCCCGCGGGCGAACCGCGAGCAGGCGCCCGCCACTGGAACGCTCGGCACCATCATCCGGAACTCGACAGGGAAGGCGAGGACCTCGCGTGCGAGAACAGATTCTCGTGAAGCGGGCGGCACCGGGACGGTCCGGACCGCCCCCGCGGCCCGCGCACCACTCCCCGCACACTTCGTACCGCGTGTCGCCAGCGCGTCGCGCCGCGATTTTGCAGCGAACCGGAATCGGGTGTAACACCAACGCGACGGGAACGATCACATACCCGGTCGCCATTCACCGAGCATCGAGAACACGTTGCAAATCGCCACTTTTCGATGCCGAGTGGCTTGCTAGGATCCTTTTTGCCGGACGGGGGTATCTGGAAAGGGGGCGGTGAGCGTGCGCCGAACCAGGTGGACACAACCGCGTAGCAGTGGGAACGATCAGGGTGGCGCCGGCACCTGTGTGCTCACAGGGCATCCGGGTACCGACGTCGCTCACACCGGGTGAGTCCGATGTCGGCCGATATCGAGCCCCCGGTAGCCGCCATGGCCCGTGCCTGGGCCCGTGCGGTCTGCGCCGAGCCCGGGTCGGGCGCGGTGCCCCAGCAGTTGGAACCCGTGCTGATCGAGATCGTCGAGCGCCTGCTCACGCTGGCCAGGTCGGAGCCGTTCCCAGTACTGGAAGCGCGCATGCTCGGGGCCCGGCTCGCCGAGGCGCCCTTCGACCGGATCCGGATGCTGGCGCAGGCGACGCGCTGGCTGCTCGGTTTCCCGTCCGGCGCGCCCGGTTCGCTGGTGGCCACCCGCTGGCCGTTCATCGCCAGTCAGGCCATCGACAGTTACGCCCAGGCGCTGCAGGAGCGCGCCTTGGCGCAACAGGAGCAGAACCTGTCGGCCAAGGTGTCGTTGCGGGTGCAGGAGATCGCCGCGTTGCAGCACCGGCTGCGCCATGAGGCCACCCACGACGCGCTCACCGACCTGGCCAATCGGACGCTGCTGCAGGACAAGGTCCGCCTGATGGCCACCGACCCGACTCGCGGCGTCGGGCTGCTGCTGATCGACTTGGACCGGTTCAAGCAGATCAACGACGGATATGGCCATGCGATCGGCGACGAGGTGCTGGTCGAGTTGGCCGGCCGGCTGCGCGAAGCCTGTCCGCCGGACACGGTGATCTGCCGGTACGGCGGCGACGAGTTCGTGCTCGCGACCAATCCGCACCACAACAACCTCGGTGATCTCGCGCACCGGATCGTCGCCGCACTGCGTGACCCGGTCTGGTCGTCGGCGGGGCCGGTACCCGTGTCGGCCAGCGTCGGGACCGCCTACAACCCGCCGGGCAGCCCGCTGGATTTCACCGATCTGCTCCGCCGCGCCGACCGGGCGATGTACTCGGCGAAGACGGCCGGTGGCCGCCGCTTCGCCCTCGCGGACGAGCCGCACATCGACACCGCCGTCGCGGGCTGACCGGGCCGCACGGCGGCGGTCCGGTCAGCCCGGTTGGCAGCTGGGGCACCAGAACAGATTTCTGGCCTGCATCACCTGGTGGGCGATCGGCGTTCCGCACAGCCGGCAGGGGGCGCCCTGGCGGCGGTAGACGTAGGTGCGCGGACGATCCGGCGCGTAGGAGGGCTCGCCGTGATCGTGTTCGGGACGCACCACGACCATCTTCCCGACGCGCACGCCCACCCGCATCAGCGCGACCAGATCAGCCCACATGTCGGCCCATTCGCCCACGGACAGCTCCGTGCCGGGGCGACGCGGCGAGATCCGATGGCGGAACAGCAGTTCCGCCCGATAGACGTTACCGACCCCGGCGAGCACCTGCTGGTCCATCAGCAGCGCACCGATCGGCCTGCGAGAACGATGGATTCGCGACCATGCCCGGTCCGGGTCCGCGCCGCGCCGCAGTGGGTCCGGGCCCAGCCGGTCGGTGAGCGCGGCGACCTCCGGCGGCAGCAGAATCTCGCACGCTGCGGGTCCGCGCAGGTCGGTGCCGAAGCCCGGCTGTCCGTCCGGTCCGCCGACCATGCGCATCCGCACCTGCCCGACCGGCTCACCCATCGGCAGCCCGGACTCGGTGAACGTGCCGTACAAGCCCAGATGCACGTGCACGACCAAGCCCGATTCGTAGTGATGCAACAGGTGTTTGCCCCACGCCTCGGATTTCGTCAGCATCTGCCCGTCCACCCGGGCCGCTCCCACGGCGAACTTCCCCTGTGGGCTCGACACGCGCACCACACCGCCCGCGAGCCGACGCTGATGCAGCCGCGCGAGACGGTGCAGTGTATGTCCTTCCGGCACAGCCGGTTACGACCTCCGTGCGCTCAGTACGCGGGAACCGGCGGGGCGATACCGGTCTTCTCGTACTCCGCCAGGATGTCGATGCGCCGCTGGTGGCGCTCCTCGCCCGACCACGGGGTGGACAGGAACGCGTCCACGATGGCCAGCGCCTCCTCGGTCGAGTGCATGCGGCCACCGATGCCGATCAGCTGCGCGTTGTTGTGCTGGCGGGCCAGCTTCGCGGTCTCCACGCTCCAGGCCAGCGCGCACCGGGCGCCGCGCACCTTGTTGGCGGCGATCTGCTCGCCGTTGCCGCTGCCGCCGAACACCAGGCCGAGGCTGCCGGGGTCGGCGACCGTCCGGCGGGCCGCCTCGATGCAGAAGGCGGGGTAGTCGTCGAGCGCGTCGTACTCGAGCGCGCCGCAGTCGACGACCTCGTGGCCCGCCTGCTCGAGATGGGCCTTGACGTGATTCTTCAGTTCGAAACCGGCATGGTCGGCACCCAGGTAAACGCGCATGGCTGGCATTGTGTCAGGCGTCCGCGACGCGGCGGCAACAGGGCACGCCCCGCGATTGACACCGCGGTGGGTACGCGCGAATCGACTGATACGACAGCTGTGTTCGCGGCCACCGGCCCCGGTGACACGGCCGACGCGCCAACCCCGTTCCCGGCAACTGAATAGAGTTCATCCCATGCAGCCGTTCGAACCCCAGCCGCCCGACCAGGCGGGCCGACAGGCCGACCCATACCCCCCGCAGGGCGGGTGGGTCTCGGCTCAGGACACGCTTGCCGCGTCCTACGGCCAGCAGTACACCTCGGGCTCACATCCGGCCGCTCCCCCGGCCGGGTATCCGGCGCCGTACGGTTCCTACCCCGGCCTCCCGGTGCCGCCCCCGGCGCCGCCGCAGCGGCAGCCCCGCGGCCTGTCTCCGTTCGGGATGCCCGCCCGGCACAGCTGGGAGATCCCGATGCTGGTGGTCGTGGTGGTGCTGACCGTGTTCGCGTACCTGATCGCGCTGGTGCTGCTCGCGACCGGCAACTTCGACCAGTACGTGCTGGCGTTCGCGGCCGCCCCCCTGCTGCTGTGGTTCGGCCGCGGCATCAACTACGCCGGTCAGCGGGTCAACGGCGTCAAGATGTCGCCGACGCAGTTCCCCGAGGGCTATCAGATGGTGGTGGACGCCGCCGCCCGCTTCGGCATGGCGAAGGTGCCCGACGCGTATGTCGTGCTCGGCAACGGCCAGATCAACGCGTTCGCCAGCGGCCACGGCTTCCGGCGCTACGTGGTGGTCTACAGCGATCTGTTCGAGATCGGCGGCGCCGCACGCGAACCCGACGCGCTGGCGTTCATCATCGGCCACGAGGTCGGACACATCGCGGCTGGGCACACGTCGTACTGGCGGCAACTGGGCATGTTCCTCGTTCCGTTCCTGCCGATCATCGGCAACAGCCTGATCCGCGCGCAGGAGTACACCGCGGACAACCACGGTTACTGCAACCGGCACACCGGGGCCTCCGCGGCCATGGGCACCCTGGCCGCGGGCAAGTACATGAACCGGCTGATCGGCTTCGACGAGATGGCCGATCGGGCGGCCGTCGAGAAGGGATTCTTCGTCTGGATGGTGAACGCCCTGTCCAGCCACCCGGTGCTCACCTGGCGGATGTGGGCGCTGCGCGATCGCAGCAGGCACGGGAAGCTGTTCCTGCGCCCGGCGCCGCCCGCGGGCGCGGGCATACCGGCGAGCTACGCGAGTTCCTACGGTCAGGTACCCGCGAGCCCGCCGAAGTCCGTGCTCTGACCGATGCGGGCGCCGCCAGGCGGCACCCGCGCACAAGCTCAGTCGAACGACGGATCTTCCGTCCGCGTGCGCTTCAGCTCGAAGAAGTGCGGGTAGGAAGCCAGCGCCACAGCGCCGTCCCACAGCTTGCCCGCCTCCTCGCCGCGCGGGATCCGGGACAGGACCGGACCGAAGAACGCGGTCCCGTTGATGTGGATGGTCGGGGTGCCGACATCCGGGCCCACCTTGTCCATCCCCTCGTGGTGGCTCTTGCGCAGCGCCTCGTCGTAGTCGGTGCTCTCCGCGGCCGCGGCCAGCTCGGCGGGCAGGCCGACCTCCGCGAGCGAGTCGGCGATCACCGCGGCGAGGCTTTCCTTGCGGCTGTCGCGTTCGTACTCGGCGCGGCGGTTGTGGATGCGCGTGCCCATCGCGGTGTAGAGCGGCAACAGCACCTTGTCGCCGTGCTCCTGCGCCGCGGCGATCGCGACGCGGACCGGGCCCCAGCCCGTGTCGAGCAGCTCCTGGTACTGCGGCGGCACATCTTTGCCCTCGTTCAGCACCGACAGGCTCATCACGTGGAACCGGGCGTCGATGTCGCGCACCTGCTCGACTTCGAGAATCCAGCGGGACGTGATCCAGCACCACGGGCACAGCGGGTCGAACCAGAAATCGGCGACGTCCTTGGTGACTTTCTCGGTCACGGGCGGCTTCCTCTCGATCGCATGCGGACGGACGGCGCGCACACTTCGCCGCCCTACCTCGACCAACCACGGCGGCTCCCGATTCGTTCCCACCCGGGGAGCCGTTTTCCGCCGGCCGCGCGCACGGCGGACAGTAGGGTTGATCGGCAGGAGCTTGGTTCCCTTCGGAGAAGGAGTCCGCAATGAGTCCTGACCAGCGTTTCGTCATCGTCGGCGGCGGACTGGGCGCGGCCAAACTCGCGGAAGCGTTGCGCGCCAAGGATTTCGACGGAAGCGTGACGCTGATCGGCGCCGAGGAGCAGCTGCCCTACGACCGGCCGCCGCTGTCGAAGGAGCATCTCGCCGGGAAGAAGGCGCTGCCGGAGTTCACCGTCGTTCCCGCGCAGTGGTACCGCGACCACCACGTCGAAGTCCGCCTCGGTACCACCGTCACCGGGCTCGACCCCGCGGCGAAGACGATCACCCTGCCCGACGATTCCACCCTGCCCTACGACAAGCTCGCGCTGGCCACCGGTTCGACGCCCCGGACCCTGCCGATCCCCGGCGCCGACGCGCCCAACGTGTACACGTTGCGGACCATCGAGGATTCCGACACCTTGATCGAGCTGTTCAGCAGCGCGACGCGCCGGATCGTCATCATCGGAGCGGGCTGGATCGGCTTGGAGGTCGCGGCGGTGGCGCGAGCGGCGGGCGTGGAGGTGACCATCGTGGAGCGCGCCGATCTGCCGCTGCTGGCGGTGCTCGGGCCGGAGATGGGCGAGGTGTTCGCCGACCTGCACCGGGCCAACGGCGTGGAGTTCCGGTTCGGCGCCCAGGTCGAGGCGATCACCACCGAGGAAGCCATCGCCACGGCGGTCGCCAACGGCGTCCGGCTCGCCGACGGCAGCACGATCGAGGCCGACGCCGTGCTGGTCGCCGTCGGCGCGCGCCCGAACGTGGAACTGGCCGCCGACGCCGGGCTCGCGGTGGACGACGGCGTGCTCGTCGACGAGCGGCTGGCCACCAGCGACCCGGACATCGTCGCGGTGGGCGACATCGCCGCGCAGCAGCATCCGGTCCTGCACCGCCGGATCCGGGTCGAGCATTGGGCGAACGCACTCAACCAACCCGCGGTCGCCGCCGCGACCATGCTCGGCCACGAGGCCACCTACGATCGGCTGCCCTACTTCTTCACCGACCAATACGACCTGGGCATGGAATACACGGGGTTCGCCGCGCCGGAAGAGTACGCCAGGGTCGTCGTCCGGGGTGACACGGCGAAGCGCGAGTTCGTGGCCTTCTGGCTGGACGCGGACAACCGCGTGCGCGCCGGGATGAACGTGAACGTATGGGACGTGACCGATCGGATCAAGGAACTGATCCTGGCGGGGGATCCGGTCGACCCGGACCGGCTGGCCGACACCACGGCGCAGTTGTGATGTGGATCACCGATTGCATGTGTCGAATCCGTAAGCTGGGCTCCGACCTCTTCACGAGCGCCACCGGAGCGCTCCACGCGACCGAACGCAGGAGAGGAAACGAATCGTGAGGTACATGCTGCTGAAGACCTACGGACCCACCGCGCACTGCGACACACCGATCAACGAATGGTCCCCGGAAGAAATCCAAGCGCACATAGACTTCCAGCGCGCGCTGGGTGCGCAGCTCGCCGAGGCGGGTGAGCTGGTGGACGCGCAGGGTTTGGCCGGGCCGGAAGAGGCGCGGATCGTCAGTTCGGACGGTCGATCGGCGCCGGTGGTCACCGACGGGCCGTTCCCGGAGACCAAAGAGTTCTTGGCCGGATACTGGATCGTCGACGTGGACAGTCCCGAACGGGCCTATGAGATCGCCGCGCAGGCCTCCGCCGCACCCGGGCCCGGCGGTGAACCGATCGGCGAGTACATCGAAGTGCGCGCGGTGATGGGCGCCCCTGCCACCGAGCAATGAGCGACCGGCGTGCGGTGCCCGACGACACACCGCTCCCGGCGAGCACCGAGGACCTGCTGCGCGCACTGGCGCCGCAGGTCCTCGGAACGCTCGTCCGCCGGTTCGGCGACTTCGACACCGCCGAGGACGCGCTGCAGGAAGCGCTGCTGGCGGCCGCTACCCAGTGGCCGCGGGAAGGCCTGCCGGACAATCCGCGGGCCTGGCTGGTCCAAGTCGCGCAGCGCCGCATGGCCGACGCCGTGCGCGCGGAGGTGGCCCGGCGGCGCAGGGAAACCACAGCCTTCGACCGCGAAGTGACCGACGCCGTCTCGGTGGACCACGACGACACGCTCACCATGCTGTTCCTGTGCTGTCATCCGGCGCTGTCGCCCGCCGCCGCCATCGCGCTGACGCTGCGGGCGGTGGGCGGACTCGGCACCGAACAGATCGCCCGCGCCTTCCTGCTGCCGGAAGCGACGATGGCGCAACGAATCACGCGGGCGAAGAAGAAGCTGGCCACGGTCGAGCGTCCCTTCGCACAGCCGGGTGACCGGCACTGGCGGGAACGGCTCGGCTCGGTCCTGCACGTGCTGTACCTGATCTTCAACGAGGGCCACACCAGCAGTTCCGGACCCGCGTTGCAGCGGACCGATCTGTCCGACGAGGCGATCCGGCTCACCAGGACCGTGCACCGGCTGCTGCCCGACGACTTCGAGGTCACCGGCCTGCTCGCGTTGATGCTGCTCACCGACGCCCGCCGCGCGGCACGCACCGGCGCGCACGGCGAACTCATCCCACTGGCCGAACAGCGTCGCGCGCTGTGGGATCGGGCGCTGATCACCGAAGGGACGACCCTCGTCACCGGCACGCTCGCGGGCGGATTGCGCGGCCCCTATCAGATCCAGGCGGCCATCGCGGTTCTGCACGCGCAGGCGCCGCGGGCCGAGGACACCGAGTGGACCAAGATCCTCGCACTGTACGAGCGGCTCGAACAGCTCTCGGACAATCCGATGGTGACGCTCAATCGGGCGGTGGCGACGGCGATGGTGTCGGGCCCCGAAGCCGGTCTCGCACTGACCGAGACGCTCGACGAGCGACTGCCGGGTACCCACCGGCTCGACGCCGTACGCGGACACCTGCACGAGATGGCCGGCGCGGTGGACGCGGCCGTCGGTTGCTACACCAGCGCCGCCGCCCGCACGACGAGCGTGCCCGAGCGCGACTATCTCACCATTCGCGCGGCACGGTTGCGCCAGGAAGCGAATGCGACTCTCGCGGGGTGAAGGTGACTTCCGATGCTCCCGCGACGCGCCGGGCAGTAGCGGGCGAGGACGCTCGTCGGTCGCGGCCGGGCAGACTACGCGGTGTGACAGGCAAACACAGTGCGGGAGTCCTTCTCTTCCGCCGGACCCCGGACCGCGCCGTCGAGATGTTGCTCGGGCATATGGGCGGTCCGTTCTGGGCGCGAAAAGACTTGGGCGCCTGGTCGATTCCGAAGGGCGAGTACGAGCCGGAGGCCGAGGACGCGCGGACCGCGGCGCGGCGCGAGTTCACCGAGGAACTCGGACTGCCGGTCCCGGACGGCGTGTGGCTGCCGCTGGGCGAGACGCGCTACAGCGGCGGCAAGAAGATTCTCACCGTCTGGGCCGTCGAAGGCGACCTCGACCCCGCCGCCGTGGTGCCGGGAACCTTCGAGCTCGAATGGCCCCCGCGCTCCGGCCGGTTCACGCAGTTCCCGGAGATCGATCGCGCGGAGTGGTTCGACGCGCCCACCGCGCGAGCGAAGCTGGTCGCCGGCCAGCGGCCCTGCGTGGACCGGCTGGCCGAGTTGCTCGCGGAATGACCGTCAGCGCGGCACGCCGGCCCAGGCGCGGCCGGTGATGAGTTCGTAGGCCTCGACGTACTTCTGGCGCGTCGCGTCGACGACATCCGCCGGGATCTCCGGGCCGGGCGCCTCCTTGTTCCAGCCCGTTGAGGTGGACCAGTCGCGGACGAACTGCTTGTCGAAAGAGCGCTGCGCGCGCCCGGGCTCCCACTCGTCGGCGGGCCAGAACCGCGACGAATCGGAGGTCAGCACTTCGTCGCCGAGGGTGAGCACATCGCCGTCCCAGCCGAATTCGACCTTGGTGTCGGCGACGATGACACCGCGTTCGGCGGCATGCGCGGCGCCCCGGGCGTAGATGTGCAGGGTCAGTTCGCGCAGTCGCTCCGCGATCTCGCGCCCCTCCTGGTTCACCACGTCCGCGAAGGTGATCGACTCGTCGTGCCCCTCGGACGCTTTGGTGGTCGGCGTGAAGATCGGCTCGGGCAGCTTGTCGCCCTCGCGCAGCCCGGGCGGCAGCTCGACACCGGACACCGAACCCGTCCGCCGGTATTCCACCAGCCCCGAACCGGTCAGGTAGCCGCGCGCGATGCACTCCACCTGGACCATCTTCAGCGGCTTGACCCGGATGCCGCGACCGGCGAACTCGGCGGGCACGTCGGTGGCGGAGACCACGTGGTTGGGCACGTCGGTGAAGTACTCGAACCACCAGTTCGACAGCTGGGTCAGCAGCGCACCCTTGTCCGGAATCGGCGTGGGCAGCACCACGTCGTAGACCGACACCCGGTCGGAGGCGACCAGCAGCAGCGTGTCGCCGTCCTCGTACAGGTCACGCACCTTCCCGGCGTGCACATGCTTCAACGTCGAGCCTCCGAATCCGTGCCGATGAACCGTGCTGTACCAGGCACAATACCGCCGGCCCCGAGCGCGGCCGTCGCGCCGTCCGCCGTCCCGGCACGCTGGGGCCGACGGACATCGGGGTTTCTCGGGAAAGTCCCGCGCGGCCCGCCGCACCGAAGTGGCATTGTGGGTGTCGCCCGTGCCAGTTCTTCGACCTCGAAGGAGCCTTATGTCCGCACCCAACCTCACTCGCGACCAGGCGATCGAACGCGCCGCGACGGTGTCGGTCGAGAACTACCGCGTCGAGCTGGACCTTACCGACGGTGCGGGCGCCCCGGGCGAGCAAACCTTCTTCTCCCGCAGCACCGTCACCTTCACCGCGACGCCAGGCGCGAGCACGTTCATCGACATCGTGGCGCGCGGCGTACGCTCCGCGGTGCTCAACGGCACCGCACTGGACGTCTCCGGCTACGACGAATCGACTGGGATCACGCTGACCGACTTGGCCGAGCGCAACGAGCTGGTGGTAGAGGCCGAGTGCGAGTACTCGCACACCGGCGAGGGCTTGCACCGGTTCGTCGACCCCACCGACGACGCCGTGTACCTGTACTCGCAGTTCGAGACGGCGGATGCCAAGCGGATGTTCGCCTGCTTCGACCAGCCCGACCTCAAAGCCACCTTCGATCTCGCGGTCACCGCACCGGAGGACTGGCAGGTGATCTCCAACGCCGCCGTAGTGCAGACCCTCGCGCCGGAGCCGGGCAAGCACGTCTTCCGCACCACCCCGCGGATGAGCACCTACCTGGTCGCGCTCATCGCGGGTCCCTACGCGCAGTGGACCGACGTCTACACCGACGACCACGGCGACATCCCCCTCGGCATCTACTGCCGCGCCTCGCTGTCGGACCACATGGACGCCGAGCGGCTGTTCACCGAGACCAAGCAGGGTTTCGGCTTCTACCACCGCAACTTCGGCGTCCCGTACGCGTTCGGCAAGTACGACCAGCTGTTCGTCCCGGAGTTCAACGCGGGCGCGATGGAGAACGCGGGCGCGGTGACCTTCCTGGAGGACTACGTCTTCCGGTCCAAGGTCACCCGGGCGTCCTACGAGCGCCGCGCCGAGACCGTGCTGCACGAGATGGCGCACATGTGGTTCGGCGACCTGGTCACCATGAAGTGGTGGGACGATTTGTGGCTGAACGAGTCGTTCGCCACCTTCGCCTCGGTACTGTGCCAGTCCGAGGCCACCGAATACGCCAACGCCTGGACCACGTTCGCGAACGTGGAGAAGTCCTGGGCCTACCGGCAGGACCAGCTGCCTTCCACGCACCCGATCGCCGCGGACATCCCCGACCTCGCCGCGGTCGAGGTGAACTTCGACGGCATCACCTACGCCAAGGGCGCCAGCGTCTTGAAGCAGCTGGTCGCCTACGTCGGCCTGGAACCGTTCCTGGCCGGTCTGCGCGCGTACTTCGCCGACCACGCCTACGGCAACGCCACCTTCGACGATCTGCTGTCGGCGCTGGAGAAGTCGTCCGGACGCGACCTGTCCACCTGGGGCGCGCAGTGGCTCAAGACCACCGGGCTGAACATCCTGCGCCCGGAGTTCGAAGTCGATGACGACGGGAAGTTCAGCTCGTTCGCGGTGGTGCAGGAGGGCGCGCAACCGGGCGCGGGCGAGCGGCGCGTGCACCGTCTGGCGATCGGCGTGTACGACGAGCGGGACGGAAAGCTGGTGCGCACCGAGCGGGTCGAGCTCGACCTCGAGGCCGCCGAGCGCACCGAGGTGCCCGCGCTGATCGGCGTGCCGCGCGGCCAGTTCGTCCTGGTCAACGACGACGACCTCACCTACTGCTCGATCCGTCTGGACCCCGATTCGCTCGATGTGCTGGTCAACCGCATCGCCGACATCGCGGAGCCGCTGCCGCGCACGCTGGCCTGGTCGGCGGCCTGGGAGATGACGCGGCAAGCCGAGTTCCGCGCCCGCGATTTCGTCGCGCTGGTCGAGCGGGGTGTCGGCGCGGAGAGCGAGATCGGCGTGGTGCAGCGGCTGCTGATGCAGGCCAATACCGCGCTGAGCAGTTACGCCGATCCGGAATGGGCCGCGACCACCGGCTGGCCGGAATTCGCCAATCGGCTGCTGGAGCTGGCGCGAGAGGCAGAGCCGGGTTCGGACCACCAGCTGGCCTTCGTCAACGCGCTGACCGGCGCGAAGTTGTCGGCCTGGCACACCGAGGTGCTCGGTGAACTGCTCGACGGCGACCCGGCCAAAGTCGGGCTGCCCGGCCTGGTGATCGATACCGACCTGCGATGGCGGATCGTCTCGGCCCTCGCCGCGGCGGGCGAATTGGACGCCGACGGCCTGGACACGCCGGTCATCGACCAGGAGCTGGCCAACGACCCCACGGCCGCGGGCAAGCGGCAGGCGGCCGCCGCGGCGACGGCGCGTCCGATCGCCGAGGTGAAGGAGCAGGCGTGGGCGACGGTGATGGGCGACGACACGGTGCCCAACATCACCGCTCGCTCGATCGTCGGCGGCTTCGCGCCCGCCGGTCAGGGTGAGTTGCTCTCTCCCTACGTGGAGCGGTACTTCGCGGAGGTTCCCGGCGTCTGGGAGCGGCGCTCCAGCGAGGTCGCCCAGACCGTGGTGGTCGGCCTCTACCCGCACTGGGCGATCAGCGAGGACGCGGTGGCCGTCGCCGACAAGTTCCTCGCCGGCGACCACCCTCCGGCGCTGCGCCGCCTGGTCAGCGAGGGCAAGGCGGGCATCGAACGCTCACTGCGCGCCCGCGCGTTCGACGCGCAGCCGTGAACGAAACCGGCGCGTCCGCCCGGTCGGGTGGACGCGCCGGTGCGGCGTTCGTTCTTACCTTCCGATGGCGGCGGCCATCACGCGGACCGCGGAGACCACGCCGTCGATCAGCTGGCCCTGCCGGAAAGAACTCAGCGCGGCGGTGACGCCGAGCTGGCAGACACGGTCGTTCGCGCGGTCGGCGACCGCGCGGCCCGAGCGCACCTCGATCGCCTTCTCGTTGGGTGAGACGGCGATGAGCACCGAGTGCGCCGCCTCGGGCGTGCCGGGGAAGATCGCGTCCGCACGCGCGGCCGGGTCCTCGCCCAGATCGCCGATGTAGACGTTGAAGCGCACCTTGGTCGCGCGGGTCGCCTCGGTGAGCACGTTGTCCATGGTCAGCCGCTCTTCATCGTTGAACGGCGCCTCCTTGAACACATCGCCCGCCTCGTGCACGCCGGAGACGCGTCCGCTACTGGTGATCGCGTATCCGTGCGGCAAATCGGCTTCGACCACCGCGGGCCACTTAGAACCTGCCACTTGCCCGTCCTCCGATCAGCTCCACCTCGGTGGACTCGATGGCCGCATGCACTCCATGCGGGGTTTCCGCGAAGTGGTGACCGGAGCCGATCACCTCTTCGGTGGCACTCCACAGCACCGGCTGCTGGGTCCACTTCTGACCGAGGGTGAAGTGGACCGGCTTCTCGCCAGGCAGTGGCTTACCGAGGAACGACAATCCGGCGATCACGCCGTAGATCACCAGCGGGATGCCGGCGAAGATCAGCACTGTCTCGAGAATGCTCACGGATCAAAGGTAGACGATCCTCTGTAGTAGTTCTCCGTCCGGTCGAGCCGGACCGCCGTCCGTGTCGGTCGCACCCACACCGAGCTGGGGTTTTCCGTCGGAACTCAGACCAACCAGGCGGCCGCGTTCGGCGGCAGCTGGCCTGCATCGGCCTGCGCGCTGGCCAGCAGCAGGTCTCCCGGCGGTAGCTGGATGGGTGCGTCGGAGGCGTTGAGCACGCAGACCAGCCCGCCCGGGCGGCGGAACGCCAGGCATCCCGCCGGGCTGCCGTACCACTCGATCCGGTCCCCCGCGAACTCCGGCCGCAGCGCGCGCAGTTCGATCGCCAGGCGATACAGCGACAAGGTCGACCCCAGCTCCTCGAGCTGCGCCTCGACGGTCAGCGGCGCCCACTCGGGCGGAATCGGCAGCCACGGCGTCCCGGTGGTGAACCCGAACGGCGGCGCGACACCCTCCCACGGCAGCGGCACCCGGCAGCCGTCGCGGCCGCGCTGGGTGTGCCCCGACCGCTCCCACACCGGGTCCTGCAGCACGTCGTCGGGCAGGTCGTCGACGTTGGGCAGCCCCAGTTCGGAGCCGTTGTAGACGAAGACCGCACCTGGCAGCGCGAGTTCCACCAGCACCATCGCCCGCGCCCGCGCGACGCCGAGCGCGCCGCCGCCGTACCGGGTGACCTCCCGCTCGATGTCGTGGTTGGACAGCGTCCAGGTGGGCACGGCGAAGACCGGCGCCACGGCGGCGAGCGAGTTGTCGATCGCGTCGCGCACCGCGTCGGCGTCGAACGCCGATTCCGCGAGACGGAAGTTGAACGCCAGGTGCAGTTCGTCCGGGCGCACGTACTCGCCGAAGCGGGTGTTGTCGTTCACCCACACTTCCCCGATGGTCACGGCGTCCGGATACTCGTCGACCACCTTGCGGATCCTGCGGTGGATGTCGTGCACGGCGGGATTGTTGAAGCGCGGGTCGCTGTCGTCGTGCGCCAGCAGCGCCGAGACGGACAACTCGGGCATGTCCGGCAGGTCGTCGGGCTTGGCCATGCCATGCGCGACGTCGATGCGGAAGCCGTCCACGCCGCGGTCGAGCCAGAACCGCAACGTCTGCTCGAAATCGGCGACGACTTCGGGGTTCGTCCAGTTCAGGTCGGGTTGCTCAGGGGCGAAGATGTGCAGGTACCACTGGCCGGGCGTGCCGTCGGGTTCGGTGATCCTGGTCCACGCGGGACCGCCGAAGATGCTGGGCCAGTTGTTCGGCGGCAAGTCGCCGTCGGGACCACGGCCGTCGCGGAAGATGTACCGGTCCCGTTCCGGGCTGCCGGGAGCCGCCGCCAGCGCCGCCCGGAACCACGGGTGCTGGTCGCTGGTGTGGTTGGGCACCAGGTCCATGGTGACCTTGATCCGGCGGGCGTGCGCCTCGGCGATCAGCGCGTCCATGGCGGCGAGCCCGCCGAAGAGCTGGTCGATGTCGCGCGGATCGGCAACGTCGTAGCCGCCGTCGGCCATCGGCGAACGCATCACGGGGCAGATCCAGAGGGCGTCGACGCCGAGCAGTTCGAGATAGCCCAGTTTGTCCCGGACGCCGCCGAGATCGCCGACCCCGTCGCCGCTCGAGTCCGCGAAGGATCTGGGATAAACCTGGTAGAACACGGCGGACCGCCACCATGACGAGGTGGTGGGATCCGCCGACGCCGTTAAGGCTGGTGCATCACTCACATCGCAATAGTGCCAAAGTTTCGACGGTCGAGTTCTCGCGTACTACGACGATTCAGAGCCTTGGCAAATGATCGGCACTGCCGGCTGATCACGCGAAAAGCACTGCTCAGTCACGTTTCTCACGCGCAAGGTTCCGGTCACCGGCGGTTCATCAGCGAATCTGCCGACACCACAACGCGGTAGAAAACACACCAGCCCCCGAGGGTCAGAAGGGGGCGTTCACCAGCGAATTGGCCGCCATCTCGAGGTAGTCGAGCAGCGCCTTGCGACGTTCGTCGTCCAGTATGGCGGGCTCGATCTCGGCCACCGCGATGCGCATACACCGCAACCACGCGTCCCGCTCGACGGGGCCGATGGTGAACGGCATGTGCCGCATGCGCAGGCGGGGGTGGCCGCGTTCGTCGGAGTAGGTGCGCGGCCCGCCCCAATATTGCTCCAAGAACATCCGCAAACGACGCTCCGCCGGGCCGAGATCCTCCTCCGGATACAACGGGCGCAGCACCTCGTCGGCGGCCACCTCCCGGTAGAAGGTCGCGACGAGCCGCCGGAACGTCTCCGCCCCGCCGACCGCCTCGTAGAACGACGTCGCCGTTTGCTCGCCCGAAGTCATAGACCCTCTCGATTCACCGGATGCGTCGCCGTCCATTGTGCCCGCGCCCGGTCGCCGCCGCCGCACCGCCCATCCGCCGCCGGTCGGCAACCGGAACGTCGCGCCGGAATGGCACTTCAGCCACAGTTAACCGGACATTGTCGAAAATCACCGTGCAATGCCCGACATTCCATGGTCAACTGGGTGACAGTCTCTGCTTTGCAGATACCACATGATCCTGCCAATCATGAAATCGAGGTCGAGATGAAGCAGCGGCACGGCGCCCGATCACACGAGGCGCGAGCGCACCGACAACTCGAGCCCGCCGACGTCCACAATCGTGGGTCGGGGGCTACTCCGCTGCACATCTTGTCCGAACGATATCCGGGTGGACATCGTGGCCATCACGACCACGGACCCCGCCCCACCGCCCCTCCCACCGAGGGCACGAACTGGCTCAAGAGCCGGGTGCTGCTGTTGAACGCCACCTACGAGCCGCTCACCGCTTTGTCCGCGCGCCGCGCGATCATCCTGCTCATCTGCGACAAGGCCGACGCCATTCATCACAGCGACGAAGGCCCGGTAGTGCACTCCGCCGAGACGTCGGTGGCCATTCCTTCGGTGATCCGCCTGCGCAGCTATGTCCACGTCCCATACCGCGCCCGGGTGCCGATGACCCGCGCCGCCCTCATGCACCGGGATCGCTACCGCTGCGGATACTGCGGCGGCAAGGCCGAGACCATCGACCACGTCATCCCGCGCAGCCGCGGCGGAGAGCACTCCTGGGAGAACTGCGTCGCCAGCTGCGCGCCGTGCAACCATCGCAAAGCCGACAAGCTGCTCAGCGAGCTGGGCTGGACGCTACGGGCCCCGCTGGTCTCCCCGAAGGGACCGCACTGGCGCCTGCTGTCCACCACCGCCGAACTCGACCCGGTGTGGTTGCAGTATCTCGGCGAGGGTGCCGCCTGACGGATCAGGTGTACTCCACCACCAGCGTCGCCCAGGTCGGCGACGCCAATGCCTCGAATACGTGCGGCCGATCACCCGGGTAGGCGATGTAGTCACCCGGGTGTAGCTCGACCGGTGCGTCGACCGGGCCCACCAGCGCGCGCCCTTCGGCGAGCAGCACGTGCTCGACCACACCGGCGATATGCGGATCCGATCGGCGCGCGTGCCCCGGTTCCGCGGTGATGCGAAACAGGTCACGGCGGGAGTTGGCCGGCCCGGCCGCCAGCAGGGTCGCCCGGTACTCCGATTGCTCGGCTGCCACCACCGGGCCTTCCCCGGCGCGGATCACGTGGACTTTCGGGCGCGGCGGGTCGAGCAATCGAGAGAACGGCATGTCCAGTGCGACGCACAACGCCCACAATGTCTCCAGGCTCGGGTTCCCGGCGCCCGACTCCAGTTGCGACAACGTCGATTTCGCGATGCCGGCGCGACCTGCGACCTCGCTCAACGACAGTCCGGCCCGAGTGCGCTCGCGACGCAGCGCGGCGGCGATCACCGCCTGCGGTGTGGTCGTCGCGTCCTGCTGCGTCATTTCCCGCTCCGTTGGTCGTCCCGCACCTGCGGCGCTGGGTGTGCACGGCCGTGTCGGTTCGGCCGCGCAGAGCACATGCCAGCTCTCGCTTCGCCAGAGGCCCGAGGTGGTGCCGCCTGGTCGTTGCCCCCGCGCACTTGCGCCGCCGTGGTGCTGCTCTGTCGTTGCGTGTGGTGGTTGCCGTGATTATGCCGTGAGCTCTGCCCGGCGCCCGGTGCGGGCGCTGCTCGCATCGCTTGCCCGGCGGAACTCCTGCGGGCAAGAGGTTGACGGAGCGCCGCGTCGTGTTCACTATAAGCTACATGCGTTCGATATGGCGAACACTCGACCGGAATGCACTGCTCGGGATCGGGGCGGTGTGCCTCGCCGTGGGGGTGATCGGGATTTCCTACGGGGCCACGGCGGTCGCGGCCGGTTTTCCGGTCTGGCTGCCGGTGTTGCTCGGCTGCGTGGTGCTCGCCGGGAGTTCGGAGTTCCTGTTCCTCGGGATCGTCGCCACCGGCGGCAGTCCCCTCGCGGCGATGCTGGCGGGACTACTGGTGAACGCCCGGCATGTGCCGTACGGGCTTTCGGTCCCCGACGCGGTCGGCGCGGGTTGGTGGCGTCCGCTCGGCGTCCATCTCATGAACGACGAGTCCGTCGCGATGACCATCGCTCAGCCCGACGCGCGACGCAGGCGCGCGGCCTACTGGATCACCGGCGCGGGGGTGCTGCTCGCCTGGCCCGGCGGCGCCGCCATCGGAGCGCTGATCGGATCGGTGGTCACCGACACCTCGGCGCTCGGACTCGACGCGGTGTTCCCCGCGGTTCTGCTCGCCCTGGTGCTGCCCGCACTGCGAGACCGGACCACCCTCGCAGCGGTGGGTGTCGGCACAGCGATCGCGCTGGTCAGCGCTCCGTTCCTGCCCACAGGGCTGCCGGTCCTGCTCGCCCTGGCCGGGGTGCTGGTCGCAGTGCGGGAGAAGCCCGAACCGGCGACCGTACGGGAAGCGGCGTGATGCTGACCGCCGGAGTCGTCGCCCTCGCCGCAGGCACCTACGCGTTCCGCTGGGCCGGACCCGCCCTGCGTGACCGAGTGCGCCTTCCGGCGCGCATGGTGCGGCTGCTGGAAATCGGCGCCGTCGTATTGCTGACCGCGCTCGTCGCCGTCACCACCCTGCCGCTGGGCACCGCGAACCTCGGATTCGCCGTGCCGGCAGGAGTTTTCGCCGGTGGACTCGTCGCTTGGTTCCGACGACCCATTCTGCTGGTCATCCTCGCGGCCGCCGCGACAACGGCATTCGTGCGCCTGCTCGGCATCTCCTGAGCGACCGGGACTGTCCGGCGGCCCGCTTCTTTCTCGCGGCGGCGGGCGGCGCCGTCCCCTCCTGCCGACGGCGCCGCCTGCCCCATCGATCGCTTCGGGGCAGTCGTTTGCTACTCGAGAATTCGCTTCGTCACCTACATCTGCGAATTTCGTTGTGCACGAGACCAATCGACATCGAGACCACTGGCTTTCATGACTGCGGCGCGTGACTCCCGGGTGCCCCTGACCGCCACCACGGAATTCAGTGCGGCAGCAGAGGAATTCCTCCGCCCAGCCGGCGCGCGACCGAACCGTAGCGAGCGTCGAGCCGCAGCCATGTCTTGGTTGCCCGGACGCGCACGATCTCGGCGGGCGGGATGCGGCGGGGGTCGGCCTTCTCCCCCGAATGCGGGATGAAGTCCATCGCCGTCAGCGCGAAGACGACCCGCATCGGCACCTGGACCCGGGTGCCCGCGCCGGACACGGTCAGTACCGCCTGATCGAGCAGCGAGGCCGGCGGGCCATGGCCACTGCCGTGTTCCTTCGCCAGCTGCGCACCCTGCTCGGCGAGTTCGACGAGCGTGCGCGCGGGCACGTCATCGACGTGCGCGAACCCGTCCGTGGGCGGCAACGCGCCACGCCACGCGGAGTCCATCGCGTATCCGAGGTCTATCCGACCGCCGCTCGCCGAACCGGCCAGCACGAGATCGGCGCCGACCGTCACGTCGTCGACGCCGAGCTCGGCCACCACGGTGCGCATCGCCAACGCCTCGAAACCCGTCGCCACCCAGGCCGCGACGTACTTCTCCCCGCGGCGGCGCAGGCGCACCACCGCCGCAGGGTCCAGCCGCACGGCCCTGGTCAGAAACGTCGCGAGATTCTCTCGCTCCGCCGGATCGGGCACATGCAGCACACGTTGTTCTGTCATCACGGCCGCTCCGCCGTCAGCATCCGACCAGCGCCGACGCTCACTCCGTCCATTCGGACAGGTAATCACGCTCGGCATCGGTGAGCCTGCGCAACCGCTGCGCCCGCATATCGAACGCCGCGATCTGCGTGGACGCGACCACGGCCGCGGGCGAATCGGGCTGCGCGCCCGCCGCCCGCACCTCGTAACCGATGGTGAAGTCGACCGCGCGCAACTGCTCGATCCACATGGCGATATCCAGCGGCGTGTCCTCGTGCCGCAGCTGGCCGCGATACCGGACCCGCAGGTCGGCGAGGACGCAACCCTCGCGCAGCGGGGCGGTCGGACGGCCGTCCTCGAACAGCCACGGAATCCGCGCCTCTTCCAGCAACGTCACCATGCGGGCGTGGTTGACGTGCTGGAACACGTCCATATCCGACCACCTGACGTCCACCTTGGCGTGGAAACGCCTGGGCAGCACGAGACTGCCCGACGCCTTTCCGCTGCCGCTCACCGAACTCGTCAACGTGGTACCTCCGATTGAGCGCCCACCCCGCTCACCATGCTCCGCACTTGCCGCGCTGCAACCGACAACGTGGCGAGATCGTGGGTTCCGGACTCGAACAATTCCGACAGCGCCGCCCTGGCTCGGCCGAGGCGGGACTGATTCTTCGACTCCCAGTATGCAATCTTCTCGTCCGCGGTCTCCTCGGGGTCGCCGCCGGAGAGCACATCGAGCGTGAGCGAGCGCAGCGAACCGTACATGTCGTCGCGCAGCGCGAGTCGCGCCAGCGCATGCCAGCGGTCACCGCGTTCGAGGTGGCTGACCGCCTGCAGCAACCAGTCGATCTTGAGGTGATCGTTGAGCGCGTAGTACAGCGACCCGACCTCGTCGCCGTCCCGATCGGTGATGTCGGCGATGTCCACGATGTCCAGCAGCGGGAACAGGTGCAGCAGACCGAAGACCTCGGTGGCCAGGTCGGTCGGCGCGCCACGGGCGATCAACTCGGCGGATCGGTCGGTGAGGGTGAACACGTGATGTCCGCGCAGCCACCCCGGCACCTTCGGGGCGAGTGCGCGCACGTCGGCGCGGTACCGGCTGATCTCCGAGCCCACCGCGATCGGCTGCGGCCGGTTGCTCAGCAGCCACCGGGACGCCCGGTCCAGGGTGCGCTTGGTCTCCAGTTCGAGCAGGTCGCGCACCGCGGTGGGTGCGTCGCAGGCGCGAATGCGCGCCCAGCGCTCCTGCAGGTCGAAGATTCCGGTCGCCGCCGCGAAGGCGCGCACCGCGTCGGTGGTGGTGGCGCCGACCTCCTCGTTGAGCCGGTGCGCGTAGGTGATGCCGCCGTAGTCCACCATCTCGTTGGCGATCATCGTGGTGACGATCTCCCGCCGCAGCCGGTGACGCTTGATCGCCGCGCCGAACCGGTCGCGCAGCGGCGTCGGGAAGTAGTCCGGCAGCCGCGCGGCGAAGTACTGGCTGTCGGGCAGGTCGGAATCGAGCAGATCGGACTTGAGCGAAAGCTTCACGTGCGCCATCAGATTGGCCAGCTCCGGCGAGGCCAGCCCGGAGCCTTCCTCCGACCTGCGCTTCATCTCCTGATCCGAGGGCAGCGCTTCGAGCTCGCGATCGAGGCCGCGCCGCTGTTCGAGATCCTCGATCAGCCGCATCTGCACACTCAGCATCTGCGTCGCCTCGGTACGCGAGATCCCCATGAGGAAGTTCTGCGCCACGTTGTCCCGCAGGACCATCTGCGCGACTTCGTCGGTCATCGAGGCCAGCAGCGGATTGCGCTCGTCCGGTGGCAGTTGACCGCCGGAGACGACGGCGTCGAGCAAGATCTTGATATTGACCTCGTGGTCGGAGCAGTCCACGCCCGCCGAGTTGTCCAGCGCGTCGGTGTTCATCTTGCCGCCGTTACGGCAGAACTCGATCCGGCCCAGCGCCGTCGCGCCCAGGTTGCCGCCCTCCCCGACCACCTTGACGCGCAATCGGTTCCCGTTGACACGAACCGGGTCGTTCGACTTGTCACCCACCTCGGCGTTGGTTTCGGTGCTCGCCTTGATGTAGGTGCCGATCCCACCGTTCCACAGCAGATCGACCGGGGCCAGCAGGATCGCGCGGACCAGTTCCGGCGGCGACAGCGAGACGACGTCATCGCCCAGGCCGAGGGCGGCCCTGGCCTGCGGGCTGATCGGCACCGCCTTCACCGTGCGGTCCCACACGCCGCCGCCGGGGCTGATCAGCGACGTGTCGTAGTCCGCCCACGACGACCTCGGCAACGCGAACATCCGCTGCCGCTCCCGATACGAACGCGCCGCATCCGGATCCGGATCCAAGAAAATATGGCGGTGATCGAACGCAGCCACCAACCGAATGTGCTCCGACAACAACATCCCGTTACCGAACACATCACCACTCATGTCACCGATACCGACGACAGTGAAGTCTTGGGTCTGGGTGTCGATGTCCATCTCACGGAAATGACGCTTCACGCTCTCCCACGCGCCCTTGGCGGTGATGCCCATCGCCTTGTGGTCATAACCCGCCGAACCGCCCGAAGCGAACGCGTCGCCCAGCCAGAAGCCGTAGCTTTGCGCCACGTCGTTGGCGATGTCGGAGAACGTCGCCGTGCCCTTGTCCGCCGCCACCACCAGGTAGGGGTCGTCACCATCGCACCGCACGACCCTCGCAGGGGGCAGCACCTGCCCACTGGCGCGGTCGACGTTGTCGGTGACGTCCAGCAGGCCGGAAATGAACGTGCGATAGCACGCGACGCCTTCCGCGCCCAATGCCTGCCGGTCCGCGACCGGATCGCCTGTGGCGGCGGGCGGTTGCTTCACCACGAAGCCGCCCTTGGCGCCCACCGGCACGATCACGGCATTCTTCACCGCCTGCGCCTTGACCAAACCCAAGATCTCGGTGCGGAAATCCTCCAACCGATCCGACCACCGCAGTCCACCACGGGCCACCGGCCCGAACCGTAGATGCACGCCCTCGACTCGGGGCGAGTAGACGAAGATCTCGAATTGGGGCTTCGGCTTCGGCAATTCGGCGATTTCCCGCGGTTCCACCTTCACCGAGACGTAGTCGCGCGGGTTTCCTTCCGCGTCGGTCACGTAGTAGTTGGTGCGCAGCGTCGCCTTGATCAGGCCGAGGATCGCGCGCAGGATGCGGTCGGCGTCCAGGCTGACCACCTCGTCGATCCGCCCACGCACCTGGGTCTCCAGGTCCTTCGCGTGCTCGGCGGAGACGGTGTCGGGATCGAAACGCGCGGCGAACAAGTCGACGAACAGGCGCGCGATATCCGGATAGGTGAGCAGCACCCGGCAGATATTGGCCTGGCTGTATGGAAAACCGGCCTGCTGCAGGTACTTCGCATAGGTGCGCAGGATCGAGACGGCCCGCCACGGCAACCGGGCACGCAACACGAGTTCGTTGAGACCGTCCGCCTCCGCGCGCCCGTACCACATGGCCTCGAAGGCTTCCACGAACCGCTCGCGCAGCCCGCGTACCTCGGCTTCCAGCACATCGGCGCGCTTGGAGGACTCGAGCAGTTCCGCGTCCAGATCCCGATCGAGCGAGCTGCGCAGCAGCTCCGCGCGAGCCAGCAGACCGAAGTCGTAGATCCACCGCTCACCGCCGGCTCCGCCGTCGGCGGCCTCCAGCTCGAGCTGGTACGGCCGCTCGTCGACCACTTCGACGCCGAGGCTCTGCAACAGCGGGAGCACCTGGCTCAGAGAGATACCGCTGCCGCCGACATAGAGCGTGAAGCGCCAGGATCCCGGCGCCGAGTCCGGCTTCCGATACAGATACTGGTCGATCCGTCCGTCGCGCAGCCGCTCCAGCCGAACGATGTCCGCCAGCGCGCGGGCCGCGGCGAAATCCTGTTTGTAGCCCTCGGGGAAAGCTTCCGCGTACCGCTGCACCACGGCGGGATCGAGCACCGTCGACGTGCTCACCTCGTCGTTCAAGCGGTCGTCCCAGGTGCGGCTGGCCTCGGCGAGCAGGGCCTGCAGACGCAGCCGGTTGGGTTCGGACGTGTCGGCGGCGGGCGTCGCGCGACGCTGAACGCCGAGTTCGGCCTCCGGCATGCGCACCGTGAAATACACGCGCGCCAAGTCGCTTTCGCCCACCCGCGCGGAATAGTCGATGGACACCCCGCCCAGTTCGCGGACCAGGATGTCCTGCATCTCCAGCCGCGCGCTGGTGGTGTATCGGTCGCGAGGCAGATAGACCAGGCAGGCGACATAGCGGCCGTAGGTATCCGCGCGCAGGAACAGGCGCACCTGGCGGCGCAGGCCCACGCCGAGCACGGCAGTGGCGGTGCGGCGCAGCGTCTCACCGTCGGCGGAGAACAGTTCGGTGCGCGGGAAGGACTGGATGACCTCGAGCATCGCCTGGCCGGAGAACGATTCCAGGTCGAATCCGCTCCCCTCGATCGCCGACCGGACCCGGCGCTCGATCACGGGGATATCCAAGACGTTCTCGTGCACGGCGGTAACGGTGAATACACCGATGAACAGGTGTTCACCGATGACCGTTCCGTCGGCGTCGAAGTCGGCGACGCTGACGAAGTACGGGTACACCGCGCGGTGCACGGTGGCGGGGACCAGCCCCTGGGTCAGCGTCAGCAGCGGGCGGTCACCACCGTTGACCGGCACGTGGAAGTCGGTGCCCACGTCCGGGCGCAGCACCCCGAGGCAGGTGGCGGGCAGGACCGTGGACATCTCTCGGCCCTGGTCGGTGTTCAGCCGGTAGCGCGCGTAACCGAGGAGGGTGAAGTTCCCGCCGGCCAGCCAGCGCAGCAGATTCGCGGTGTCGGTCAGTTCGGTCGGCTCGAACGGCGCGGTCCCGGATCGCGCCGCCTGGTCCAGGTCGTCGGCCAGTTTGCTCTGCACGTCCTCGATGGCTTCGGTGTCGCCGATCACTTGACGCACATCGTCCACCACGTCCGGCACCGCCGCCTCGACCTTGGCCAGCAGCGCCGCACTGGTCGAGGGATGCAATTGCACGTGCATCCAGGATTCACGCAGGCCCGCCGCGCCGGTACCGTCCACCTCGTGCGCGGCGGCGTGCGTGAGCTGCCCCCGCTCGTCCCGCTCGACCTCGAAGATCGGGTGGATGATCTCGCTGACGCTCACGCCGATCCGGCTCAGCGAGGAGCTGATCGACTCCACCAGCAGCGGCATGTCGTCGGTGACGATCTGCACCGCCGCACCGATTCCGGAGCCGTCATCCGGGTGATACACCCGCACCAGCGCGCGACCGGGGCGGCGCGTCACCGCCAACTCGAGGTGCCTGCGGAAGATCTGGGTGATGCCGGTGATCGCACAGTCCACATCGCCCGCGTCGACGTGGCGGAAGTACGCCTCCTCGAGCGTCGCGAGTTCGCCGCGCAGCGACTGCGGCAAACCCGCGGCCCACGCCGCGCTGGACAATTCGGACGAGACGGTCATTTTCGCCAACTCCCTCGGATATCGGTTCCGTAACAAAGTGACGCCGGTCCGAGGGTAACTGTGCGCCGATGACGCGTGGGTGAAATCCCTTTCGACATCCAGGTGTTCACCACGACCGCGGAATTCGCCGCTCGTGTGCCGGGGTCGCACGCGACGACTTCGGGCACAGCACAGAATCGGACCCGCTAACGTCAGGTGAGCGCTACAGGCCGTATCCGTGGCGGCAGCGGCGCCGCACCGGTACCTCGGGTCAGCTCGACCACCGCGCCGGCGGTCGAAGCCACCGATTGCTCGAACTGCGCCTGCGCATTCACGTCTCCCACCCTAGCGAGCTACGCACGGGTAGGTGTCACTCCTGTTCCGCGTTCGCGACAAAGACTTTTCGCGCCGCCCCACCGAGCGCGTTCGATCCCCCCTTCCGGCTCTGTTCTCCGGCTGCGCCGCCTCCCACGGCGCATGAGCAAACACCAGGCAGCAGCGGCCACGATTTCGTGCGCACACCCGCAGTAGCAATGGGTTCACACACGGCGAAATCGACTCGCCGCCATCCGGTCCGACTGCCGTTCACAGCGAACGGGCACGAGCGCCGCGAGTTGCCGGGGTGGGTGCGGCCCGCACCCACCCCCGCGCCGAACTCAGCCGCGGGTCAACTTGCGGTGCGTCACCCGGTGCGGACGGGCCGCTTCCGGGCCGAGGCGCTCGACCTTGTTGGCCTCGTAGGCTTCGAAGTTGCCCTCGAACCAGAACCATTTGGCCTCGTTGTCGGAGTCACCCTCCCACGCGAGGATGTGGGTGCAGGTGCGGTCGAGGAACCAGCGGTCGTGCGAGATGACCACCGCGCAGCCGGGGAACTTCTCCAGCGCGTTCTCCAGCGAGCCCAGGGTCTCCACGTCGAGGTCGTTGGTCGGCTCGTCGAGCAGGATCAGGTTCCCGCCCTGCTTGAGCGTCATCGCCAGGTTCAGCCGGTTGCGCTCACCACCGGACAGCACGCCCGCGGGCTTCTGCTGGTCGGGGCCCTTGAAGCCGAATGCGCTCACGTAAGCCCGTGACGGCATCTCCTGCTGGCCGACCTCGATGTAGTCCAGGCCGTCGGAGACGACCTGCCAGACCGTCTTCTTCGGGTCGATGCCCGCGCGGTTCTGATCGACGTAACTCAGCTTGACCGTATCGCCGACCTTCACCTCGCCGCTGTCCGGCTGCTCGAGCCCGACGATGGTCTTGAACAGCGTGGTCTTACCGACGCCGTTGGGACCGATCACGCCGACGATGCCGTTGCGGGGCAGGGTGAACGACAGGTCCTTGATCAACTGGCGGTCGCCGAAGCCCTTGTCCAGGTGCTCGACCTCCACCACCACGTTGCCCAGGCGCGGGCCTGCGGGGATCTGGATCTCCTCGAAGTCCAGCTTCCGCATCTTCTCGGCCTCTGCCGCCATCTCCTCGTACCGGCCGAGGCGGGCCTTGTTCTTGGCCTGCCTGGCCTTCGCGCCGGACCGCACCCAGGCGAGCTCTTCCTTGAGCCGCTTCTGCAGCTTCTGGTCCTTCTTGCCCTGGACCTCGAGCCGCTCGGCCTTCTTCTCCAGGTAGGTGGAGTAGTTGCCCTCGTACGGGTAGGCGCGGCCGCGATCCAGCTCGAGGATCCATTGGGCGACGTTGTCCAGGAAGTACCGGTCGTGGGTGACCGCGAGCACGGCGCCCTGGTACTGCGCCAGGTGCTGCTCGAGCCAGTTCACGCTCTCGGCGTCCAAGTGGTTGGTCGGCTCGTCGAGCAGCAGCAGGTCGGGCTTGCTCAGCAGCAGCTTGCACAACGCCACCCGGCGGCGCTCACCACCGGAGAGGTTGGTCACCGGCTCGTCCGGCGGCGGGCAGCGCAGCGCGTCCATCGCCTGCTCGAGCTGGGAGTCCAGATCCCACGCGTCGGCATGATCCAGATCTTCCTGGAGCTTGCCCATCTCCTCCATGAGCTCGTCGGAGTAGTCGGTGGCCATCAGCTCGGCGATCTCGTTGAAGCGATCCAGCTTCACCTTGATCTCGCCCATGCCCTCCTCGACGTTGCCGCGGACGGTCTTCTCCTCGTTGAGCGGAGGTTCCTGCTGCAGGATGCCGACGGTGGCGCCGGCGGCGAGGAACGCGTCACCGTTGTTCGGCTGGTCCAGTCCGGCCATGATCTTCAGCACGCTGGATTTACCCGCGCCGTTCGGGCCGACGACGCCGATCTTGGCGCCGGGAAGGAAGTTCAAGGTGACATCGTCGAGCACGACTTTGTCGCCGTGCGCCTTGCGAACCTTCTTCATCTGGTAAATGAACTCAGCCATAAGTGTGAAGCCTATCGGTGCGAGAGATGAGCGGACGAAGCAGAGCTACCCTGCCGCGCAGGACGAAGACCGGTCGTGCGATCAAGCGTCGGCAGGCTCGGGCGTGCTGTCGCGAGCCGGTGCCGAACCGGCGGTAACGATATTCTCCCCCAGCGCGGCACCGACCGGCACCCGACCTTCAGCGCTCGACGCCTCGGAAGTATTCCGCGACGGCAGGTCGGACCACCGTGTCACCTGTGCGGTGCAGCGGGACAGGTCCGGTCCGACCGCGGTCGCGCGCATCTCCAGATCCCGTCGTTCGACGCCGTCCTTGCTGCGGTACTCGTGCGAGCGCAGCTGGCCGTGGGCGATGATCGGATCGCCGCGCCGCAGGGACGCGTCGACACCGGCCACCAGCCGGCGCCAGCAGCTGACGGTGAGATACAACGTGCCGTTGTCCACCCATTGCCCCGACGTGTGATCCAGCCGACGAGAATTGCTCGCCAGCCGGAAGGTGACCACCTGCTCGCCATTGGTCAGATCGCGCTTGACCGGATGGGTGGCGATCGTTCCGATCACGGTCGCGTTCGCCTCGTACATGATTACGCCCCTTCACATTCGGATCCGGGTCTGCCCGGATTTCCTCCCCCACCAGGAGGCACTTCCAGGGTGCGCCGATTCCGCGAAAGCCGAGCGACCCGTTGCCGGAATGTGCACAACTCCGCCGAATGTGAAAAACGAGCTTTCACCTCGTTCGGTCAGAACACCGCCACGTCGGTATTCGCTCCGCACAGGACGATCACCGGTCGCTCATCCGGCGCGGGAACGTAGGCGCCGCTGTGCACGGCCGCCAGCGCCGCGGCGCCCGCCATCTCGACCAGGATGCGGAATTCGCGCCACAGATACTCGCGCGCCGCGGTGATCGCGTCATCGCTCACCAGCAGCGACCGCACGTCGTGCCTGCGGGCGACGTCGAGGGCGATGTCACCGATCCGCGTCGGCCCCAGGGTGTCGACGGTGACTCCGGACCCGACGATGTCGACCGGACGATCCTCCGCCAGCGCCGCGCGCAGGACCGCCGCACCCTCGGGCTCGATTCCGATCACCCGTTGACGGCGCCCGACCGCCGCCGCGATCCCGGCGATCAGTCCGCCGCCGCCCACCGCGGCCAGCACCGGCGGACGCCCGCGCACCTGCTCTTCGAGTTCCAGCCCGACGACGCCGATGCCTGCGACCACCGCGGGCAGGTCGTAGCCGTGCAGCAACAGCGCGCCGCGTTCGGTGGCCAGTTCCGTCGCGTGCGCCAAGGCCTCGGCGTAGGTGGTGCCGTGCCACAGCACTTCGGCGCCGTGCGACCACATCGCGGCGACCTTCGTGTGCGGCGCCGTCTCCGGGACGACGACCGTGCAGGTCTTGTCCAGCCGTGCCGCGGCCAGCGCGGCCGCGATGCCCGCGTTGCCGCCGGAGGCGATCACCACCTGATCGACGCCGTCGCCCGACTCCAGCAACGCGTTGAGGCTGCCGCGCACCTTGAACGTCCCGCCGTGCTGGAGGTGCTCGAGTTTCATCGTCACCGGCACCGGGCCCGACGGGCTCGCCACGGACGTGTGGAAGACGGGCGTCTTGCGGATCCGGCCCGCCAGCCGCTTGCGTGCGGATCGCACGTGCGACCGTTCCACCCGCCCGGCCGGTCTGTGTGGGGAGACCGTGGTGGCGCGTTCACTCACTTACGCACTTCTCCATCTCGCTTGGCCAGCTCGGCGAACATCGCGTTGTGTGCGGCGAGAGCGGCGTCGTTGTCGCGTTCGGCGGCGCGGTCGGTGCGCCGCGCGAGCCGCTGATCGCTGCGCGACCATTGGATCAGCAACGCCAGCATCACCACCACCAGGGGCACTTCACCGCTCGCCCAGGCGAGGCTGCCGCCGGTGCGCTGGTCACCGAGCAGATCGCCGTTCCAGCCGAGACCGAGACCGCGGTAGAACCAGCCGCCGAGCACCGTGGTCATGCTCATCAGCGCGATGCCGAAGAACGCGTGGAACGGCAGTGAGCCGAACACCATGGCGAGCTTGGTCAGCGGCTCCACCTGCCTCGGCTTGGGATCGATGCCGATCACCACCCAATAGAACAGGTAGCCGCTGAGCAGGAAGTGCAGGTTCATCAGCAGGTGCGCGGCATGCGAGTCGGCGTAGGCGTCGAAGATGCCGCCCAGGTAGAGCGCGTAGAACCCGCCGACGAAGATCGCCGAGGCCACGATCGGGTGGGTCAGGAAACGCGACACCGGGTTGTGCACCGCGGCGAGCAGCCATTCCCGCGGACCGGGCACGCCGCCGCGGCCCGCCGGGGGCAGCGCGCGCAGCGCCAGCGTCACCGCACCACCCAGCGCGAACAGGATCGGCGCGAGCATCGACAACGCCATGTGCGCCCCCATGTGCACGCTGAACATCGCGGGCGAGTACCGGCCCACACCAGAGGAGGTCGCGACGAGCAGCACCACACAGCCGGACAGCCAGGCGAGCGTCCGCCCGGCCGGCCACACGTCACCCCGTGCGCGCAGCCGCCGCACGCCGAGCAGGTACAGCACCGCGAGGACGATCGACAACGTGCCGAAGATCAGATCGAACCGCCAGTCGAACAGCAGGCGCGCCGAGCTGGGCGGCCCGGCCAGGTCGTAGCCCAGTTCCACCTCGACGGGAGTCGGGACGGAGGCCGGCGGTGGCGGCGGCGTGCGGCCGAGGCCCACCGCGAGGCCGATGGTCGCGGCGAAGATCAGCACCTCGACGCCCGCGTACCGGATCAGCGCCCTGCGGTCGCCGGGATCGGCCGCCAGAGCGGGCAGCGCGGCGCGGCGCTGCAGATAACCGAACACGCCGAGCACCGCCAACGCCGCGGCTTTGGCCAGCACCAACCTGCCGTAGGTGGTGGTGAACAGCTCGTCCAGCGGCACCCGGACCCAGGAGTTGATCACGCCGCTGACGGCGATCACAGCGAACGCGACCGTGGCGGTCAGCGAGAAACGCCGCGCCGCCACGTCGGTGTAGGCGCCCCCGCGCACGGCGTGCGCCAGCACCGCGAACAAGCCGCCGACCCAGACGGCGGAGGAGACAAGGTGCAGGATCAGGCTGTTGGTCGCCACGTCGTGCGACCCGCCCGAGGAGGAATGCCCGGTCAGCGCCAGCGGCATCATGGTGGCGATCGCGGCGCCGAGCAAGACCGGAGTCCAGCCCCAGCGCAGCGCGAGCCGGCAACCGATCGCGACGATCAGGGCGAAGACGACGGTCGTCCGCCAGGCCCCGGCCAGCTCGATCTGACCGATGGCCCGCCACAGACCGGCCGGCCGAAGCACCTCCCCCACCGGCTGACCAGTGGTGTCCGAGACCGTCAGCGGTACCAGAAGCGCCGCACAGCACGCCCACAGCACCGCGAAGTTCGACGCCATGCGCACCGCGCGATACCCGCCCACGTCCAGCAACCCATTGCGCTGGGGTGGCACGAGGAAGGCCGCGAACAGCAGCGAACCGACTGTCAGCGCCCCTGACAGATCGGCGAGCGCCCGGATCGCGGGCAGTCCGTAGGTGGTCGGCGCGCCCGGGTCGGGAATGCCGAGCAGACTCAGCGCCTGGGCCGCCGACAACCCCACCACCAGCGCCGCGACCACGGCCGCGATGGCGCCGGCCAGCGCGGTGACCGCCGCGTACCTCGCCCCGGACCGGGCGGCCTCGGCTCGGGGAGCGGCGGACGAGGTGGGGACGGACGACATACGACTGAGCGTAGTTCGGCGAGTATTCCGTGGCCCGGTCGGGTTTGTACCGATATCCTGGCCGCGGATCACCACCGGCGCGTCACCTACTGTCTCGGGATGGCTGAAACCTTGCTAACACTGAGAATCCGCCCACTTGGACGGTCGCTATAATCGACCCGCTGGACAGCACGGCCGATGTCGGCCATCGTGGAACCCGCTGCCTCCGTAGCTCAGTTGGATAGAGCAAGGGCCTTCTAATCCCTAGGTCGCAGGTTCGATTCCTGCCGGGGGCGCAGCAGCGCTGGGGGACCTGCAACGATGCGGGTCCCCCAGTGCTATTACCCGCCAACCGCGGAACTCAAACGCCCGAGACATCTTCGCCGGGGCCGACCGTTCACCGACCGAGTGGCACGCATGACCAGTCCCCGATGGCACACCACCCGGTTCTAGAATCGATGTCGTTTGATCGGTGTTCAGTTGCTGTCGCAGCCCACGGGGTGGTGGGTGTGAGTGCAGACCGCAGCGTACTCGGCCGGGGTACGGTAGCCCAGCACCGAATGCCGGTGCCGATGGTTGTTTTCATGGTTGAAATTTCGATCGCCCTAACCATGCGATGCCGAGGATAGCCACGGTTGAGTGTTCGATTCGAACCGCCGGACTTCGGGTGCCTGCGCGTCGTCGTGGTAGCGGCTCAGGTGAGGTCGCACCACATTTCGATACTTGGGATGTCGCGTCCAGGATCGAGCTTGCTATTTCCCGTCCGACCGAAACCGTGCCGGGCGGCCAAATCCTGCATGAAGGTGTTGTCTGCACGGGTCCACAGCACCGCGACAGCATGGCCGTTGCCGCGTAGCCATTGCAGTTGGGCCTGCATCAACTGATCACCGACCCCTGTGCCGCGGGCTTCGGGCGCGACCCAGATGGCGCAGAGTTGGCAAACTCCGGGCCGGTCCTTTGTGGGCCGGGCCGCTATCTGACCGATCGGTTTACCGTCGCGCATCGCGACGAACGTGCTCGAGTGAGTATTTCTGATCTCGTCGCGCCAGTATTGTTCGGTGTGGGCCTGGGCCTCCTGGTAGGTCATCCGGTACGCCCAGGGGGTGTCTTCGATCGCCCGAAGGGCCAACTCCCGATCCAGGCGCCAGTCGTCCTCGCTCAGCTGTTGCACAGCGACCGTACCCATACCTTCACGGCGTGCGCCGTCATTTGCTGTCGCCGAAGCAGGTTCGACCAGCTGCTCGGGACGGTCCTGCTGATACATGTCGACGTGTACCGGCTTGATTTCCGGCGGTCGAAGTTTCGTGACGTACTCGTGGATGACCCATTGCGGCGTGCCGACGATGATGCCGTTGATCTCCGCGTCGGCGAATCCGACAGCAATGGCCTCGAGGTAATCGAGTCTGGTCTTGGTCGAATCTTCGAAGGCGAACGAGGGCAGGCGACTGAGCCATTCCCTGGGGGTCTCGGTCAAGCCGTACCTGATCAGCTTTTCGTAGGCGTCGGTCAGTACGGTGGCGAGATTATCGCTGAGTTCATGGTTGGTGGCTTGGTCGATCGCGTGGGCGAATTCGTGGTCCACATCGTCTGCATATATTTGTGCACTGCTCGGATGCATTCCGTAAATGCGACCTCGCTCGCTGTCAGCGAGGGCATTCTCCGGATCGGCCGCATACTGCAAACTGAATGTCAGTATGGTTCGAATGGAGGAAATCTTGCCAGCCTCGGGGTTCTTCGGCTGACGCTCAGCGGTAGCACGGGCTTGCACCAAGAAATCGATCTTCAGTACGCGGATGTTGGTCATGAGCTTGTGGAAGCCGGGAGCGTACCGATACTTGCCGAGCAGGTAATCCAATCTCCCCAGGATTTCCCTGACGGTTTTCTCCGGGATGTGGGGACTGATTAGCCCGGACAACTCGATATAGGGGTGATCGAGCTCGAAGTTTGCAACCAGTCTGGTCTTGGCCTGTGCTTCGTCATCGAGCCCGGCCATCCACAACGGGTGCTCGGGGGCGTGCTTCGCCACCTCGCGCAACGCGGACATCGCCGCCCTGTGCGTATCGAGCACTGTCCTCGAGATCGACGGGGGAAATGCCATGGCCACGTCCCCGACGGCGTCCACCAGCCGTCCGATCTCGATGATGTCTTGCCGATGGAGGTGGTGGTCCTGCCACACTCTGCGGCCGTTGACGTGGCGGACGAAGGCGGCGGCGAAGGGGCTCGTTTTGCCGGTGATCGCCGCGAAGAGGCCCAGCATGTCAACTGCGCGGGGGTTGTCGAGTGCTCCCTCGGCCACGTAATCCCGGTACAGGACATGGTATATCGGTATCTCCAGTGACACCTCCGCGATCGGCGCGCCCATCGCCTGGCCGATCAACGCTTTCATCCACTCCGCCATGGCCTGGTCGACGTCGTCGTAGGTCTCCCGGAGGACCTTGGTCTCGCGCTTGTCGTCGAAGGTCCACAACTCGATCGTGACTCCCGGACGTCCCCGCATCGCCTGGATTTGCTTCACATCGGGTGTCTCCGCGACCTTGTCGAGTCCGGTTCGGAGGTTGGTTTCGTCGGCAGGAGGTCGACTGCCTATGAAACCAGGAGGGTGGGCAGGGCCCGGCTCATCGGTGCCGGATTTCGCTGCCGCCTCCGGAAAGAACCGTTGCAAAAAGGCCACAGCGACATTCTCCGGCGCGGCCAGTGCCTCGAGCGCGCGCCGTGCGTGCTCCAGGGAGACCTGAAACTCCTTGGTGCGTGGGTTTGATGCACGTTCTTTAATCCCCCATTGGGTCACGCTCAGGCCGATGTGGGCGGCCAAGTCCTTCTGAGACATTTTCCTGCGCTTGCGCGCGGCTACGATCCACGCGTTGGGGTGCGGGAATCTAGGATCGGTCGGATCGGGTAGGCCGTCGAGCTCTGAGCTGTCGGTCGGCCGGGACCACGGAGTGGTGCGCGACGGCTCGGGGCGATCGGTGGAATCAGCCGGGTCGGACGCTCCGGTCCGATTGCTCGAGCGTGACCACGGCGTCGATTGATCCTGGGGGCGGTTCCCGATGAGCCCGGATGGGCGATCACCTTCCTTTGCAGCCGAATCGGCTGACTGTTCCGGTGTCTCGAATCGGCCGAAGTTCTTGGTGATGTATCGGTCGAGTTCCATCCAAGTGGTGGTCAGTTGGATCAGGCGGGCGAACCGCAGATGATCGAGCAGCGCGTTCAGCAGGTGACCAGTAGGGGTCTCCTCGGTCGAGGCGGCGAGGCGTTCGAGTGCCTGCGGTAGATCCAGATCCGCATTCGCCGCTGCGCCCGCGCTGGTGGCAGAGCGACCGAGCATGTCGTCCAGATCACGTGTTCGCCGAGTGCGCCGTTCGGCATTCGAGGTGTTGAGTGCGTTGTCCGGTGTTCCTTCGAGTGCCAGTGTCGTGGCGCGTTGGAGATCGTCTTCCAGCCGGAGGCTGCGACCGATCCAGGGCCCGAGCGCTCTCAACAGGTGCCGCCCGGGACTGCTGAGCAGTCGGTCCCATTCCGGCCGGGTGAGCGCGGTCAGCCGTCTGTGCAGCAGGTTGAGCACTTCGCTGATCTGTGTCGTCACCAGGCTGGGGTTCGTCCCTGTCAGCGTGGCAATCGTCGCGGCCGAAGCTTTCTGGGCGTGCTGCCACGCGTCGATGGCCGCGGCCTCCGCACCACGTTCGGGTGGCTGTTCGCCGAATTGCCGTGCCGCCGCGCGTAGCTCCGCTGCGGCGGCCGCGCGGTTACGCGCCAATTCGGCGAAAAGCCCATCCGCATCGGCGGCCTCGGGCGGCCGGCTTCCGATGAACCCGCCGGGCCGGTGCGGGCCGGGCGGCGTGATGGTCGCGTCGAACAGCGTGGGGGGCTCGTAAGCGAGACCCTCCAGGGGAACGGTCCCCAGCATTCGCACCCGCAGCCGCCCATCGTGCACCTCGACCGTCAGCGCTCCGGTGTATTTCAGGCCACCCCAGCGTCGTGATGCCCGCCCGACCGCTGCGGATACCGCAGATCTCACCTGATCCGCACCGAAATCCGTTGCCAGACCCGCTAACTGCGCGGAGTCCACGTGCACGATGCTTTCTCGAGTTGCCCACAGGTGCACCGACCAGGACTCCGTTTCGCCAGTCCGCCATTCGAACGTGCCGAACCCTTTGCCCAACAACTCCGACTCCAGAGCCCGACGGGCACGGACCACGGTCGATCCCAACAGCGTTCCGACGACCGTGATGCCGTTGTCGTCGTCTCTGCTCGACAGCGAAACTTCGACGCTGTCGCCCCCTGCGGCGGCCAGACCGTAGTTCACCAGCGATGCAGCGACATCGAGCAGTTGGGTGGGGACCGAGGTGGTGCCCGCTTCGAGAGAAGTCAGCGACTCCGCCAGCGAAGCACGTACCTGTGACGCAGGTGTATCAGGTGCGAACACCGCGGATGTGCGCCGGGGGGAATCGTTCGAATCGGCTGGGGAGTCCGGTGGGCGGCTGCCGATGTTGCCGTCGGGGCGGTCTTGCGTGTTACCCGGACGATCGTGTGGCTGAACGAACGTGACGACCACAGCATCGGTATCCGGGTGGAATATGACACCGTCGGACTCGGATACCCACCTCGTCATCCGCTCGTGGAAGGCCATGAACACCGGTGCAACCTGTTCGGGTTCGGCACCTGGGTCACCGTCGCGGTACTGCACGATGATGTGTTCGCCCTCACGATATACGACTACATCGACGTGTCCGGGCGCTCGGCGCAAGGGGCCGAGTGTCAGCGGCACCCGCACCTCATCGGGGCTTTGGGTGATCTCTTCGCGATCGGTCCGCACCCAGAAAAGGTCATCGTACGCGCCGAAGGTCGCCTCGATGCTGTTCAGTAAGCCCCACTTGTCCATCGTGAACAGATCCGGCAGCGATGGCAATTCGCCCTGCCACAGCCGGCCGAGGGATTCGTTGTTGAAACTGGTGTCGGTGAGGTCGAATCCCGCCCGTATCAGCACATCGCGTAACTGTGTCGTGCACATCGGGTCGCGCTGGCCGCCCAATGCGTAGGGATACAGTTGCCCAACCGGGCGGCCGTCCTCGCCGGTGAAGACTATGCCCCAGGCGGCCGCCTCGTCCCCCATGGCAGCCAGCACGTGCAGGATGTCGGCGTGTTCGTTCTCGCCGACCATCCGGCCCCACCGGTCCATGACGAAGGAAATCCCTTCGGTCCCGGTCCGTAGCGGTTCGAATGACGTACCTTGCAGCGTGCGGAACTGTCCGTCGTGCACGCCGAGCACCCGGGGATGAAAATTCGCGCCGATGGCTTCCCGATAGTCGTCGTCGGTGAACGGTTCCTCGGACGTCACCGGATGCGAGGCATAGGCGGGCCGAATAAGTCTCGGCGTTTCCGAACCGTGGCGGGCCAAACCGGTGAGGTCATCGACGACCCGGGTCACCCTCTGCGGCAACAGTGGATTCTTCTCGAGCCCGAGAAGAGTGCTGGACCGCATCTCGGATGCCGCCGCGTCGGCCGCGTAGGCAAGGGCTTCGTGAATATCGATGCGCCACTGGAGGAGCGACAAGCCCGCGTCGGCGGCGGGCCGGGACGATCCGAGACGGTCCACCGCTGCCGCGACCGCGTGGTCCACCTCGCGAAGCCGATCCACTGCCTGCGCGACATCTCGGGTTCGGGTGAGGAAATACAGTGCCGCGCGGTAGGCATCCGGAATGTACTGCGCGGCCGCCGCGCCGAAGGCGCGGTCCGAACCGGTGAGCGCGTGCGCGAATTCGGCTGCCTTCGCCGGCAGCGATCGCAGGGACCGGATCAGTTCCGAATCCCAGTCGCCGCCTCGGTATTCGGTCAGGAAGGCATCGGCGCGTCGCGCCCAGTCCTCTGCGTCGGCCCCGGTTGCCTGGTCCCGCTCGGCGGCCGTCAGCAGTCGCTCCGGGAATCGGGTGAGCAGGTCGAGCAGACCATCGGGATCATCGGTGAACGCCGATGGCGACGTCGCGGCCATCGGGAGCGCTCCGATGATGTGAAAGACGGCGGTCGCGGCGTCGGCTGTGGTCTGGGCGTCGGCGCTCGACGGTCTGGTGCTGCTGTCGGTGAGCCGCCGCCATCGCTCGGCCGCCAAGGCGATCTGTGCTCGTGCCGTCCCGATGGCCGCATCCACCGCGGGCGGTCGGCCGCGATGCACGGCTGCCACATGAGCCGACGCTTCAGCCTGCTTTTCGGCGAGGAAACGCTGTAGTTCCCCATCCGACAGCTGAGCGGCCCAGTCAGTGAGTTCCTGGTGCGTGGCATATACCGGATCCGGCATCGAATGCTCGTTCCGGACGGCTGGGTCTTCTTCGAGGGGCTGGCGACCGTCCGGCTCCGGTGCGGAATCCGATGGGCGGTTGCCGATGTAGCCGTCGGGGCCTTCTTGCTGAGGAGCTGACCGTTCGAGGTGCTGTTCGAAGCTGTGAACTATTCGGGCGGTGTCGGCGTGCCATTCGGCACCGTCGGATTCGGCCACCCATCGGTTCATGCGCTGATGGAACTCGGCGAATACGGGGGCGACTCGATCGGGTTCGGGACCTGGGTCGGGGTCACGATATCGGACCATCGTGCGGTCGCCCTGCCGGTATACGGCAACCTCGATATTGCCGGGTTCGTGGCGCAGAGGGCCGAGGATCAGCGGTACTCGCACCTCGTCGGCGCTGCGTGTTGTTCCGCCGCGAACAGGATTGATCCAGAAACCGTCGTCGTAGACGGCGAACATCGACTCGATGCTTCCCAGGACGCCGAGCGGTTTCATGGTGAACAGCGCCGACACCGGCGGCGCATCGCGGCGCCACAGTTTGCCCTGGCCTTCGTTGTCGAAGTTGACGTCATCGAGGCGGAGCCCCCCGCGCGTCAGCGCATCACGCAGTTGGGCGGTGCCCATGGGATCGAAGATCTTTTCGAGCCGATAAGGCCGTACCGGACCGTCCAGCTGTCCGTGATCGTCGGTGAACAACACGCCCCAGCCGGCCAGCTCGTCCCCCATAGCCGATATCAGGTGGAGTAGAGATTCGTGGGTGGCCGCGGCCAGCAAACGCCCCCACTGATCCATCGCGAAGGAAACACCGTCTGACCCGGTTTGCAGCAGCTGCGACGACCGGCCGGTCGATCTGATAAAAGTCCCGTCCTGCACAGCGAAAGCCTCGGCTGCCAGAACCGGGGACGTTTCCTCGTCGTAGGCCCCGAGCACATCCTGGACCGTAATGGGGTGCGCGGTGTAGGTCGGTCGGATCGGTCTCGGTGTTTCGGAGCCGTGCCGGGCGAGAGCACGGAGGTCGAGCACGATTCGCTCGATCATCTGCGGTAGCTGTGGATTGTGGTCGAGGCCCTGCATGGCGCTGGATCGCATAGCGGGAGCGATCGCCCCGTCCGTGGACGCGATTGCCGCGTGGATGTCGATTCGCAGTTGAAGCAGCGACAGCCCTACTTCGGTGGCTGCCCGGGTCGACCCCAGGCGATCTACCGCCGCCGCGACCGCGTGGTCCAGCTCGCGAAGCCGGGTGATCGCTTGGTCGGTGTCGTGGCTGCGGGTCAGGTAGTGCATCGCCGCCCGGTAGGCGTTCGGAATATATCGACCGGCGGCCTCGCCGAAGGTCCGGTCCGAGCCGGTGAGCGCCGCAGTGAATTCGGCTGCTCGCGCGGGCAGCACACGCAGTGACTGGATCAACTCTTGATCCCAGCCGTTGTCGCGTCCCGCGACGAGGTATTCGTCGGCAAGTCTTGCCCAATTGGAGCCGTCGACGAAGCGCGCCGCACCGAGTTCGGCGGCTGCGCGCAATCGCTCCGGGAATCGGGTCAGTACATCGAGATCGTGGATATAGGACGCCGACCGAGTGTCGGCCGAGTGCAGCGCTCCGATTACCTCGAATACATTCGTGGCCGCATCGGCCGCGGCGAGCAACGATCCGGAACCACCGGCGGCGCTTCGGTGCAACTGTTCGACCACCAGAGCGGTCTGTACGCGTGCCGCGGCGATGGCTGCTTCCAGCGCGGGCGATTCTCCGCGGCGCAGGTCTGCGATATGCGCCGAAGTTTCGGTCTGGGCGCGGGTGAGGAAGGTTTGCAAGCCGTGGTCGGACAGTTGGGTTGCCCAGTGCGCAAGTTCTTCTCCCGTGGCGTGGATCGGATCGGGTCCGGCGGGTTCGTCGCGCGTGGACGGATCGGCCACCGTAGCCTCCGGCACACTGCTGGGGCGACGGTCGCCGAGGGACCCGGACCCCGGAGTGGTCCTCGGCGGGGTGTGAGTGGGCAGCCCGGCACGCGCGTCGACCGCGCCGATGAGATCGGCGGTGGGGTCCGCTCCGGCACGTCCCGGATCCCCCGGAGCCACCGGCGCGTCGTCCCCGGGCCTGCTGCCTATGAATTCGCCCGGCCTGGTCCTGCCCTCGCCTGGCGCGGAATCGCCGCGCGACACCGGTGGAATGGGCGGCTGATCCGGCTCCGCCCCCGCCGTAGTCCACGGCGTCGGCCGGTTCTGCTCGCTTGCGGTGCGGACAGACGGTTGACGACGGGCGAACGCGCGGCGCAAGCGGGCGACCGTCTCGGCACGAACGTCTGCCGCGACATCGGCCGGCAACCCCAGCAGCTGAGTGGCGCGGGTAAAGGACATGCCCTCGACCAAATGCAGCATGACCAGCTGCTCCGCGGTGGCGGCATCGTCCATGTCGGCCAGTGCGGCGCGGACCTTCCGCACGAAGCCGGTGTCGGAGGACCGTACCGGCGCCGAATCGGCTACGACCGAGTGTCCCGACCTGTCGTCGCTGATCGGAGCGTCCAGCCGCAGAATGCGGTCGTCGAGATCGGGGGACCGGATCGCGAGGCGGTACCGCAATATCGCCCCACGGCAGCTGGCCCACGCGTGTGCAGCGAACGACGCAGACGGAACGTGATTGCCGATCGCGAGCAGCATCCCGATCCAGGCAACCTGTTCCACCTCGTCACGAATAGCCGGATCTTCGCGACGCGCGACCGCCTTCGGAATCCACGCGAACCTCTCGGCGATCTCGTCCTTGACCTCCCTTTCCGCAGGCGTACCCACCCGAGTCACGACATACCGTTGGAACAGTTCTTCTTCGTCTCGATAGCCGGACCGCTCGTATCGATCCGCATAGAATCGCTCGACGATCTCCAGCAACAATTCGCCACCGACGCCCTGCGCTTGGCACAGTCGCCGCAATTTACTCAACCGCGGGAGAGTGCGATCGTTCTCGACATCGGAAAGAGACCTGCGCGGCATCCCCACTCGCCGCGCGAGTTCGGTCGTCGTCATTCCTTCGTCGTAACGCAACGCCGCAATCCATCGCCCCAGCGATTGGTGCGCAGCGGGATCGATGTCGGCGGTGATGTCCGAGTAGAAGTCCCGCACCGCCTGGATCAGCAGGCTACCCGAGACTCCCAGCCCCCGGCAGATTCGCCGGAACGTGCCGAACTGCGGCCGTCGATTCTCGTTCTCGACCTGTGCGAGGTACTTCGTGGACAACCCGGTCACGCGGGCGAGTTCGACGCGAGTCATGTCCCGGTCGTTACGCAACGCGGTGATCCATCCGCCGAGGTCGTGTGCCGCCGGCTCGAGGTCGAGATCGATGTGCGGATAGAACTGCCGGGTGGCCGCCCGCAACGACTCGTCGTCGATACCCAGTACCTCGCAGATCCGCCGGAAAACCGCGAACCTCGGCACATATTCTCCGGTCTCGATATGGCCGAGATGGCCCCAGCCGGGCCCGATCGCTTCCGCGAGCTCCAGCCTGGTCATATCGCGGTCGTGACGTACAGCCACGATCCAGCCGCCCGGGGACGCGGGATTGTGCATGCGCGGGGCGAGATCGAGTTCGAGCTGCGGATAGAAGTGGTGTGTGGCCGTGCCGAGGAGTCTCGGCGCGACTTCCAGGGCCCGGCAGATCCGCCGGAAGATGATCGAGCTCGGAGTGTATTCCCCGCCCTCGATCCCGGCGATGTAACCCGCCGACGTGCCCGCGGTTCGTGCCAGCTCGGCTTGGGTCATGTTTCGGCTGTGCCGCAGCGCCATGATCCACGTGCCGGTTGAGGCCGGATCGTGCGCCGCCGGATCGAGGTCGAGCACGAGCTCCGGATAGAAGCGGCGCGCAGCCGCAGCCAGCGCCTGCTCTCCCACGTCCAATGCTCGAGCAATCCGGAAGAAGAGGTTCGGTGGCGGTCGATCCCCGTTCTCGACCTCGCCGATCCGCGTCGGCGTCACTCCGACCGCGCGTGCGAGATCCGCCTTTGTCATGCCGCGGATGTTGCGATACGCGGCGACCCAGCCGCCCAGCGAATCATGCGCGGCGACTTCGGTTTCGAGATCGACATCCGGATAGAACCGCCGAGCGGCCGCGACCAGCGCCTCGCCCTCGACTCCCAGCGCACGGCAGACCTGCTGAAAAGTGCCGAGCGTCGTCCGTCGTCCCTTCTCGATATTGGACAGTGCGGAATTGGTCAGGCCCGCGGCTTGCGCAACGTCCTTCTGCTTCTTCCCCTGTTCGAGCCGCAACGCCTTCAGCCACGCGCCACGCGAGGCGTCCAACGGATCGGGCTGCTCACTGGGACGGCTGCCGATGAGGCCGGGCGGACTGGCCCCTTCGACCGTCACCCGGCGCGCGTCCGCGCGACTCGCAGCGTCCGATTCACCGGCCCGCTCGCGCGGTCTGCTGCCGATGAATCCGTGGTCGCCCGTGTCGGGCAGGCTCGCGACCACGGTCAAGGGTCCCGGCGAAAGCCGCAGCACAGTGCCGTGCCGGTCGATGGCCAGTACTTCGCGCAGGTTCGGGATCAGGTGCCGACGCAACGCCAGACTCAATTCGACCGGGTCGACGGCGGAGTCGGTGAGGTTCACCACGATCCGATCGGCCTGGCGTTTCACATACACCTTGCGGCGGATCTCGAAGCAGATATTGCTGACTTTGCCGGTGGTCGGTGAGTAGCAGTCGAAGATCCGTCCCTCGATCCGGAAGTCGGGCAGCCGCGCGCCGGATTCGTCAGGGTGCTGCTCGACCTGGAAGCCGGCCCGGGCGAGGACAACAGCCGCCTCGTTCTGCCGCTGCAAACCCCGCTGTGCGTGCAGGAGACCGGGCGGCACGGGGTCGGGGCCGAGGACCCGGACGACGGCCTCCGGTCCGAATGGCACCGCGTCGGGGTCGAGATCACGAGACGGCCGGGTGAGGCCGGCGTCGCCCGCCCCCTCGGGGTTTTGCGCCGAAGCCGAGGAGGGTTGATTCTGCTGCGCCGGGAGGTCCGTGGACGGGCCGCCTGGCCGAGGCGTGGATTCCCCGGGTCTGCTGCCGATGTAACCGTCCGACCGGTCCGGCCCGGTGGGCTGGTGCCCGGAAGCGCCACTGTCGGCAGCCGTAGTCGCGCTGATGTCGGGGAGGAGAGATCCGACCGCGGCCGTCACCACCGGCGCGAATCCGGGCAGCGCGGCGATCCGCTTGGATTCGCCTCCGGCGGACCGTCGGCTTCCGGTCCCGGTGATCCGGCCGGAGAGGATCCGATCGGTGACGACTCCGGCGACGGCGGAGGCGAGGAGCCGGGCGGTGCGGGCGTCACTCTCCTCGAGCACGTCGTCGAAGTGCGCGGCCAGCATGGCCCGGTGCCGGTCGTGCAACCGGAGTGCCTTTGGGCCCGGTGCGAACAGGTCCAAGTGCAGCACGCGGGCCTCGTCCGGATGCGCTGCGAGCGCGGTGAGGTAGGCGTGGACGGCGGCCCGAAGCCGTGCCTGCGGGTCATCGGCCACGGTGTCCGGCATCGCGGCCCGGGCGGTGCTCCGCACCCGTTCGACGGCTGCCGCGCAGGCAGCCTCGAAACCCTTTTGCTTGTCGGAGAACACGGTCCGATACGTCTGAGCTGACACTCCGGCGCGCCGCTGAACGGTCTCCGGAGCCATCTCGGCGTAACCCTGCTCGGCCGTGACCGCGATCAACTGTGTGAGGATCCGCTCCCGCTCGTCGGGTTCTGCCGGTGGCGTCGAGCTGCTGAGCCGTTGCCCAGACGACTCCACAACGTCGGCCGGATACTCGGCCACCGAGCCCACCGCCGGGGTCGTGCCGTTCCGAAGCAGATCGACGAGTCCTCGGCGGAGCGCAGGCACGGCGGTGGCGTCGCCGGTCGCGGCCCAGTCGGCGAGCATGCCGTGGACCGCTGCCGCTAGTGCGCGGCGCGCCGGCGTCGACGTGATCGATTCCTCGAACACGGTCGCGAGCGTGGCGGCGATCTGCTCGACCGTGCCCGCCTCGAGTTCGGCGCGTGTTCCCGGATCGGCGGCGAATCCCTCGACCAACAGGAGGCGCGCCGTGGCCGGGCGTGCGGCCAAGGCGCGCACGTAGGTGTCCACCGCGGTGGTGACTCGGGCGGTGCGGTTGGATGCCGGCAGAGCAGCCACTTCGTCGACCACCAGTTGGTTCAGGTTGCGCAGAGCCTCCCGGTGTGCCTCGGTCAGGGCGCTGTGCGTGGTCAGGAAGTGGTCGAGGAAGGCGCCTGGCGAGATCCGCGCGCGCCGGCAGACGTCATCGATGGTGGTCGCGCCGAATCCCCGCGCCGACACCGTCGCCACGAACGCTTGCAGGATACTCGTGCGCGGACCATCGTGGCGCGCAGCGGTTTTCCCGGACTGATCGAACAGCCACCCGTCCACAGGCGCTGCCGCGAGCCGGATCGGCAGCGGGTCTCGTGACGGCGCGAACTTCACGACCGTGTAGCCCATCACGGCCCGCCGCACCGCGGGATCGGTTTCCATCGCGTCGGCCACGTCGAGTATCAGCTCGTAGTCGGTTCCTTCACCGCGTACCACCACATGCCCGTTTTCGAGCGACACCTGGGCGCGAGAAGGCCGGATGTCCCGGTGCGGGCGCGGATCGGTGTTCACGGCGGCATGTACGAGCATCTTCGCGCTGCGTTTGCGGGTGAACGGCTGCAGCAGTCGCTGCAGCCGGCCCGCGGCAGCCCAGGCGGCAGGCACATCGTCGAGTACCGAGCCGAGTGCGGCGGCCCAGGTCTCGATCTTCGGCGCCGCACCGAGCTGCTGCTCGACGATGTTGAACCGTTCCGCCTGCTCGCGGTACTCGCCCAACTCGGTGAGGAACCTGCCGACTCCGCTGGACGACGGCACCACGACCGGCACACCCTGCTCGATCGCCTCGGCGGCGACCAAACCGAATCCCTCGGCACGCGAGGGCATCACCACAGCCGTCGCGGACCGGATATCCGCCTGCAGCACCGTACGATCCGACGTCCGCGGTGCCACCTCGACCGCGTCCGGGTGGCCGACCAACCTGACCAATTCGGCGCGGGCCGAATCGACACCGCGTCGAGGATAGCCGCGCACCATCAGCCGCACGTCTCGCCCGCCGGCCCGAAGCCGGCGCACCACGCGGGCGATCTCCACAACTCCCTTCAACGGGTCTTCCGCACGGCCGAGCAACAGGATCCTGGCCGGTTCCCCGGGCGCGGGGACCGGCGGCTGTTCGGCCGGCACCAGACCTGGCTGAAGTTCGTGCACCGAGCCGTGCCCCGCCATGACCGCCGACGACAGCGCGTCGGCAGCGAGCACCGGTCCCAGCCCGGCCACCAGATGTGCACGCCGCGCCAGATAGACATCGGCCGCGAGCTTGGCCCGGCCACGTTGCGGGTTGTGACCCAAGGTGTGAAACAGCATCGGCGTCAGATGGTTGATGCGTACCAGTTTCGCCGCGGGGTACCGCTCCTCGGCGGCCAGCGCAGCGGCGAGACCGTCGCCCGCATCGTGCACGATCACCAGATCCATGGATTCCGGCAGGTCGCCCCAATCGGACAGCATCCGCTCACGCGTCACAGCGGAGGGCTCGCTGTCGCGGGGGCCGATCACCTGCACACCACGGATCCGGCGAGCGCGCCCCACCTCCCCTGTCCGAACCGTCACCACGTGGCCGGCCTCCGCCAGTGCCTGGCACAGCCCCACGGTCAACGTGGCCATGCCGCCTGCACCCAACCCCCATTCGGCGCAGCACACCAGAATCCGCTGTCTGCTGAAGTCGAACCGCAAACGATGCCAGACTTGCCCCTCGGGCAAGGGATCGGCGGTCTCGAGATCGATGCGGCAGTCCACCTCGGCCAGCTCACTGCGCAGTTCCGCCGACGTCACACCAGGATCGGGGTCGGTCGCGTCCGCCCGGGTGTAGTCGAACTGAGCGACCAATCGCGGCCGGCCGTCGGTGTCCCGCGAGGAAGTCACCACGATCACAGGAGCATTCCCGCTCCGGGTGCGGGTGATCTCCGCGACCCGCGGTATCACGTCGATCACGCCGTCCGACATCCCCGACGGGTCCGATTCGGGCAGTCGAGCCGCGACGGTGGCGGCCATGCTCGCGGGGTCGGACGTCCGAGCGCCCGGCGCGACGACCACCTGCCAACGGAATCCGCTGTACTTCTCCCGCATCTCGGCCGCGTGCGAGCGGGCGTCGTGATAGGCGTCCATCGGTGTATAACTCGAGTCGCTCGCCAACCGGTCGGCGATCTCCCGCAACTTCGCGGCGTGGTCGCGGCGCATGTCCCGGTTGGCGAGCAACCACGAGTCCGGCGGCCGGTATCCGCTGTCGGGGTGAGTGAAGCCGGCACCGCCGCGCAGGCGGTTCACGAGGGCCTGACGCACGGTGATGTGGCCGCCTTCCGGCGGCATGCGCCCGAACCGGTCCGCGAGCCGGAGCGCTTCGTCGACGTTGTTGGCTCGAGTGCCCCATTCGGACGGGACTCGCCCGAAAACACGCGCCGGGTCGAATCGGCGCGACATGAGGTCCTCTAGGGCCAATTCGATACTCTGCACGACCGCGTCGGGCTCCGACAACGTCTGCAGGTCCGCGGCGGCGACCCACCGGGCAACTCGCGTCGCCGTGTGGAATTCGCCGTCGGTCATCTCCCCCCAGCGCTGCCGCATTTCCTCGACAGCCGCGGGTGAGGCGATCATCTGACTACCGGTCCGCTCATCGAATCCGGTGCCGTTGACGGCGAATCCGAGCATCCGGGCGGTGCTCGCGTCGCAGCCGTGCGACAGGGCGCGGTCATGGAGCAACTGCGCCGAGCGCAACTCGTCGTAGCCCTCGGGGTTGTCGCTGCGCCGCCCGCCACCGTAGACGAGATCGCTCCATGCGTCGGCGACCAGCGCGGAGACGATCTCGCCTACGTCGGCCCCCTGGAGGACACCGTTGTCCACGATGTGGCGCAGGTCCTCGGCCACGCCCATGCCGTTGTGGTAGAGGGCTGCCACCCCGAATTCACGCAGCTCGAAGGCGTCGTCGTGGAGGTGGTTGGCGCGGCCGATACTCGGATGACCGTACAGCGTCCGGCTGGCGAAAAGACCTTCGGCGGCCAGCCGTATCCCGCGCCGGATCTCCGGATCGGTGAGCTCTTCGCGCGACACTCGCTCCCGCAGCATCTCGGTGACCTCGTCGATCTCGCGCGCGATCACCGCGACGGGCAGCGGCGCAGCCGCCGGGTTCAACAGGTGATTCTTGATCCAGTCGGTAGACGCCCGGTCCTGCGTCTCCTGCATCCAGGCATAGACATCGGCGAGCACGGCGACCTTCGATCCGCCCTCGGCGGGCTGCCACGACCGGACCGCCAGGTCCTCGTGCGACACCACGTCGGTCCCGACGCCGGGCCAACCCACTGATACCCGGAACCGCCCCCGCGCCAGCACCGAGCGCTGTCCGTCGTCGGGTGCCCAACCTTCCGCCGCGCACCGCCGGTACAGCCATTCCGGAACCGACAGTTCGACGACATCCGGGTCACCCGACACGTCCGAACCCAATACGCGCGCCGCCGCCGCACGTCCCACCACGACACCGTGCTCGGCCAGCAGCCGACCGAGCTCACCGGCATCGATCGGACCGTCCGATCCCGGTGTACCGGCCTGGGCCGTTCTCCGTTCGGCGCCACCTTCCGGATCGAGCGATGGACGGCGGCCGATGAGACCGTCCGGACCGCGCGGCCGGGCACGCTGTTCGGCATCGCCACCACTCGACTGCCCCGCCACCTTCGCACGAGGCTGCTCTCCGGGCACTGTAGCTCGGCCGGCAGGTGGCGCGGTCTCCGGCGGGCGCCGGTCGGCGACGATCAGCCGTTCGATCGCGAAATCCAATGTCGAGTAGTAGCCCTGCCGCGTTGCGCCGTGCCGATCGAGGGTCTCGAGTTGTCGCCCGTGCTCGGTGGACAAAGGGACGACGAGTCGATCCGTGTACTTCCCGTCCTCGGCCATCCGCCGCTTGATCTCCTCCTGGGCCTGCCGGATCAACCTTTGGGTGCGGTCGTACTCCCCATGGCTGGCGCGAGTTTCGGGGTCCGCTGCGATGCGTTCCGGTAACTCGATGACGTGCCGATCGATCCAAGCTTCGTCGTATCCGGCGCGGCGAAAAGCGTCACGGATCGGCTCGGCAACCGGTCGCCAGTGTCGTTCCCCGGTATCGGGATCGATGATCAGACGCTGCTCCCGAGAGACCTGCAGGTCGCTGTAACAAGGAATGATGTAGGCGTCGTCGAGAGGGTAGGCGTATCTGGGACTCCCGTTCAATGGACGGAACGTGGCGTCGCTGGCCAGATGAGCCTCGTCCGGTGCGGTCGTCTTGGCTTCGTTGCGTAACGGCGTCGTCTCCGTGATCGCGCCGAGCGGCATGACGACGATCGCGCCGAGCGGGTCGGGCAATACAGTGCCACTGAGTGTGCGGCGGAGCCCGGCGTATCCGACGTACATGTTGAAGTTTTCCGTGCCCTGCCAGTCCCCGGGCTTGATGAAATGCACCCCGACGGAATGGGCGGCCGTGGTGTTGACGACGTCGTCGTGTGCGCCGGACCGGATCATGCCCGTGGTCGCGATGGCGCGAATATTGGGGGTGAAGTGCAGATACAGTGTATCGGCCGGATCCACGAAGGTGCCGAAATCGGATCGGCGCTCCGCCGATTCGTCTGCTACTCGGATGGACAGATCGGGGTTGGTCTCGGGAGCGCGCACCATCGTGCGCACGCGGGCTATGGCGTCCTCCACAGCCCTGACGTTCCTCGCATCGTGATCCCGGAACACGAATCCGCGTATCGACGATTCGGCGAATATGCTTACCGCGGACTTTTCGACAGTCCTCAGTGCGTCATCGACGACCATGGTGATGTGCCGGGGCGCGGCAACGGCGGCTACCGCTTCGACTGCATCTTCTCTGCTACGCAGACCTCGGGTGATCTCCGACAGCAACGGTGCCAGCTCATTGTCCGGGATATCCTGCCAGTCGACGCTGATCTGCCGACGGGCCGCCGATATTTCGGAACGCATCGCATCGATGCCGTCGAGCAAACCCCGGACCGTCCTGCGCGAACCGCGGTCATAAAGCACCTCTGCCGCGCGGTCGAGCCGGCCCTGGATTCCGCGCTGCAAACGCCGTATCGCGTCATCGGCTCGGAAGAACTCCGCTCGATGCGAATCCAGTTCCGCAAGCCGAACCCGAGCCGCCGTGCGTAACTCCTGGGCATAGCGATCTCGCACCCCGGGAAGCGACGCGATGAGTTTATTGCGCTTGACCGGGACCATCTCGGCAAGCACCCGAATATCTCGCTCGTCGAGACGCGGGCGCGCAGTGATCTCACGCAGGGTCGCGATCATCTGATCGCGCTGTCCCTCCGCGGTTTCGGCGTATGCGGCCAACTGCCGGCCCAAGAACGCACTCAGCTCATCGCGGACACCCATCAGCGACACCATGTCCACCGTTCCCGGTTCACCGACCACTGGCGCGAGCGCGTGCTCCAATTCGCGCACCTGGTCGGTGATCCGGTGGACTGCCTGATCGCGTTCGGTCAGTGCATCCGACAGTGCGACGGCAAGCTCCTCGGTGAGCAGAAGCTGCTGGGGAACGACAACAGGCCCTGTCATCCGCTCAGCGGGGAGATCCCCCGTGAGAAGGAACGACATCGCATCGGATGATCGGCCGTCGATCGAGCCCTCATGTGCGATGTGTGGTTCGCCATCACCGTCTTCGCCGGAGTGGCCGATGGAGTCCGCTCCCGCGCCGCGACTTTCCGGCTCGTCGTGCGGCCTCGCCCGGCCGGTGCCGACGTTCGACGGCGCCGTGTCCGGTTGGCTCGGGTCGGCCCGGACGGAGTTCCCCGGTAACGAGCCGTCGCCGACCGGGCGATGACCGGCGAGTGCGAACTGGTTGCGCCGCAGCGGTGGGGCACGGCTCGACCAGAGCGATGGTGGAGGGAGTCCTGGGTCCTGGGAGGCGACAGCAGAACGCCGTGTGGCGGAAAGGCGGTCGAGGGGTTCGCCCTTGTGGTCGAACTCGATGGCGAAAACGCGGCGATCGGCCTCCGTCAGTCGGTCGATGAACGCTTGCTGCGCACGCCGCCACTGCTGGAACCCGACCGCCTTCTTCAGCAGCGCGGGCCGGGCCGCCAGATCCGCCGCGGTGATCGGAGCCTGTCCGGGGGCGGCCGCGATGTCCAGGACGACCAGGTTCGGGGCCTCCGCCCGGTCGCTGGCGTTGACCAGCAGCACCAAGTGACTTTCGACTTCCCCCTTGTTCATCCACTTGTAGACCAGCGCCTGGCTACCCCAGGGACGCTCTGCCAACGATTCGGCGGCCTCGTCCAGCGACCGGAATGCCCGGAAGGCGCCGCCGAAGGCCCGCTCCGTGGCTTCGGCGTCGTGGCCCCGCAGTGGCATGTCGTCCGGGAGGTGGTAGGCGTGCTCGTTGTCCGGGTACAGCACCCGCATCATCGTCACGCCGTTGTTGACGCAACTCTTCGGGCTGCGCTGGTGAATGGCGACGGCGAGGTCGAGCAGGGCGGTGACGGCCAGATAGGTGGAAGCGGCGAGAACGCGGAGTTCGGTGGCCGGGTCGTCGGCGATCTCGGTGCGGGCGAGCATGCGGGCGACCGCGTCGGCGAGCACATCGCGGGCGGCGGCGGCGTTCACCTCGGTGACGGGAACATCCAGCAGGACCGCCAGCTCCGCGCGGGCCGTGTCGACTGCGGCGCCGACCTGGCGTACGCCCTCCGCGCCCGCGACCTGGGCGGGTTCCCACCCTAGCTCGGCGGCCAGCCGGTTGCGCTGCGGCGTCAGTCGATTCAGTGCTTGCTCGTCGGTGAGGGCGTCCGCCCGCAACACCGCCGCGGGCGGGGCGTGGTCGAGGTGCTGGTTCAGCGTCTCCACGGCGGCGGAGGAGACGCCTGCTCGTTCCAGCAGTCGGCTCAACGGGTCGTCGGCATCGTCGTTGTCGAACACCGCCGCGGCCGCCTGGACCGATGCCGGGATCCCGAGCCACCCGGCCAGCCGCGCGAACCGGTCCCCCCGCTGGTGCGGTTGGACGGCATCAGGCCCGGCGTGCAAAGCCTGCATCGCGGCACGATTGATCTCCGCTCCGGCGTGGCCGATGTCCGACCTGGTCGGACCGGTGTCTGCCCCGGTCCGGCCGGTATCCGCCGAAGTATGCACAGTGCCCGGCTCGGTGTGGAGAGTGCCCGGAGCGACAGTGGTCTGGGACGAGGGGGCGGCGGGAGCAACTGCGGTCGGGGGCGCGTGGGCCTGATTCGCGCGGCGCATCGCACGCTCCAGATACACGCGGTCGGCCGCGTCGTTCTGCAGGGTGGATGTCAGGCTGCGCATCTCCCGCTCGGCCGCGGCGACATCGGCCGCGGTGGCCGCGACCTTCGTCCGCGCCGCCTGCACGGCCTCACCTGGTCGGGCCGCATCCGTACCGCCCACCCGGCGGACGGCTTCGGTGTATTCCGCGGTGGCTGCGGCATGCTCGGCCAGTGCGGTCCGATAGTGGGTGACCGCGACACGCGCACCGTGCTGCTGCGCGTCGCTGTAGAGCCGGTCGGACGCGGCGACGTTGAAACAGAAGCTGCCGTTGCGGCCGTTGCGCCCAGCCCGCGCCGACCACTGATGATCCTCGTCCGGGTTCGTCGGCGAACGCCCCAGCATGTGCGCGTGCACCCCGCCCAACCGGTCGACCTCGTCGCTGATCGATACGTCGAAGCCCCGGCCGAGCATTCCCGTGCCGACGGTTACCGCGCCCCGGGCACCCGCGGTGTCCTTGACCGACAGCAAATGTTCCTCCGCGGCGTTGTTGTCGCGGTGCTCGGCGAACCACCGGGCGTCGATCGCAGTGTGTTCCACGTCCGCCTTGGTCAGCATCAGTGAGAATTTCCGCGCCAGATCGTTGAACGGGCAGATCACCAGCACCGGCCGTCCCTCGGCCTGCAACTGCTGTACCCGAGTCACCGCGTCCCGCAATTTGTCCGGCTCGGTGAGGAATATCCGATCCTCCTCCCCCGCCAGTTTCGACCGCCCGAAGTCCTCCACCTTCGCCAGACCACCCTCGACCGGGAAGTTCTCCTTGATCTCGGCCGCGGTCCGTTCCAGCGTGCCCGACATCAGATGCAGATGTTCGTATCCGCCGAGGACGTCCTCCACGGTGACCTGTTTCGATCCCGTCCCATCGGAATACACCGGGGCGCCGAACATCGCTTCGACCATTTTGTGACGGCCTCCGAACCACCGGCTCTCGGTGCCGATCTTCGGATCGCTGCGCGGCTTCCCGTACTCGTCGAGAATCTGGATCTTCTTCTCGGCATCCTGCCCGAAGATCTGGAAGTCCCGATTCAGTTTCAACCGGCCCGCTCTGACATCCAAGAAGGCACGGGCCATCTCGGTTTCCTCGGCGGTGAATTCCCGCCCGGCGTGGCTTTCCCACAACCGGCTCACCGTATCGAGGCACCGCTCGGGTTGCTCGCGCAGCAACCGCGCGGTCAGCGTCCGTGCCGCCCCGACCTCCTCCGCCGACAGCGGCCGCGCCGCCCCGCTCTCCGCCACCGACAGCGGCCCGTCGTGGAGTGCTTCTCCGAGATGCACCGACAGGTCCTCCGCCGTCGTGATTCTGCTGCGCAACACGGCTTTCAAGAAGTCACGCACCCGGTACACCGCGGCGGCCTCCACCTCGGAGGCCAGCTCCCGCTGTCCGTCGGACTGGTAGTGCACCGTCTGGTTGTGCACCAGCACCGCATCCGCCTCATCGATGGTCGCGGTCTTCCCCGGCGGCGGCCGGTCGAACAGCTCGGCGGTAGCGCGCTCGTCGTAGGTCATGTAGTACACGGTCGGGCGTTCCGTCTCGCCCGGCGGGTTGTGCGGATCCCAGCGCGCGACCTCGTACCCGAGACTGCGGAGCATCGGCGCGAATTCCCGGACCCCCTCGTTGGCCAGCACCTCGGTCGTGGTGATCACATGGTGCACCCGCACCGGCTTTCCGCTCGCCTGCTCCACCGGCTCCCCGCGCGACAATTGCCGCAACGTATCCAGGGCACCGACCATGGATTTGCCCTGCCCCGTGCCCATCTGGCGCATGAACCCGTGCTCGCCGAGCAGGAACGCCTTGATTTGATTCCACCGCGGCGTCTTCCCGGTACCCTCGCGCATCGCGTCGATGTACCGCAGCAGCGACTCGGCCCGGTCACCGTGCTCCATCGCGTGCCTGCGCTGCTCCCACGACTCAGCGGCCAGCTCCTCGTGCCGCAGCCGATACAACGCCAGCGCCTTCTTCGCCGCAGCTTTGAATTGCGTCTGCTGCTCGGCGGTAAGGTCCTGCTTCGTCGCCGGATCCGCCGACGGCAACCCCGCCAGCTCCGCTACCAGCTCCGCTGCCGGGCGGTCGGGTCCGTCGTGCACGGACGGGCGAACGTCAGCGGGCACGGCGTCCTTGGACTGCTCCACAGCCGGTGGCTCGTGCACCGGTGGTACGTCGGCGTGCTTCGGCGCCGTAACCCGGGCGAGGCCTTCAGGGCCCGCACCATGGCGACCGGACGCATTTCCCACCTGCACCGGCGGATCCAGTTTCCCAGGCCCCCGCCCCGGCCGCACCGCCGCCGGCTCGTGCCCAGCCATACCGTCGCCGACCGGAGCCCGTGCGCTCCGGCCGCCACCGACCGCACGCGCGTGGTCCCCGCCATGAGCTGCCGCCTGCCGCGGTTCCGAACCGGAGTGGTCGTCACCCGCGCCCGCCGACACCGCACCGGAAGCCACACCCCCGGCAGCCTGCGCAGCACCAGGGCCACCGGCGTGCGCATTGCCTCCACCGTCGGCACCGTGCGCACCACCACCGCCCCGCCCGTCGCCGGCTTGTACACCGCCGCCACTACCGGCATGTTCGCCGTCCCCGGTTGGCGCATTGCCGACGTCAGCGGCTTGCGCACCGCCGCCACTACCGGCATGCTCGCCGTCCCTGGTTTGCGCATTGCCGACGTCAGCGGCCTGCGCACCGCCGCCATCGTGCCCCTCACCGCCATGTGCGCGAGCGCCATCGTGCCCATCATCATCGGCCTGCGCGGGATCACCGGTCTGCGCAGCGCCACTACCGCCCGGCACATCTGCACCGGCCCGCGCGCCGGCACCGGAGGTCTCCTCGCCACCGGCGGGAAGGCCGACACCCGGCTCCCGATCGCCGGCATGGTCTGCCGATCCCCGGTCGCCCGGTCGCGCGGTCGAATGGTGGTCACCTGGTTGCCCATGCGCTCCCGCCCGACTGTTGGTGCGGTCGTCCGGCGCGCGAGTCTGCTCACCCGATTCCGAATCGGCGAGGCGCTGTGCCAGGCCCCCGGCCTCATCCGGCTGGTGCTGCCCATCACCCGTCGCTTCCGGTGGTCCGGACGAAACCAGGTTCCGTCCAGGCTGCGATGCCCCGGCATCCGTAGCGTGGCCGGGCACGGCCGAGGTCGCGAGCTGCGGGGTGGTGCTGTCCACCGGAGCAGGCGCAACGGGCGTCAGCGATTCCGCCCCCTGGGGAGCACCCGCCAACCGCAGCACGGCATCCTTGCTGAGACTCACCGTGGCTGGATCCGGAGGAACGTAGGCGCCGCCGCCGTCGACCACTTCTGGGAGGGCGGAACCGAGATCCGGGTGAACGCCACGGTGGACATCCACGACTCCGCCCAATCCGCCGCTGAGCAGCGACGCCAGCACGTCTTCGAAGTGTTCCGGCCAGCCCGTGACCAATGCCGCCGCACCCAGACCGGACACCGCGCCCGCGACCCCTTGCACCAGTCCGAGCGCCGAGCGGCTGGTCTGCAGCCGGGGAAGAAGCTTGGGCGCGACCTTGCCCGCGGCTATGCCGCCCGCCGCGCCTCCGGCGCCCGACACTGCTGCGGCTTCGACCGACTTCAGATCGATACCCCTCGGGTTCTCCCCGTTCGGGCCCTTGACGGTCGCGGTCCGGTCGCCGGACTCGACCTGCGCGATCTGTACCCCGAGATCCACACCCGCGGGCAGCGCGGCGGCTGTGCCGACCGCGAGAACGAACCGGTGCGGCCCCAATGCCGCGAGTCGGGTCGCCGTCTTCGCCGCGCCCGCCTTGTAGGCCTGTTCCAGGCCCGCGCGCATCAGCGCGACCCTGCCTCGGCCCTCGATCAGCATCGACTCCACCACGGGAGCCGCCGCAACCTGTCCGGCCGGACCGGCCGCGGCGGCTGCCGCCAACGTGCTGATGATGCGCCAGGCCAGTTCGACGCCGAACGCGAACATCACGCACAGCGTCTTCTCCGCATCGTTGGCGGCCGCGTGAGCTTGATCGGCCAAGGCCAGCGCTTCCTCCCGCAGCTTGGCCGCGCCCTCCTGGTGCAGATGCAATGTCTCGCGCACTCGGTCACCCAGGGCGCCGAGCGAATCCTCCTGCGCCAGTATGTTTCCGGCATCCTCCGCGTGCTCGTTCATGGCGTCGGCCTTGGCCCGCAGCTCCGCGGCCATCCACCGCATCCTGGATACGTCGGCGCGCGGCAGGTCTCCCCCGAAGACCACCAACTCGATCGGGCGACGCACCGGGCCGGGCAAACCCTCGAACAAGCGGCGCAGCTCCACGACCGGGTTCAGCGACAACGAACCGTCCACCGGCACCGCCTACCCCCGCCGCGACGTCGCGTCGACCAGCACCGCGTGCAGTGCTCGCGCCTGGCGGCTCGCCTCGTCGCCGCGCAGCACGACATCGGCGAACGCGGCGCCGAGTGCCCGGCTCACGTCGAACTCGCCCGCGTCCGCAGCGTCCCCGGCCAACACGGCGCGCCAGCGCCGGTAACCGCGAACCACCTCGGCGAGCGTGCTGTCGTGTCCCGCCTCCAGACGCAGGTACTCCGCGATCAGGACGCGCTGCGCCTGCCTGCGAGCGAGACCGCCACCGGCGCAGTCGAGCGCCCGGCCGAATTCGCGCAGCGTCGCCAGGTAGATTGCCGGCTCCGCCGACTCGGCCGCGGATTCCCCGGTCCCGGTCGCTCGCCTCGACTCCAGCGCGGTCCGCTGGTCCAGGGTGATCGACCGGCCTGCGCTCGTACCCCGCGTATCGCCTGGATCGGGACTCCACCGCACCGGCCCCGATTCGGCATCGAGTTCTGCCACCGCGACGACGTCGAGAGCGATCACCGGGTAGTCGGTGAGCACCCGGTCCACAGCGGCCACGAATTCGCGCACGACCGGCACTTGCAACCCGGGGGTATCGAATCCGGCCACCCGCACGTCGTGGTGCTCGGCCAGCGTCCGCGCTAGCCAGCCGACCACGGGATCGACAGCAGGCCGTGCGCCGGAGCGACGCCGATCGCGCCCCGACGATTCGTCGGTGGGGTTCTGCCTCCGCGGCGGCGAACCGAACCGAGGGCCTGGGGGTCTCGGCTCGGCACCGGCGGGTGGTCCGGCCGTTCTGGGCGGCTGCCCGGACCACGGGGTGTCGCGTCGTCCCCCACCGCCCGGTGAGCGTGCCCCGGCCTGCCGCCCGCCCGGGGCAGGAGGTGCATCCCGGGTAACGGCCGGAGGGAACACCGCGGAGGCCGGAGGACGGCGACCGGAGTCAGCGGCTGAAGCGCGTGCGGCGGCCGGAGGGTGCGTCGTGGAGGCCGGAGAACGACCGGGGTCTGCGGCGGGCTTGCCGGAGTTGCCGCTGCCCGGTCCTCCTGCTCCCCGATTCCCCTCTCGGCCCGCTGCCCGATCCGAGGGACCTCGCTGCGGACCGCCCTCCGGCGTGGAGCGTCCCACGGACGCGTCCGGTGTCCGTGACCCGCCGGGGATGGGTGATTCGGCGGGGTCGGCCCGATCCGTGGGATACGCCGGGTTCGCCGCGGCCGGAAAGGTCGCCGCGGGATCCGCCGTCACGGGCCCCTGGGGGCCTGCGGGCGAGGACGAGCTGCCCTCCGGCCAGGGCAGCGTCGGCTCGCCGATCGGGGCCAGGGAGGCGGCTGTAGTGCCGACCCGGCTGGCGCCGAACCTGTCGTGTGCTTCGAATTGGCCGGCGGCGTCGACTATTCCGGCGGCCGTGCCGCGCAGACTTTCCTCCATGGCCCGTACGCCGGCCAGCAGATTGTCGGCCTGCGGCTTGAACTCACGGGCGAACGCGACACCCAGATCGTCGTCGCCCCAACTGCCTTCGGCCTGCGCCAAGGAATCGCGCAGTCCGGCATAGGTTTGCCCCACGCGGTCCCCGAGCTCGGCCAGCCGCGCTCCCCGATTTCGCAGGCTGTCCGGATCCAACCGGACTTGGTTCACGTCGTGACCCCCTCCGGCGTGTTGCGGCCGTTCCCGCGCAGCCGGAACCGTCGCTCGAAACCGGTGACGAACGCAGACAACGGCACCGACGTGGTCGATCGCTCCACAACACCATCGTCGGCGACATAGAAAACCGCCCGGTCCAGGGCGATTTCGCCGTCCGGCACCGGCGAACGCACCACCCACCCCACGCTGATGCGATCAGCTCGCAACCTCGACAGCGGGTATCCCGTCGTCTCATAACCCCGTCGTCGGATGTGATCCCGGACGAGGTCGAGCGCATCCGCTTCGCCGATCCCCTCCGCGTGGTTCGCCGCCAGATCCGCGAGCACGAACTGGAACATCGCGCCATCGATGTCGGTGGCGTCACCGAAAGCCTGCGCGATGGCCTCGCGGGTCACCGCCCCGGCCTGCGCAGCCGACACCAACAACTCGGCCGCCTCCGGCGTACCGCTCGACCGATCATCCAGCAAGTTGCCGACGACACCCGCCACGGTGCCGACCGTCCACACCGCGGGCAGCGCCGGCGCGCACTCCGGTATCGGCGCGGACTCACCCCGATACCACCGACCGGCCTCCCACCAGTAACAAAACGACAGCAAACCGGTGGTCGCCCGCGGGTTGAGCACCGGATCGGCCACCCACGCCGGCGCTCCCGCGAACAAATCCGGCATCGCAGCGCCCGCGTTGTACGCGGCGTCCAGGACTGGCGCATCCCACACACCACCCGACAGCACAGCCCGGTCACCGGGCAGGAGGGTCAACGTCGAACCACTGCGTCCCCCGCCTTCGAAGATGCCCACCGACGGACCGATCCGCGGTCCCTGCTTCGACCCCACCGCCACGAAGGCTGCCGCCAGCACCGCCCACCGTGCCCACAACACGGCCAGCTCCGGCAGTTCGTTGTCCACGGCCACCGCCCGCAAACCCGCACGCTGGTCCGCACGCATCGCGTCGGCGGCAGCGCGCGGCGACCGTGTTCGGCGTTCGCCACGCCCGAGGTAGGCCGCCAGCCACACCGGCAGCCGCTCCCGCGGATAGCGTTCCAAGTCGGCGAGATAGGCTTCCGGTGCGAACAATTGCTCGCCCGGGAACGGCACCGCACCGTGATCGGCGACGGCCTCGGCACCGTCCGCATCGATGCGCACCAGCAACCGCCACCACGGCCCGCCGGCAGCCCCTGCCGACACCTCCCGATGCCGGCGCACCGCATTCCACACCGCATCCGGTACCTGGCACCGGAACGACCGGAAACCATCGTCGACCACCAGCAGCGCCGATTCGGCGACCACGGTCATCGCGAACCACGCCTCCAGCCGCTGCCACCCGGACGGGGCCACCGCACGCAGCTCATCCGCGATCCGCTCGGTGAACCCGGCGAGATCCTCCCCGGCCCGCGTCACGGCGCTCTCCGCGTTCCGGGAACGACGAACGCGCCGAAGCCGCCGGAGGCGCCGACGCGCGACATCGACCGCGAGCAGTTCACGAGCAGTTCCCACATTCGCCTGGATTGGTTCTCGTCAGGATCCGAATGTCCTAACCTTCGAAGATTTCGCACTTCGTGTCCGGGCGCAATGCGCGTATTCACCAGCTATGGCAAGCCCCTGCGACGAAGTCCCGAGCGGCCACTGGACACCCCGGATCGACTGGCAGGCCCGCGTTCCAGCGCCGGGCGCTGGTCTCCCGCCGCATACCCCGCGCCGGACTCGACACCGCGCACCATCCCGCCCCGGATCGATCAGCCGGTGCGCGCAGCCCCTAGGCACTCGCGGGCGAGGAGGCGGTTTCGTCGGCCTGCGGGGGCGACGGCGGGCAGGAGTCCTCGGCGATCGTCAGGGGCGGCATCAGTTCGACCACCTCATCCGCCGATCCGGAGGTCTCCACCAGCAGACCACGGTCGAAGGCGGCCTGCGCGACCTTCTCCCCCAGCGACGCGTCCTCGAAGACGACGCCGTGCACCAGGCCACGTCCACGAGTAGAGACACCGGGGAAGGCCGCGGTCGGCTCGCTCAGGGCCCGTGCGATCCGCTCACCCTTGGCAGCGGTCGCGGCCTCCAGCGCGGAATCCGACCCGCTGCGCGACACCGTCTTTCGAGCAGCCGCCGCTTGGCGACGGTGGACATGTCGAGTCCGTGGGTGATGCCGTCCCCGGCGATGTAGTCCAGGAGTGCGCGTTTGAGCACCGGATTGTTGTGGCCGTAGTTGAGCGAGCCCGCGCCCGCGAAGAAGTCCAGGTATTCCTTGCCGTTCTCGTCGCGTAACCACACGCCGCTGGCGGTGTCGAAGACGGCGGGCCAGCAGCGACAGTACCCGCGCACGTTCGATTCGAGTGTTTCGAAAACAGGCATCTCGGCGACGGTCATGGCGATCCTTACTCGTCGTGCGCGAGCGCTCCAAAATCTGAAGTGACAGTGTTTCTAACACCGATGCCTGCCGGGTGTGGCCCTTTCCGGAAACCGCGCCGAAGCCTTTCCGGCCCCGAGCGCACGAATCCGCCCGCTGCCGGGCGGGCGGATCCGGTGGCGATATCGGGTTCAGTCGGACTCGCGAGCGCCTTGGTCGAGCCGGAAAGGCGGGTACTCGTCGCGCATCAAACCGGCATAGGCCTGCACGCGGATGATCCACCGATTGATGCCCATCACGAAGTCGTAGAGGCCCTGCGGGTACCGCGCCGTGAACAGCAACGCGACCAGCGCCACGAGCAACAGGATGCCGAGCAGCGACATCGAGGCGCCGCCCCAGTCGTCACCCTCGCCGCCCGCGACCGCGATGCCGCCGCTCACCACCGCGCCGACGATCAGGTAGTGCGGAATGGCCAGCAGCCACCACTTCACCAGGACCAGGCCACGGTGCAACGTCTCCGGGTAGTCGATCTCCAAGTCGGCCGGGTAGTCGGCGTTCGCGCGCAGACTGAACGGCGGGTACTTGTCGGTGCCGAGTACCGACAAGGCGTAGAAGGTCACCCGCCATCCCCAACGCATGACGCCGACGTTGAAGTCGAACAGTGCCCGCGGGTACTTGCCGGTGATCAGGATCGCGAAGAAGGCGACCACCGTGAGCACCGCGTAGGCGATGTGCAGGAAGAGCAGCACGATGTAGTGCGGTATCGCCAATAGCCACTTCACCAGCCACAACCACCGCGACAGCGCGGGATCCAGATCGCCGCGCACGCGAATCGGGTCGGACGGGACGACGGGCTTCTCGAGTTCCATGAGCGATGCTCCTTACGGTTGCTGTGATCCAAGCCACAACCAGTAGGTGTCCTGATTGTCCCGTATCCAGGCGCTCGGGAACGGCACCATCTGATACCGACACGCCAACGAACAGGGTTCGAAGAGGGGGCCCTGCCGCACGGCCGGGCTTGCGCCGCAATCGAATCGACCGAGCCGCCGCACCACCGGCGACTCGTGCCGCTGCCGGACTTGTACCATCGGGAACCGTGACGTTCGGCGCGCTGCGACTACCGGTTGCCCGGGTGCTCGTGGCTCTCGCGTACACCGTCTGGGTGATCGCCATGGCGGTGCCGCAGTGTCACGTCTTCACACATGCCGTCGCGCCGCACGCGCACATCGAAGCGTCCGGTCCCGTCATGGCCTCCCCCGCCTCCCCGGCGATCCTCCTCGACCGCCATCAGCACGCCGCCGAGCCGGACCGGCACGTACCCGCGGACGCGGTGCTCGCCGCCCTGCCGCGCGCTGTCACACTACTGGTGCTACTGCTGGTCGCGGCGGTGTCGGTGCTCCTGACGGCGCCCGCGGCCGCGCTCGGCGGCGGCGTGCGCGCGCCTCCGGTCGCGGCGCTCCCGGTGTGGCCGGGCAGAGACAAACTCACTCGATTCGGTATCGATCGGAACTGATCGGTCAGCGTCAGGCCGGAGCCTGCCGGGGCCCGGCCGGTGTTCGTGCGACCTCCGCACTCACACCGTCGCTGTAGCCAGCGACCGCACAGAATCGACGATTCCCATGACTTCTGCACTGCAGAACCCGGCTGTGCCCGAACCCGCTCCGCGCGAACCGGCGACCTCGGCCCCGCTCGCGAGCCCGGCGAGTCTCCTGACCGCCGCCCAGCGCTGCCCGCGGCCGGACACCATGGTGGGCAACACGCCGGTCCTCTGGATCACCGAACCACTCGACAGCACAACGCAACCGGACGGCCGCGGCTTCTGGGCCAAGCTCGAAGGCGCCAACCCCGGCGGGATGAAGGACCGGCCTGCCCTGCACATGGTCGAGCGCGCCAGGGCCCGCGGCGACCTGGCACCGGGCGCTCCGATCATCGAATCGACCAGCGGCACCCTCGGTTTGGGCCTCGCGCTGGCGGGCATGGTGTATCACCACCCGGTCACGCTGGTCACCGACCCCGGCTTGGAGCCGCTCATGCGGCGCATGCTCGCGGCTTATGGCGCGCGGCTGGAGCTGGTCACCGAGCCGCACCCCACCGGCGGCTGGCAGCAGGCGCGCCGCGACCGCGTCACCGAGCTGCTGACCCGGGACCGGCGAGCATGGTGCCCCGACCAGTACCGCAACCCCGACAACCGCGACGCCTACGAGACGCTGGCGCTGGAGTTGGTCGCCCAGCTGGGACGGATCGACGTCCTGGTCTGCTCGGTCGGGACGGGCGGGCATTCCGCGGGGATCAGCCGCACGTTGCGCCGGTATTTTCCGCACCTGCGCTTGGTGGGCGTCGACACCGTGGCGTCCACGATCTTCGGGCAGCCGGCGGGCCCGCGGTTGATGCGCGGGCTGGGGTCGAGTATCCACCCGGACAACGTCGACTATCCGGCGTTCGACGAGGTCCACTGGGTCGCGCCGGCGGAGGCGGTGTGGGCCTGCCGCAGGCTCGCCGCGACCCACCACGCCGCCGGCGGCTGGAGCGTCGGCGCGGTCGCCCTGGTCGCGGGCTGGCTGGCCCGCACCAGCGACCCGGCCACGCGAATCACCGCGGTCTTCCCCGACGGTCCGCTGCGCTACTTCGACACCGTCTACAACGACGAGTACTGCCGTGCGCACGGCTTGCTCGGCGCCACCCCGCCCGCCGCGCCGCGCCGCATCGCGCATCCGGGCGACGCGGTCGCGGAGTCCTGGACCCGGTGCACCACGGTCATCGATCCTCGTGGCGGCGCACGCGAGGAGGGGACACGATGACCGACCTGATCGCCGCCTTCCGCGGCTTCGATCGGCCCAGCCGCGTGCTGATGGTCAATCAGTTCGCCATCAACACCGGGTTCTACATGCTGATGCCCTACCTGGCCGGGTACCTGGCCGGGCCGCTCGGGCTGGCCGCGTGGGCGGTGGGGCTGGTGCTCGGCATCCGCAATTTCGCCCAGCAAGGCATGTTCCTGCTCGGCGGCACGCTGGCCGATCGACTCGGCTACAAACCGCTCATCGTGACCGGATGCCTGCTGCGCACGGGCGGTTTCGCACTGCTCGCGGTCGCGGAGACGCTGCCGGCGCTGCTGGTCGCCTCGGCGGCCACCGGCTTCGCGGGTGCGCTGTTCAACCCCGCGGTGCGCGCGTATCTCGCGGCGGACTCCGGCGAGCGGCGGGTGGAGGCGTTCGCCGTGTTCAACGTCTTCTACCAGGCAGGCATCCTGGTCGGCCCGATCGTCGGGCTCGCGCTGATGGCCGTCGACTTCCGCGCGACCGCCACCGGCGCCGCGGTGGTGTTCGGCGTGCTGACGCTGGCCCAGCTACGCGCGCTCCCACAGCACGTGGGCGAGCCGAAAACCGGCTCGGTGCTGGATGATTGGCGGCTCGTGCTGGCCAACCGCCCGTTCCTGCTGTTCGCCGCGGCGATGATCAGCTCCTCGGTGCTGGCCTTCCAGGTCTACTTGGCGTTGCCCGTGCACGCCGCGCGGATCGCGGGCGACTCGGCGACCGTGCTGATGACGGCGGTGTTCGTGCTGTCCGGAGTGATCGCGATCGCCGGTCAACTGCGCATCACCCGATGGTTCGGCCGGCGGTGGGGTCGCGCGCACAGTCTGGTGGCCGGCCTGGCGATCCTCGCGTCGGCGTTCGTGCCACTGGTGGCGATTCCGGGCACCCGCTTCGGCGTGTGGCCCGCGATCGGCGCACTGCTGCTGACCGCGGCAGCACTGGGAATCGGTGCGGCGGCGGTGTTTCCGTTCGAAATGGACACGGTGGTCGCGTTGTCGGGCAACCGCCTGGTTGCGACGCATTACGGCCTCTACAACACCATTGTCGGCATCGGCATTCTGCTCGGAAACCTGGGTATCGGAGCACTGCTGGACGCCACGCGCGAAGCCGGGATGAGCGCGCTGGCCTGGGCGGTGCTCGTCGCCGTCGGTGCGGCCGCGGCGGCCGGCCTGTTCGCCCTCGCCCGGTCCGGACGACTCGACGCGCCGGTTCCAGTCGGTTGATCGGTGCGGCCGTCCCGGATGCGCGTCATCCGGGGCGGCCCGGTCAGGCAGGCCCGCTCGACTGCGCGGAATACAAGCTGACCTCGCCGTCTTCGCTCAGGAAGGCGTTGACCAGCATGGTGCGGGTGGCCCGCAACTCCTCGTGATCCGGCGCGCTGGTGGTGATCGAGATCTGCGGGATGACCGCCCAGTTGACCACGTAGCGCTCCGGCGGGCCGTCGTCGTCCGACAGCCTGGCGAGACGGAAGACCGAGATGGTTTTGCGGACGATCAGATTGCGCACGACCTCTGCGATTCGCTCGGGGTCTTCCAACGCGAACATGAAGCCGAATGTCAACTCGGGCGATGACACATAGGCGGGCACGAACACCGAGGCTAGCGGATCGAGCGGCAGCGCGCAGCGGTCGCGGCGAATCGGTTGCTGCTCATGCGCTCGAGGAATGGGAGAACGCCGGGCGACGATCCGCGCCGGTTGACCGATCCGTAACGGAACATAACGATTTCCCGGCAGCTCCCGGATTCGCAGACCAGAGTGTTGCGCGGATTCGGCTACCGCGCTTTCCTGAAAGTGTCCCGATTTTATCGGACGTCTTCTCTCGCATCGTCGCGGATTTCCCGGTTCTCTGCCGTGCTGGTGGACCGCGGGACGACATCCGGTTGCGGGACTACGCCGGAGCCGAGGGGCGCCCCTCCCCGAAATCCCCCTCGGCCCTGGCGTATCCAAGGAGTCGTCATGTCGCAGAGGTACGCCCATGCCCACCGAATACGCTCAGCGCAGTTTCGGAACCGAAGAGCTACCACCGCCCGCCGCACTGCTGCGCGCGATCCGCGAGCCCGGCGAAAGCCAGCATCGCCACAGCGTGCTGCACGCCGCGCGGAAACTCGTCGACTGCCACGAGCGGCGGCAGCGCACGCTGACGCGAGCGCACGCACCGGGGGCGTCCAGCACCAGCGTCGCGGCCTGCAGCCAGCAACTGGAGGACATCGACGGCTGCCGTGCCGAATGGATCGGCCGGATCGACGCCTGGGTCGCGGCCAATGTGCAACACCGGGAGGGCGCCTCCCTGCATACCGAGACCCTCGGCGCGGTGATCGATCGAATTGCGGCGAAATGGGTTGCGGCTCGTCACACTTTGGGCGACGAGGTCACGGCCGGGCCGCAGCCCGCGCAGGCGGGCGACGCGGCCCACCTGCAGTGGACCAGGCTGGCCGAGCTGATCGACGGCTATCAGGATCTGATCACCGACGTCATCGCACACCGGCGCAGGCTGCCGGTGTGGTGATCAGCGCGGCTCGTCGACCTCGGGTTCGACGACCTCGGCGTCGAGGAAACTCTCCGCCCCCTCTGCCTGCGGCTTCGTAGCCGTCTGCGGCTTGGTGACCGCTACCTCGGCCTCGTCGCCGAGGTCACGGTCGAGGTCCTGCTGCGCCGCCGCGTCCCGGCGCGCCGCGGCCGCCGCCTCGTTCATCTCGATCGCATCGGTGATCCACTCACCGATCTCCCGGGTGACTTCGGCGACGGTGCCCGTGATGATGTTGGCGATATTGCCGACATGCCGGGCGCCGGAAGACGTCAATTCCTGAATGAGATCTTTGTTGCTTTCGAATTTCCCGATCATTCACACGCCCGCTTCGCTCGCCTTCCGCTGTCGCATCACGATAACACCGGGAGACGGCTCGCTCTCGACCCAGCGCGGCGGCAGTGCCAGCTTGAAAATCTTCTTCCACACCGAGCCGATCTGCTTGCCGAGCGGACCGGTGTTGTACGGCAAACCGTACTTCTCACACAATGCGCGCACGGTCGGGGCCATCTCCGGATAACGGCTCGCGGGCAGGTCCGGAAAAAGGTGGTGTTCGATCTGGTGCGACAAATTCCCGGACATGATGTGGAACAGCTTGCTGCCGGTGATGTTGGCCGAGCCGAGCATCTGCCGGATGTACCACTCGCCGCGGGTCTCGTCCTCGGTCTCCTCCTCGGTGAACGTCTGTACGCCGGCCGGGAAATGACCGCAGAAGATGATCGCGAAGGCCCACACGTTGCGCACGAGGTTGGCGGTGACGTTACCCGCCAGCGTGTGGAAGAACAGCGGACCGGTGAGCGCGGGGAAGACCAGGTAGTCCTTGAGCACCTGTTTGCCCGCTTTGCGCCACTGCCCGATCAGTAGTTTCTTGACCTCCGGCCACTTCTTCTTGCCCGCCAGGATGTTCTCGACCTCCAGGTCGTGGCCCATCACACCCCACTCGAACAGCATCATCAGCGCGAAGGCGTACAGCGGCTGCCCGAGCCGCAGCACGTTCCACTCCTGGCCCTCGTCCATGCGCAGGATGGAGTAGCCGATGTCGCGGTCCTTGTTGTGGATGTTGGTGTAGGTGTGATGCAGGTAGTTGTGCGAGTGCTTCCACTGATCGGCCGGGCAGACCGTGTCCCACTCGAACACACGGGAATTCAGGCCGGGCTCGCGCATCCAGTCGTACTGGCCGTGCATCACGTTGTGGCCGATCTCCATGTTGTCCAGGATCTTCGAGACACTCAGCGCGGCCACCGCGGCCAGCCAGAACGGCGGAAGGAAGCCGAGATACATCAGGCCGCGGCCCGCGATCTCGAAGCCGCGCTGCGCCTTGATGATCGAGTACAGGTATTCCCGGTCGCGCTCGCCGAGGTCGGCGACGATCGCGGCGCGCAGCTCGTCGAGTTCGCGGCCGAGTTCCTCGATCTGGTCCGGGCTCAGGACCAGCGGTCCGTGCTCGGTTTCGGTCAGAATGGTCATGACTGGTCCCCTTCGTTAGATATCGATCTCGACGTCGCCGACCGGCGCGCTGATGCACAGCTGGATCGGCTGGTCGGGGTCGCTGTCGGTCTCGCCGGTGCGCAGATTGCGCGTGCAACCGGAACGACGCACCGCTGTGCAGGAGAAGCAGATCCCCATGCGGCAGCCGTACTCCGGACTGAGCCCGGCGGATTCGGCCTGTTCGAGCAGCGTGGCGCCGTTGTTCGGCGCGCTCACGCCGCTGGCCGAGAAGTCGACGGTGCCCTGCGCGTCCGCGGCGTCGGCCGGGGCGAGCGAGAGCGTGAACTCCTCGGTGTGCAGCCGGTCCTCCAGCTGCTCGGCCTGATAGATCGTGCGCACGGCGTCCATCAGCGACTGCGGGCCGCAGACGTAGGTCTGCGCGTCGGCGAACCACGGCGCGACGCGCTCCAGTTCGTCGTAGTCGAAGTATCCGCTGCCCTTCGGTTGGTTCAGGTCCACCCACGGCGCACCGGAATCCACCCTCGTCACGTCTCGCGTGCGGTGCGGATAGCGCAGCTCGATGCGAAAGTTCGGGTGCCGCTCGGCGATCGCGTCCAGTTCCGCTCGGTGCGGGAGCACCGCGGGCGACTTCGCGTAGTGCAGGAACACGACCTCGCCCGGATGGTCCTCCGCGGCGAGCGTGCGCAGCATGGACAGCACCGGCGTGATGCCGCTGCCGCCGCTGATCAGCAGCAGGCGCCGCGGCCGCGGCTCGGGCAGCCGGAACACGCCGTCGGCGGGCGTCAGATCGACCACCATGCCGGGAGTGGCGTGGCGATACAGGTACTGCGACACCAGGCCGTCCGGATGCGCTTTCACGGTCAGCTGGATGTGGCGATCCCGCCCGCCTTCCGGGTTGACCGGCGAATAGCACCGCGCGTGCCGCACACCGTCGATCACCACGCCGATCTGGACATATTGTCCGGCGACATGGCCCTTCCACTGCCGGGTCGGCCGCAGTGTGAGCGTGACCGAACCCGGCGCCGAGCGGCGCACGTGAGTGATTTCGGCCCGCATGTCCCGCACCGTGAGGGTGGGGCGGACCAGCTCCAGATACCGGTCCAGCGGGTGTGGCGAGGTCAGGGTCTGCACCAGGTTGATCAGATCCACCATTAGTTCTCCGTGCCTCTTGTCGGGCTGACGACGTGCGACCTGATTTCAGTGCACGTCTGTACACTCAACTAGTGTGACTGATGACGGGGGCTAGGTGTCAACCGGCGAAACATGTGACTCGAACTACATCTAGGGATAGGTCGAATGGTGAACGGATGTATGCTCACCGGGATGAATGAGCAGGCAGCTACCCGAGGCGAGCGCAAGGAGCGGACCAGGCAGGCACTCCTGGACGGCACCCTCGCGCTGGCCGCCGAGCGCGGATTCGCCGCGCTCAGCCTGCGCGAGATCGCACGGTCGGCCGGTATCGTGCCGACGGCTTTCTACCGGCACTTCGCCTCGTTGGAGGACCTCGGCGCCACGCTGGTCGACGACGGCGTCACCGCGTTGCGGCTGGCGCTGCGCGAGGTCCGCCGCAACGCGGAGGCAAGCCTGTCGGACACGGTGCGATTCGTGTTCGCCCAGGTGGGCCCCAAGCGTGAGCTGTTCGGCTTCCTCACCAGGGAGCGCCACGGCGGGTCCGCGGCGTTGCGCGCGGCAATCGCCAGGGAGATCCAGCTGATCGTGCGCGAACTGGTCGCCGATCTGTCCCGGATCCGGGCCCTGGACTCCTGGACGCCGCGTGACCTGGAGATCGCCGCCGACCTCATGGTCACCACGGTGACCGACGGAATCGCCGCCTACGTGTCGGCCGCGCCGCGCGGCGAACAGGCGATCATCGACCGCACCGTCCAGCAGATGCGATTGATCGCCCTCGGCATGGGCGGCTGGCGGCCGCCAGGAAGGCGCTGATCCGAGCCAGGTGCGCGCCTCACTCGGCCGGGCGCACCCCCTCGGCGTCGCCGCGGACGACGGCGACCGGTTTCGGCGACCGCAGCGGCAGCAGCATCGCCAGCCCCGCCGCGAGCACGATCAGCAGGCCCGCGATACCGGCGCGCTCGGCGTCGAACAGCCAGGCGAACGCGCCGAACAGGCTCGGCGCGAGGAAAGACACCGCGCGCCCGGTGGTCGTGTACAAGCCGAACAGCTGGCCTTCGCGGCCCGGCGGCGCGAGGCGGGCCAGGAACGACCGCGCCGCCGCCTGCGCGGGACCGACGAAAACGGTGAGCAGCAAGCCGAAGATCCAGAACATCAACGGCCCGGATACCACGAGCAGCGCCAGCCCGCACACCAGCATCGCGGACAGCGACACCACGATGACGACCTTGGGGCCGTTCCGGTCGTCGAAACGGCCCGCGACGACCGCGCCCAGCGCCGCGACGACATTGGCCGCTATCCCGAACAGCAGCACATCGGAGTCGGCGATGCCGTAGACGCGCACGGCGAGCACCGCACCGAAGGTGAACACTCCGGCGAGACCGTCTCGGAACACGGCGCTGGCCACCAGGAACCCGACCGTGCGCGGGTCGATGCGCGCCAGCTCGCGCAGGTCCCGCCACAGCACCCGGTACGAGCCGAGGAATCCGGCGTTCGCCGCGCCGGGATCGGCGCCGGTGCGTGGCAGTTCCGGGACCGCGAACAGCACCGGCAGCGCGAAGGCGGCGAACCAGACGGCGGCCAGCACGGCGACCAAGCGGATGTTCAGTCCTTGGTCGGTGGGCACGCCGAGCATTCCGCGATTGTCGCCTTCCCCCGCGATGAAGCCGAAGTAGCAGATGAGCAGCAGGAAGATACCGCCGAAATAGCCCATGGCCCAGCCGAAGCCGGAGACCCGGCCGACCGTCGCGGGCGTGGAGACCTGCCGCAGCATCGCGTTGTAGGGCACATTGGCCAGCTCGAAGCAGGCCGACGCGAACGCCAGCAGCACCAGACCGAGCCACAGGTCGCGATAGTCGTCGTGCACGAAGAACATCAGCGTCATCGCCGCGATGGTGAGCGCGGTCAGCGCGCCGAGCGAACGTTTGCGCTTGGCGGACGCGTCGAAGCGCTGCCCACTGATCGGCGCGGTCAACGCGACGATCAGGCCCGCCAGACCCAAGGCAAATCCCAGCCACGCGCTGGCGGAGACGTCGCCGGGTAGGTCGTCGCCGACCTTGTCGGTGAGGTACACCGAGAAGACGAACGTGAGAATCACGGCGTTGAATGCCGAAGACCCCCAGTCCCACAGCCCCCACGCCAGCACCTGCCCGCGCCCGGCGGCCTGTCCTACTGTCGCCCGGGCGTTCACCTCGGTCATGCCGCGCAGCTTAATGCGCACGGCCGTCGCGAGTGCGGCGGAAATCGCAACCGGACCGCGGTTCAGACGAGAGCCGATATGCACCTAGTTGCATAGTACCGAATGTCACGGCTATTCTCACCGCATGGCACTCGAGCATGCGTTGCTGGTATCGCTGACCGAGCGCGCCGGCTCGGGATACGAGCTGGCGCGCCGCTTCGACAAGTCCATCGGATACTTCTGGAGCGCGACCCACCAGCAGATCTATCGCGTGCTCAAACGCATGGAGGAATCCGGCTGGGTAGACGGCGAATCAGTGGCGCAGGAAGGCAGACCGGACAAGAAGGTCTACTCGGTGAGCGAGGCGGGCCGCGCCGAACTCGCGCGCTGGATCGCCGCACCGAGCGACTCGGGCACCCCGCGCAACGAGCTCGCGGTGAAGATCCGCGCCGCCGCGTATGGGGACATCACCGCCCTGCGCGCCGAAGTGGCCCGCCATCGCGACCAGCACGCCCAGCGCCTCGAGCTGTACCGGCACATCGAGAAACGCGACTTCCCCGCCCCCGACCGGCTCGGCGGGACAGCCCTGCACCAGTACCTCGTCCTGCGCGCGGGCATTCGCGTGGAGTCGGGGTTCGTCGAATGGTGCGACGAAGTTCTGCAAGCACTGCACCCGCGCGCGTCAGCCCCGCACGCGGATTGACGGAGAAAGGCGACCTCACCCATGAGCTCCTTCCCCCATCTGTTCGAGCCACTCGATCTCGGCTTCACGACCTTGCGCAATCGGGTGGTCATGGGGTCGATGCACACCGGCCTGGAGGACCGCGCCTGGGACACCGACAAACTGGCCGCCTACTTCGCCGAACGCGCACGCGGCGGCGCGGGCCTGATCATCACCGGCGGCTACGCGCCCAATCGCGCGGGCTGGCTGCTGCCGTTCGGCGCCAAGCTGACCAACAAAACCGAGGCGTACCGCCATCGCAGGATCACCAAAGCGGTGCACGCCCATGGTGGCAAGATCGCCATTCAGATCCTGCACGCGGGCCGCTACTCCTACATGCCGGGCAGTGTGTCGGCGTCATCGATCAAGGCGCCCATCAACCCGTTCCGGCCGCGCGCCCTGTCGGCCAAGGGCATCGAGCGCACCATCGACGACTACGCCCGCTGCGCGAAACTCGCGCAGTTCGCCGGTTACGACGGCTGCGAGATCATGGGCGGTGAAGGCTATTTCATCAACCAGTTCCTCGCGCCGCGCACGAACAAGCGCACCGACGCGTGGGGCGGATCGCCGGAGAACCGGCGGCGGATCGCGGTGGAGATCGTGCGCCGCACCCGTGCCGCCGTCGGCCCGGACTTCATCATCGTGTTCCGGCTGTCCATGGCCGAGCTGGTGGAGAAAGGGCAGACCTTCGACGAGATCATCGCGCTGGCACAAGAACTCGAAGCCGCCGGAGCGAACATCCTGAACACCGACATCGGCTGGCACGAGGCGCGCGTCCCCACCATCGTGACCTCGGTGCCCCGCGCCGCCTTCGTCGAGTTCACCGCGAAGATCACCGCGCGGGTGGGCATACCGGTCTGCGCGTCCAACCGGATCAACATGCCGGAGGTGGCCGAGGAGATCCTGACCCGCGGTGACGCCCAGCTCGTCTCGCTGGCCCGTCCGTTTCTGTCCGACCCGGAGTGGGTCAACAAGGCCGCGCAGGATCGCGTCGACGAGATCAACACCTGCATCGCCTGCAACCAGGCATGCCTCGACCACGCCTTCCAGCACAAGACCGTGTCGTGCCTGCTCAACCCGCGCGCGGGTCACGAGACCGAGCTGAAGCTGCTGCCGACCCGCCGCGGCAAGCGCATCGCGGTGGTCGGCGCGGGCCCGGCCGGGCTCTCGGCGGCGGTGAACCTCGCCGAACGCGGCCACCGCGTCGATCTGTTCGAGGCCGACGACAAGATCGGCGGCCAGTTCGACATCGCCCGCCGCATCCCGGGCAAGGAAGAGTTCAGCGAGTCGATCCGCTACTACAACCGGATGCTCGAGCGCACCGGCGTCACCGTGCATCTGAACAAGCGGGTCGGCGCCGACGAACTCGTCGCCGGAGGCTACGACGAGGTGGTGCTCGCCACCGGCGTGCAGCCGCGCATCCCCGACATCCCCGGTATCGACCACCCCATGGTGCTGTCCTACGCGGAGCTGGTCCGGGAGGAGAAGCCGGTCGGCAAACGCGTCGCGGTGATCGGCGCGGGCGGCATCGGCTACGACATCAGCGAATTCCTCACCGTGGAGGGCCATCCCACACTCAAGCTGGAGGAGTGGAAGGAAGAGTGGGGCGTCACCTCCGACGACGACCAGCTCCCCGGGCAGCTCACCACGCCCCGGCCCGCGCCCGCCGCGCGGGAAGTCGTTCTGCTGCAACGCAAGACGACGCCGTTCGGCAAAGATCTGGGCAAGACCTCCGGCTGGGTGCACCGCGCCGCGCTGAAGGCCAAGGGCGTCGAGCAGCTCGGCGGCGTCAACTACGAACGCATCGACGACAACGGACTGCACATCAGTTTCGGCGAGAAACGGCAACGGCCCCAGCTGATTCCCGTCGACAACATCGTCGTCTGCGCCGGCCAGGAATCCGTGCGTGACCTGGAGGCCCCGCTGCGCGCGGCGGGGGTCAGCCTGCATCTCATCGGCGGCGCCGAACTCGCCGCAGAACTGGACGCCAAACGGGCCATCGACCAGGGCACCCGGCTCGCCGCACGACTGTGATCGGGCGGCGCGGAGACGTCGCCGGGGATCGTGCGGCGGGCCACCGCGCCGCATCGCCTAGGCTGCACCGGGTGAGCCTGCCCTCCCCCACCTCCGAGAATCGCGCGGTCGTCACCGGCGCCTCCTCCGGCATCGGTACCGCGCTCGCCGCCGAACTCGCCGCACGCGGCTACTCGCTGATCCTGGTCGCCCGCCGCGAGGAGCTGCTCACCGAGCTCGCGCAGCGGCTGACCCTGGCCCACGGCATCACCGCCGAGGTGCGCCCGGTCGACCTGGCCGACCGCGAGCAGCGCGGTCTGCTGGTGGACGAACTGGCCGGCCGCGACATCGCCGTGCTGTGCAACAACGCGGGCATCGCGACCTTCGGCGCGGTCGCCGAACTGGACCCGGCCTACGAGCGCGCGCAGATGGAGCTCAACGCCGTCGCCGTGCACGATCTGACCCTGGCCGTGCTGCCCGGCATGCTCGCCCGGCGCGGCGGCGGTATCCTGATCAGCGGGTCGGCCGCGGGCAACATGCCGATCCCGAACAACGCCACCTACGCCGCGAGCAAGGCGTTCGCCAACACCTTCTCCGAATCGCTGCGCGGCGAGCTGAAAGGCTCGGGTGTGCACGTCACGCTGTTGGCGCCCGGGCCGGTCCGCACCGAGATTCCCGACCCCGCCGAAGCTTCGATCGTCGACCGGATGGTGCCCGACTTCATGTGGGTCTCGTCGGAATACACCGCCAAGGTCTCGATCGACGCACTCGCCCGCAACAAGATGCGTGTGGTCCCCGGCTTGATCAGCAAGGGGATGAGCGTGGCGGGGCAATACGGTCCGCGCGCGGTCACCGCTCCGATTGCGGGCGCGTTCTACAAGAAGCTCGGCAACTGAGCGTCAGCGACCTGTCAAGAAGGAACGCCGGGTGGTCAAGGATCCGCAAATGACCAGCCCACCGGCCCCGTACCCGGCGTAGTCCTGGCATCGGCCCCGCAATCCGAGAAAGCGGGGGCGACCCAGGAGTACATCGTGACGCTGCTCGACATCCTCCCGTCCTTGCGGTCGGGATCACCTTCGCGCCTGGATGCCGCGGTGTGGCCGCGGGACACGCACTACGACGGCGACGGCGGGATCACCCTCGGCGGCGTCGCCCTGGCCGATATCGCCGATCAGTACGGGACGCCCACCTATCTCCTGGACGAGCAGGAGGTCCGGTCCCGCTGCCGCGCCTATCGCAAGGCGTTCCCCGAGGCGGAGATCATCTACGCGGGCAAGGCCCTGATGATCCGCGCCGTCATGGAATGGGTCACCGGGGAAGGGCTGTCGGTCGACGTGTGCTCGGCGGGGGAACTGGCTGTCGCGCTGGCGGCAGGCGTGGAGCCCCGCCGTATCGTGCTGCACGGCAACGGAAAGTCGTTCGACGAGCTCGCCACCGCCGTGCACATGGGGATCGGCCGGATAGTGGTCGACTCGCACACGGAGATCACGCTGCTGTCCGCCCTGGCCACAAAACCGCAGCAGGTGCTGCTACGACTTTCTCCCGGCATCGACGTCCACGGTCATCCCGCAGTGCGTACGGGTGTGCACGACCAGAAGTGCGGCTTCCCCCTCGGCAGCGATTCGGCCGCCGAGGCGATCGACCGGCTCATGCGTCAGCCGAACCTCACCCTGGTCGGCCTCCACTGCCATCTGGGCTCGCAGATCGACAACCCGGACCACTATGGCGAGGCGGTACGGCGCATGGTGGGCGCCATGGCACAGGTGCGGCAGGACCACGGCGCCGTCCTGACCCAGCTGGATCTCGGCGGCGGTCACGCGGTGGCCTATCGCGGCGGTGACACCGAGATGAACCTCCCCGAACTCGCCGACATCCTGGAGGACGCCCTCGACGCCGCCTGCGCCCGTCACCACTTCCCACGCCCCGCGATAGCGCTGGAACCCGGTCGAGCCATCGTCGCCAAGGCGGGGGTGACGCTGTACCGGGTGCTGTCGGTCGAACACGTGGAAGGCGGCCACACCTACGCCACCGTGGACGGCGGGATGGGCGACAACCCGCGCGTCGCGCTGTACGGCGCCCGCTACGACGTCGTCGTAGCCAACCGCCACCCGCGCGGCCCGCAGATGACCGCGACGGTCGCCGGTCGCTTCTGCGACGCGGGCGACCTCATCGCCGCCGACATCAGGCTGCCCGCGGACCTGCGTCCGGGCGAAGTGCTCGCGGTGCCTTGCACCGGCGCCTACCACCACAGCCTGGCGTCGTCCTACAACTGCGTCGGGCGCCCGCCGATCATCGCCGTGGGACACGGCCGCGCCCGCGAACTGGTCCGCCGGGAGACGACCGCGGACCTGCTCGCCCGCGACGTCGGCTGACCCGCGCGGACCGCCGCGCTCACCGGCGCCTCGCGCCGAACAGACTGCGGGTTATCTCCCGGCCGGCCGCCGCCGCAGCCGAACGCAGGAAGCCGCGCACCGCGGGGTTGTTCATGATCCGCTCGGCCGCGGAGTCCTCTTCGGCACGGGTCGCGGTACGGCCGGGTACGGGTGCGGCCTCCGGCTCCGGCGACGCCGCGGCCACCTTCGCGGCGAGCAATTCGTAGGCCGACTCCCGGTCGATGGTCCGGGCGTACTTCGAGGCCAGCGAGCTGGACAGGGCACGCGATCGGATCGCGTCCGCGCCGATGGCGTCCATCAGCGACCGGGGCGGCCGCAGCCTGGTCCACGCCACCGGCGTCGGCGCGCCCTGCTCGGAGAGCACGGTCACGATGGCCTCGCCGGTACCGAGCGAGGTCAGCGCCTGCTCCAGGTCGTAGACACCGGTCCGGGGATAGGTGCGGACGGTCTTGGACAACGCCTTCTGGTCGTCCGGGGTGAACGCGCGCAGCGCGTGCTGGATACGCGCGCCGAGCTGGGAGAGCACCGGATTCGGGATATCGGTGGGCAGCTGGGTGCAGAAGAACACACCAACCCCTTTGGACCGGATCAGTTTGACGGTTTGCTCCACCTGATCCAGGAACGCCTTGGAAGCGTCGGAGAACAGCAAGTGGGCTTCGTCGAAGAGGAAGACGAGCACGGGCTCGTCCTCGTCGCCGACCTCCGGCAGCGTCTGGAACAGGTCGGCGAGCACCCACATCAGGAAGGTGGAGAACAGCGCCGGACGCGCCGCCCGAGCGCCGAGTTCGAAGAGCGTGATCACCCCCTTCCCATCCACGACCCGCACCAAGTCGGCCGGGTCGAGTTCGGGCTCACCGAAGAACGTGTCGCCGCCGCCAGCCTCTAGATTCACCAGCGCGCGCAGAATCACCCCGGCGGTGGTCGCGGAGACGCCGCCGATGCCCTTCAGGTCCTGCTTGCCTTCGGGACTGGTCAGATGCGTGATCACAGCGCGCAGGTCCTTCAGGTCCAGCAGCGCGAGCCCATTGCGGTCGGCCCAGTGGAAGATCAAGCCGAGGGTCGACTCCTGCGTCTCGTTCAGCTCGAGCACCTTGCTCAGCAGCACCGGGCCGAACGAGCTGATCGTCGCGCGGACCGGAAGTCCCGTCCCGGTGGTGCCCAGCGAGACGAACTCCGTCGGGAATCCGGTCGGCGCCCAGTCCGCGGCGCCGGTCTCCGCGCTGCGCGCGGCGAGTCTCTGGTCCGATCGCCCCGGTTCGGCCAGCCCCGACAGGTCGCCTTTGATGTCGGCCAGCACCACCGGAACCCCGGCGCTCGACAACTGCTCCGCGATGCCCTGGAGGGTCTTCGTCTTCCCCGTGCCGGTTGCTCCGGCAACCAGGCCGTGCCGGTTCATCATCCGCAGGGGAATGCGCACACGCGCATCGGGAACCGCCGTGCCGTCGACCACAACGGTGCCCAGTTCCAGCGCAGCGCCCTCGAAGGCGTACCCGGCGGCGATCTCGTAGGCGGCGGACGCCCCTCGGGCGTCGGCGGACGGTTCGTCCCGTCCTGCCGAACCGGCTCCCGCGGTCTGCTCGGCCAGTTCGCGTTCCGCGGCCTCCGCGGCTGCGGCCGCCTGCGCCGCGATACGCGCCGCCTCGTCGGCCGCTTTGCGCGCCGCGGCCGCCTTCTCCTGAGGGGTGGTCATCGCGCGTCCTCCTGGCTTCGCCGGAACTGCGTTACGCAGCGTTTGCTGCCGTACCGAAAACGCCGGGTGCCGATCTGGGAGAACTGTATCCCCGCCGGTTGGATTGGGGACCGGATCGGCTGCCATGCAGTTGCCGCGCCGTACCGCATGCGCTGGGCCCACGCCCGGCTAATGTTGCACGGGTGTCCGACAAATACATGGTGTGGATGGATTGCGAGATGACCGGCCTGCGCCTGGACAGCGACAAGCTGATCGAGGTGGCCGCACTCGTGACCGACAGCGATCTCAACATCCTCGGCGAGGGCGTGGACATCGTCATCCACGCCGACGACGACGCGCTGGCCGCGATGCCCGCGGTGGTCGCCGAGATGCACGCGCGCTCCGGGCTGACCGACGAGGCCCGCCGCTCCACCGTCACCCTCGAAGAGGCCGAGCAGCGCGTGCTCGACTACATCCGCGAGTACATCCCCACCCCGCGCACTGTGCCACTGGCCGGTAACTCGATCGCCACCGATCGCGGGTTCATCGCCAGGGACATGCCCCTGCTCGATGCCCACCTGCACTACCGGATGGTCGACGTGAGCTCGATCAAGGAACTGTGTCGTCGCTGGTACCCGCGCATCTACTTCGGCCAGCCGGAGAAGGGCCTGAGCCATCGCGCGCTGGCCGACATCCAGGAGTCCATCCGCGAACTGGAGTACTACCGGCGAACCGCGTTCGTCGCGCCGCCCGGTCCCTCCACCACCGAAATCGCCGTGGTCGCCGCCGAGATCTCCGACCTCGCCGCACAGCAGGCCGAATCGGCGCAGGTCAACGGCTCGCCAGACGCCGATTAGGGAGTGGGCGGGTTGACACGCTAATATCTAGCCCGCCGGTTCTTACCGGCGATGGTGAGCGTAGTTCAGTTGGTAGAGCACCAGGTTGTGATCCTGGCTGTCGCGGGTTCGAGTCCCGTCGCTCACCCCAATAGCCCGGGTGGCTCCGAGAGATCGGAGCCACCCGGGTTTTTTCGTTGCGCCACAAACTCTTTGCGGTTCCGGAGTCGGCGAAATGTGAAACGAATATCCTTCAGAATCTCTCCCGCCTCCGTAGACTGCGGTGCACAGGGGACGGCGTCGCTGGGGCGCTCGCCCGGTTCGACCAGAAAGACACACCTCGTGATGCGTTCTGCGGTGATCGCAGCCTTCGTCGGCGCCACCCTCCTCACCGGATCCAGCGGAACCGCCGTCGCGGGCATCGGGCTCCCCCCGCTGCCCGCGTCCGGCTCGGCATCGAGCGGCTCGGCCGGCGGCCTGGCGACCACCGGCTCCGCCGGCAGCGGTTCGGCGGGCAGCAAGCTGCTGTGCGCCGCCACGGGCAGCGCGATCGCGATCCTGGGCGACGCCCGATTGGGCTGCAACATGCTGCCCTGACGCCCCCGAACGCCGAACGGGCCACCGGATTCGCTCCGGTGGCCCGTTCGGCGTTCTTTTTCGGCTCAGCGATTGTCGTCCGCGTTGCCCGCCTTCCAGACCGGCCACGGGATGTTCCAGTCACCCAAGCCGTCCACGCCGGACAGGGTGCCGCCCACGGTGTTCTTCACGATCGTGATGTCACCGCGTTTGGCGTTCTGGAAGACCCACTGCGCATTCGCCGGGCTGAGGTTCAGGCAACCGTGACTGGTGTTGCTGTAGCCCTGCGCGCCGACCGACCACGGCGCCGAGTGGAAGAAGATCCCGCTGTAGGACAGTCGCGTCGCGAAGTCCACCGGCGTCTTGTACCCGTCGGGCGAGTTGACCGCCACGCCGTAGGTCGAGGAGTCCATGATGATCTTCTCGTGCCGGTCGGCGACGATGTAGACGCCGTTGTCGGTGGGCGTGCTGTCCTTGCCCATCGAGGTCGGCATGGTGCGGATCACCTGACCGTTCTGCTCGACGGTCACCTGCTTGGTGTTGTCGTCGGCGGTGAAGATCACGGCGTCGCCGATGGTGAAGAACGAGTGGATGTTGTCCTGCCCGAACAAACCGTTGCCGAGATCACGCCCATAGACGTTCACGTCGATGGTGACCTTCGTCCCAGGCGCCCAGAAATGCTCGGGCCGCCACCGCACCTCGCGGTTGTTCACCCAGTAGAACGCGCCTTCCACCGGCGGCTCCGTGGTGATCTTGATCGCCGACTGCGCGGCCTTCCGATCGGGGATGTTCTCGTCGAACTGGACGGCCACCGGCTGGCCGATACCGACCACCTCGCCCTCGCCGGGAACCAGGTAGGGCTTGGTCTGGTTACCGGGAGAACTCGTGGTGAAGCTCAGCGTCGCCGAGTTCGCACCACCCAGCCCGATCGCGTCGGCCTTCAATCGGTAGGTTTTGCCGTAGCCGAGCACCTCGGCGGTCTCCCACGACCGCCCGTCCGCGGCGAGCTTGCCCTCCACCGTCTTGCCCTGCGGGCTGACCAAGGTCACGTTGGTGAACTTGCCGTCCTCGACCTTGAACGCCAGCGGGACGCCCGGCGAGACGCCGACCTCACCGTCCTTCACCGGCGACAGCAGCTTGGGCTTGATCAATTCCGTGATGGGGTTGCGGTCGATGGCCACCTGCGCCGCATCCTTGGCGTCGGACGCCGAACATCCCGTCAATGCCAGTGCGGCGACCGCGACGACGATCACCGGTCCCGCGATAGTGCGCACCGACCAGCGTGCGGCCGGCTTACGCTTCCGCCGACCTGGACCAACACTCATTTCAACCCCGTTTCAAAGTCTCCCGACCACCACGCCGCTCACCCCGCCGTGTACGCGGGCGGTCGGAACCACAATCGGACATTCTGCCAGTGCGTCACGTTCGCGCCAATGTGAACACCTTGTCCGTCACTGCAGCGTTACCACCCGTAGATCACCCCGGCGATCCCCGGCGTTACCGGGGCGGGAGCGCCGCGCGCCGCCGCCGGTCAGGGCACGATTTCACTTCTACAGCCCTGGCCTGTTAAGGTTTGTCCCGCACCGGAACACGGAGCACGCGCCATTAGCTCAATTGGCAGAGCAGCTGACTCTTAATCAGCGGGTTCGGGGTTCGAGTCCCTGATGGCGCACAACACGGAAACCGTGTCTTTGCCAGCATTCGCTGGCAAGGGCACGGTTTTTTCGTCCCCACAGCAGCCAGCCGCCGTGACATCATCGTGACCTGGGCTTTTTCCCAGATGCACCACGGGTCTCAATTCGGACAGCGTTACGCCTGTCGAGACCCACAAATCCAGCTGTACGGCCGAAAAATTATGTGACGTACAGCACAAGAGGTTTAATGGCAAACTCCCAGCTTGGATAACGATTCGGCTACCGAGTCATCGGCTTTCCAAGATCGACAACACCTGGCATTCAAGATCCGTTCACCCTGTGTTCACCTAGCGTGACCATTCTGCAATCAGGTCACGAAGCGAACTGAAGTTTGGTCAGCCCGAGGAGTTGTAGACACCGATTCGGTAACGATCACACGGCAGGCAGTTGCCCGCCAGTGATCAGCGGAGCGGAATCCGGCAACGGACCCGCGAACCTACTTCCGCCCGTCTCTTCGCATCGAGGTGCGAAGTCTCGCGCGACACCGCGGCCGAGCCCCAGTGCGGGCGATCCGGCGCCGCACGAACCGCGTCGCGTTCCGGGGACGTCAACGTCCCCCACAACAAAACCACACAACAGCACATGGCCGTTTCGGCGCGCGTCCACGAGCGTACGCCGCAGGATCCGTGCTGCCCAACTGCGGCCGGATCGAGTAAGTCCCCGATCAAGGAACCGATTCGCAATGCCTGACAGACGCCTTTCCACCCTTCGCCGCCCCTCGTTCCGCGAAACCGTCACCGTCGCGGTCGCCGCCGCCGGTGTCGTTGCCGTGGCCGCCTGCTCCGCGGCGTCCGTTGCCGATGACAGCGTCCCGTCTCGCATCGCCATGGTGGCCGAGCAGCAGCCCGAGCAGCAGCAGGAGGCCGCGCCCGCTCCGGTCGCCGAGCAGGCCGCCGCCCCGGTCGCGGAGGCGATCCCCGCGCCGATGCCCGCCCCGGCTCCCGCTCCCGAGCCGGTCCCGGCCCCGATGCCCGCCCCGGCCCCGCCGGTCTACGCGGACAATCTGGACGGCTGGATCCGCCAGGCGCTCGACGTCATGCAGGCCAACGGCATCCCGGGCACCTACGAGGGCATCCACCGCAACATCATGCGTGAGTCGACCGGCAACCCCCAGGCCATCAACCTGTGGGACTCCAATGCCGCCATGGGCATCCCGTCCAAGGGCCTGCTGCAGGTGATCGACCCCACCTTCGCCGCCTACCACGTCGCGGGCACACCCTTCGACATCTGGGATCCGGTGGCCAACATCGTCGCCGCCTGCAACTACGCGGCGCACCGTTACGGCTCGATGGACAACGTCAACAGCGCGTACTGAGCGCCACCACCGCCCGGCAGCCTCCCCCATCCGCGGATGGGGGAGGCTGCCGGGCGTTTTCCTGCCCTTCCGGCGCGGCGGCCCGAGCGCAGCTTCGTGCTCCTCGGCCAGGCGCAGGCCGTCGACGGATGACGTCCGGCTGCGTCCGTTAGGGTCGAGGCACCTGCAACCCTGTGGACATGCCGTGACCGACTACGCACACAACGACGCGGCGGCCAAGAGCCGCGCCGAGAAAGCGCGACGGCTGGCGAGCTATCTCTGGCACCGCGGCATCACCGGTCCCGAGGTGCTCGCGATGCCCGCGCCCGTCCGGCGCAAACTGGCCAGGGCCGCCGCGACGAATCCGCCGAGCACCGACGAGACCTGGACCACGGTGGCGCGGCTGCTGGCGGAGAAGGGCGACTGGGCCGCCCGCCATCCGGGGCATCCCGCCGCCCGGCGCGAACACACCGACGAGAAGTTGCTGTGGGTGAAGCCGCCGATCCGTCCGTGGTCTTGACTGTTTCAAAATAGTTGGCACACAAGGCTTTTCACGTCTACTACAAAGTTCCGTAGAGTAATGTCATGTATCCGCCGCCCCGGCCGTCGCGATGACCGAGCGCAAGCCGCCGAAGCAGACCTTCGAATCGTGGGTCGACAAGCAGATCCGCGAGGCGGCCGAGCGCGGCGAATTCGACAACCTCCCCGGCACCGGCAAGCCGATCCCCGGGGCGGGCACGGCTTACGACCAGGACTGGTGGCTACGCGGATATCTGCGTCGCGAAGGCGTCGGCAGCGAGGCGCTGTTGCCACCGTCGCTGCTGTTGCGCCGGGATATCGAGCACCTGCCCGACGAGGTGCGCGACGCGACCAGCGAACGCCAGGTGCGGGCGGCCGTGAGCGAACTCAACAAACGCATCGTGGACTGGCTGCGGATGCCGGAAGGGCCGTTCGTGCCGATCGCTCCGGTGAACGCGGACGAGATCGTCGAGCAGTGGCGGCACGCGCGCGCGGCCGCGCGGCCGAGGCGCGAGCAGTCGAACAGCCGGAACCCAGCGCCCTCCCCACCGCAGAACGAGGAGGCGACAACTCGCCCCCGTCGGCGGTGGTGGCGTCGGTGGCGGGGAAACAGCACCGACGCCGGGTAGCTCGGCGCCATCCCGCCGCTCAGGCGCCGAGTTCGGTCACTTGCTCCACCTCGGCGATCACCTTGTCCGCCAGCGCGCGCAGCACCTGAGCCTCGTCCGCCGTCATCGGCTCCACGAAGACGCGACGGACCAGATCGACATGGTTCGGCGCGGCCCGCTCCAGCGCTACGCGCCCTTCCGGCGTGAGTTGGACGATGATGCCGCGCGCATCCTCCTCGGCGGGCCGCCGCTCGACCAGGCCGCGCGCGTCCATCCTGGCCAGATGCTTGGACAACCGGCTCTTCTCCCAGCACACCTCCGCGGCCAGTTCCTTGGCGCGCAGACAGCCGTTCGGGGCGGCGGACAACGCCACCATCAGCTCGTAGTCCGCCAGGGACAGGCCGTCCTCGGCCAGCCCGGCGGAAATCGCCCCGTCCAGACGCTGGCGCAGCCGCACATAGGCCTGCCAAGTCGCCTGCTCGTCGTCACTCAACCACCGGACCATGGGAATGAAGTGTAGTCGCGGTTGGTTGACATGGACACCAACTCCTCAGGAGGTTCCGATGCCCGCCGTGACCGTTCCCGACATCATGGTTCTGCCCCGCCTGCCCCGCCCCGACGCGACCCTGCGCGAGCGGCCGGTCCGAAGCGTGGTCACCGCGCACACCCAACGTGAGGGCGCTGGATTCGAGGTGCGCAGACCGTTCCCCAGCATGGATCTGCGCGCGGCCGATCCCTTCATCCTGCTCGACCAGATGGGCCCGGTTGCCTATGAACCGCACGAGGCGAAAGGCGCGCCCTGGCATCCGCACCGGGGCTTCGAGACGGTGACCTACATGCTGGACGGCACCATGGTGCACCACGACTCGCAGGGCGGCGGCGGAGTCATCGGCGAAGGCGACACCCAGTGGATGACCGCGGGCTCCGGCATCTTGCACGACGAGGTGCCGCCGGAGGAGATGGTCGCCTCGGGCGGGTGGTTCCACGGCATCCAGCTGTGGGTGAACCTGCCGCGTGCACTGAAGTTCGCCACACCGCGCTACCAAGACCTGAGGGCACGCGAACTGACCCTGGTGAGTTCGCACGACGGCGGCGCGCTGGTGCGGCTCATCGCCGGGGAAGTCGGTGGATTCACCGGCCCGGGATCGACTTACACCCCGATCGCCTACGCCCACGCATCGATCACGCCCGGCGGGATACTCGAAACACCGTGGCCGCAGGAATTCACGGCGATGGCGTACGTGCTCTCCGGCAGCGGTGGCGTCGGCGCGGAACGCAGACCGCTGCGCGAAGGACAGCTGGCGGTCTTCGGCCGCGGCGACGCGATCAGCGTGACAGCCGATGCGCGCCAAGACAATCGGACCGGAGCGCTGGAAGTGCTGTTGCTCGGCGGACAGCCGATCCGGGAACCTGTGGTGCAGTACGGGCCGTTCGTGATGAACACTCGCGCCGAGATCATCGAAGCGATGGAGGACTATCAGGCCGGACGCATGGGAAATATCCCCGCGGAGCACATCCGCGGCACCGGCACTACCGCGTGAGCGACGACGATGGGTGCGATCCCCTAATCCCCTAGTTCCCTCCCCCCGAGGTTGACAAGAGAGCGGCCCGTCACAACAGTGGATGCGGCGTCCGGTCGGACGCCCTTCCACCGCAGCAACCACACAGAGGAATACATGAACGTTCGCCGGCTCTCCGTCAGCGCGGCCGTCGCGGGATTGACCTTTCTCGCGGCTCCCGCCGCCCTAGCCGCCCCTCCGTCCGGATCCGCCGGAACCGGCTCCTCGGCCGTCGACACCGGCTCCGCCGCGACCGGCTCGGCCGGTCTGTCGCAGACCGGTTCGGCCGGTGGCGCCTTCGCCAACTGCGACGACGCCCGGGCCGCCGGCCGCGCGCCGCTGTTCCGCGGCGAACCCGGCTTCGGGCCGCACCTGGATCCCGACGGCGACGGCTTCGCCTGCCCGACGGTCTGAACCGACCGCGAAACGACGACACCCGGTGGGCGATGCCACACCGGGTGTCGTCGTTTTTCCAGCTCAGCGGAAGATCTTGAGCAGCACCAGCCCGACCACCAGCGCGGCGGCGCCCATCAGGCTGTACTTCACCTTCGGCTCGTTCAGCTTCCCGACCACGATCTGCTTGGTGTCGTCCGCGATGCGATGCGGGTCCGCGCGTACCGCGAGTTCGTCGAGCGTGCTCGCCAGCCGAGTGCGGGCGGCCTCGATCTCCCGCTCGATCCGCTCGGTATCCCTTGCCACGTTCCACCCTCCTGTTGTCGATTGCCGCACCCGGTGCACGATCACGCCACATGTCCGGCCCTCCGTATGGCGCCGGGGCTCGCGGACGAGTCTATCCGCCGCCACGCCGCGCCCACCGGCCGCGCGAAGGATCTCCGGTCACCGCCTTCGGATAGCGTGCTGGAGGTGACCACCAACCAACGACTCTCCCCGGGCGACACCGCCCCCGACTTCACGCTCCCCGACGCCGACGGCAAGAACGTCTCGCTGTCGGACTACCGCGGTCGCAAGGTGATCGTGTATTTCTACCCCGCCGCGAGCACGCCCGGCTGCACCAAGCAAGCCTGCGACTTCCGCGACAATCTGGCCGAGCTGGACGGCGCGGGCATCGACGTGGTGGGCATCTCGCCGGACAAGCCCGCCAAGCTGGCCAAGTTTCGCGACGCGGAACAGCTCACCTTCCCGCTGCTGTCGGATCCCGACCGCACCGCGCTCACCGCCTGGGGCGCGTACGGCGAGAAGACCATGTACGGCAAGACGGTCGTCGGCGTCATCCGCTCGACCTTCCTGGTGGACGAAGCGGGCAAGATCGCCGTCGCGCAGTACAACGTCCGCGCCACCGGCCACGTCGCCAAGTTGCGTCGCGACCTGTCGGTGTAGCGCGGGCAGCGAAAAGCCCGGCGCCGCAAGGACGCCGGGCCGAGGTCGCCGCGCGGCTCCAGTTCAGGCCTGCCAGACCTGCTGGGCGGCCCATTGCGCCATCAGGCGGAGATGCTCGTCCCACCAGTCCGCGGCTTCCGGGGTGAACGCCGCGGGCGGCGGCGCCTCACCGGGGAACAGCAGCGCGCCGTCGGGCGCGCCCACCTTGCGATCGGACGGGAGACCGGTGCCCGGTACCAGCGGCTCGGGGCCCTCCGCCTCGGTCTCCGTCCCGTCCGTGGCATCCGCGGCGACCAGCGGCAGCGGCAGATTCCGCGGCGCAGGGCCCCAGCTGTGCTGGGGCAGCTGCACCCCGGCCGTGGAGGCGTCGAAGCCGGAACCGACCGGCCCGTCCGCCTCGGTGTCCGCGGCCGGGACGGGCTCGGTGGCGTGGCCCGCACCGGTGCCCTCGATCCTGGCGTCCGCCGCGACGACGGTCGGCAGCGGCTGGGCGGAATCGTTCAGCAGGTAGCTCCCGCCGACGACCATTCCGCTGGCCAGTACGCCGGCCGCGGCGAACACCGCCACCCCGCCGCGCCCTCGCTGCGGCTCGCTCACCGGCCCGGCGTAGCCGTCCTGCTCCAGCCGCGCGCTCAACGCCGCACCGGCGGCCGACGCGAAAGCCCCCATGGTGCAGGGGATCACCGGCACCTCGAACGTCTCGACCGCGGTCAGCACCGCCGACCCGGCGCCCGCCGAACCGATCAGCGCCACCGCGTCGGGGCGCGCGGCGGCCGCCTCCAGCTGCTCCCCTGTGGCCGCGACGCTCAGGCCGAGCGAGCGCGGCGTCGCGCGGCCCGCCTGCCCCACCGCGGCGAGCACCCGGCGGCGGCCGCGATCGACCAGGGTGAACGCGTGGTACCCGGGCACCACCTCGCAGATCAGCAGGTTGTCGTAGGCGTCGAGCCAGGTCATCATGCTCGCCACGCTCAGATGCGCCGATTTCACCGACACCATCGAGGCGCTGTGCCACGGACCGGCCGCCAGCCGGGTCACGATGGCGCGCCGCTCGGCGGGGTCCCGGTAGGCGACCGCCACGCCGCCGACCTCCCGCTCCGCGCCCAGCCCGGCGGTCAGCGCGCCGAGCGCGGTCTCCACCGCCGCGGCCACCTCCGCCTTGCCGTCACCGTCCGTTCGCACCACCCGGCGCAGCAGCACCCGGTCGGCCAGCTTCTTGCCGTCGGCCAGCGCCACCGCGTGCACGGCACCGCGTTCGGTCGAAACGCCGAGAGTCACCACAGATTCAGCCACCACTGATCACGCCTTCCCTCTGTGCATTGACCGAGCTCACGGGCTTGCCGAAAGCCATGAGCCCCATGGATTCCCCTGCTCGGAACACACGTCGCGATGCACGCGCGCTCGGTAAGTGTTCGGCACCACATCGGTTACGGATGGGTAGCGGAAATCGAGTCACCGGGACGCGAACGGCGGATGCGCGTATCGCACGCTTGTCCCTACCGTTAGCCTGGATGCGTGGAAGTACGCGCGGAGGCCAGGTCGAAGCACCGTCTGGACCCTGCGTTGGAGCTGCAGGACGACCCACAGGAGCTCATGCCGCGACGCCGGCCGACGCAGGAACGCAGCAAACGAAAGTTCGACGCCTTACTCCAGGCGTCCAGGGAACTGCTCGTCGAGGTCGGCTTCGAATCCTTCACCTGTGAAGAGGTGGCGGCCAGGGCGGAGGTGCCGATCGGCACGCTGTATCAGTTCTTCGCCAACAAGTACGTCATCGTCTGCGAGCTGAACCGCCAAGACCTGGTTGCCGTTTCCCAGGAGCTGGCCGACTTCCACGGCGAGATCCCGTCCCTGGACTGGCTGCGGCACATGAACCAGTTCGTCGACCACTTGGCCAACCTCTGGATGACCGACCCGTCCCGGCGGGAAGTGTGGCTCGCCATGCAGTCCACGCCGTCCACCCGGGCCACCGGCGCCATCCACGAGAAGCAGTTCGCCGAAGTCGTGTCGCAGATGCTGCGCCCGCTCACCCCGCGCACGCCGCGGGCGCGGCGCACCATGATGGCCGAAGTGCTGGTGCACGTGGTCTATTCGATGCTGAATTTCTCGGTGCAGGACGAGCAGAGCAGTGCGGAAGCGGTCGCCGAACTGAAGCGGCTGATGGTCGCCTACCTGCTCGTCGCGGAGAAGGAATCACGCACCGGCAGCGAGCGATGACGGTGGTCCCGGCGGGCACCGGGACCACCGCGCGGCTCACCCGGCGTTGTCGCGGCCTTCGATGAGGTCGGCCAGCTCGCCCGGGTCCTCGAGCACCACCATCGCGGCGGCGGTGTCGCCGTCGTGGGTCAGCGACAGGTGAACCCGTACCCGGGGCAGGAATTCGGCGGCCAGGCCGTGCAGCTTGATGCTCGGCCTGCCCCACGCGTCGTTGACCACCTCGATCAGCGGATAGGGGTTGTCCCCGATCTGCGGGCGGCGGGCGAACCGAGACGATGCCCAGGCTTTGAGCACCGCCTCTTTCGCCGCCCACCGCGCCGCGTAGCTGCGCGCCGGGTCGGTCCCTTTGCTCTGGCAGTAGCGCCGCTCTCCCGCGGTGAAACTTTCCCGGAGCATGGTGGTTCCGGCGCGTTCGAGCTGTTCGGCGAACTCGGAGATGGTCACCAAGTCCAAGCCGATACCGAGGATCGTCATAGGCGGGCAGCCTACGACGTGCTCGGCGAGCCCGCGCACGGACCCGGCGCTGCGAGTTGCCCCGCCGCGCTTCCGGTTACGCGCATCCGATGCCCTTGGCCCGGTAGGCGCCGTCCTGCGCCAGGCGCGCCTCCGGCGAGAGCAGCACGTCGGCCTCCAGCTCGCGCGCCCGCTTGGCCGGGGTGCCGTCCCCGCCGAGCCTGCGATCCGCGGGCCGCTCGTACAGCGGCGCGCCGCCGCACATCGCCTCCACGAACCGCTGCCGCCCGGACAGCTGCCGCTCCTGCGCCTTGCGCTGGTACTCCTCGCGCTGCTCCGGCTCGATGGCTTGGATGAACGCCTGGGGGTGCACGACCGCAAGCAGACCGTTCACATGGCCGAAGCCGAGCGAGGTGACCAGACCGGCCTTGAGCGGAAGACGATCGCCCAGCCGCAACGGCTCGCGCAGCCACACCAGGTGCGGGAAGGCCAGCATCTTCTCGTCCACGCAGTCGAGGCTGCGGTTCGGCGGGATGACGCCCTGCTCCAGCACCTGGCACAGGCCGATGAGCTGGAAGGCGGCCGCGCCGCCCTTCGCGTGCCCGGTGAGGGTCTTCTGCGAGACGACGAACAGCGGAGCGCCGTCCGAGCGTCCGATGGCCGTGGCGAGGCGCTCGTGCAGTTCGGACTCGTTCGGGTCGTTGGCGGCCGTCGAGGTGTCGTGCTTGGACACCACGGCGATCTCGTCCGGGGTCACGCCGAGCTTGCGCAGCTCGGTCGCCAGCCTGGACTCCCTCCCGCCGCGACCGGCGCCCAGCGCGCCCAGGCCGGGAGCCGGGATGGAGGTGTGCACGCCGTCCGCGAAGGACTGCGCGTAGGCGACCACGCCCAGCACCGGCAGGCCCATCTCCAGCGCGACGCTGCCGCGCGCCAGCAGCACTGTTCCGCCACCCTGCGATTCGATGAATCCACCGCGGCGGCGGTCGTTGGCGCGGGAGAAGTACCGGTCGCTGATGCCCTTGGCGCTCATGGCCGCGGAATCCGCGGTGGCCGACATGTCACCGAATCCGACGATGCCCTCGATGCCGAGGTCGTCGTACCCGCCGGCCACGACCAGATCGGCCTTGCCGAGGCGGATCTTGTCCACGCCCTCCTCGACCGACACCGCTGCGGTGGCGCAGGCCGCCACCGGGTGCACCATCGCGCCGTAGCTGCCGACGTAGGACTGCACCACGTGCGCCAGCGCCACGTTCGGCAGCGCCTCCTGCAGGATGTCGTTCGGGCGCGACTCGCCGAGCAGGTTGTCGATGTACAGCGAGCGCATCGAGGACATGCCGCCCATGCCGGTGCCCTGCGTGTTGGCGACCAGCGAGGGGTGCACCCAGCTGAGCAGCTCCGCGGGGCTGAACCCGGAGCCGACGAACGCGTCCACCGTGCAGACGATGTTCCACAGCGCGACCCGGTCCACCGAAGCGGCCATGTCGGGCGAGATGCCCCAGATGGTGGGGTCCCACCCGGTCGGGATCTGGCCGCCGACGGTGCGCGACAGCTTGGCCCGGCGCGGCACGCGGATCTCGGTGCCCGCCTTGCGCGTCACGGTCCAGTCACCGGAGCCCTCGACCGGCGTGATCACCGTGTGCTCCGGATCGGCGGCGTGGAAGGCGCGGGCCTCGGCCTCGCCGCCCACCGTGAACGACAGGTCCTGGTCGAGGAAGACCGAGGTCATCAGCGGGGCCGAGTTGTCGGTCATGGCGCCGTCGTCTTCGTAGCGGCGCACGCCGCAGCGGGCGACCACGGCGTCGTGGTAACGCTCGGCCAGCTCGTGCTCGGGCACGTAGTCACCGGACGCGGCGTCGTACCAGCCCGGCTTCGGGTCGTTCTCCCAGGTGACCATGCCGGTGGTCCAGGCCAGCTCCAGCACGCCCGCCGCCGACAGCTCGTCGGAGACCTCCATCTCGAAACGGGTACGCGCCGAGCCGTAGGGGCCCAGCTCCCCCGCACCGACGATGACCACCATGTCGGCCGGGTCCGCGGTCACCTCGCCCCACTCGGGCACCGGCAGCGCGGAGGTCACGGTCGGCGGCGCGGGCAGCGCGGCGATGGTGCGGCCCGCGTCGGCGCCGGTCTGCTCCTCCGCCTGCTCCGCGGCCTGCTTGGCCAGCGCGGGCAGATCCAGCTTGGCCCTGGCCAGCCCACCGGTCAGGTCGATCTGCTGCGGGCCGCTCACGGTGACCTGACGGGCCCGCGAGGTGCACCACTTGAGCAGTTCGTCGGCCATCTCGGCGGTGGACCAGGTCTGCACGCCCGCCTTCTCGACCGCCTCGACCATCGGGTCGTTGTGGCCCATCAGACCGGTGCCGCGCACCCAGCCGATCAACGCGTGCACCAGGGTGACCCGGGCCGACCACGACTTCTCGGCCCGCCACTTGGCGACCACCGCGTCCAGCGCCGCCTTCGACTCGCCGTAGGCGCCGTCGCCGCCGAACATGCCGCGGTTGGGCGAACCCGGCAGCACGACATGCAGTTTCGCGTCCACATCGTGCTCGGCGCCCAGCTTCGACAGACCGCCGATCAGCCGTTCGACCGACCAGAGCAGCACGCGCATCTCCATTTCGGCGCGCGCGCCCGCGTCGGCGAGGTCACCGGACACCCGCGGCGCCGCGAACGGCAGCAGCAGGGTGGGCGTCATCGCGTCCTTGATCTTGATCTTCGCGCCGCCCGCGCTGTCGACCTGCTCGGAGCCGATCCAGTCGATCAGGGCGTCGATGTCCTGGTAGGACGCCATGTTCGCGGGCACCACCCACAGCGCCGCGCCGTGGCGGGCGTTGTCGCGGTACAGCTTGCGGTAGAAGGCGAGGCGCTCGTCGTTCAGCGTCGAGGTGGTCACCACCACCGTGGCGCCGCCGCTGAGCAGCCTGCCGGTCACCGCCGCGGCGATGGAACCCTTGCTGGCGCCGGTGATCACCGCGATGTCCGAGGACCACAGACCCGGCTCTGCGGTGCTCAGCGCCGCCTCGGCGATGCGCCCGTACAGCCCGGCGAGCACCGAACGCGCCTCGTGCATCGCACGCTGGCGCCACCAGTTGGCCTGTGCGGCAACGGCTTCGCCCGCGCCGAGGAATCCGGTGACCGGTCCGTTCGCGCTGCCCGAGTCGTCGGCCAGCCACAGCCGGGCCAGATCCTCGCGCGCCGTGGCCCACCGGTCGTCCAGCAGGACCGCCTTGCGGGCGTCGAACGCGGGCGCGACCAGGCGCGGCCAGTCCGAACCGAGTTCGGCCGACACCAGATCGACCAGCGAGTCGTCGGTCGCCTCGGGCGCGGAAACCCGCTCGGAGAGGCCGAGCTGTTCCAGCACGACGCGCGCGGCCGTGGCCAGCACGCCGTCGCGTCCGGTGATCTGCTCGGTGAACTCACCCAGCGCGGCGGCGTCGACCGTCGCGCCGCCACTCCCGCCCGCCGACGGCAGCGAGACCGCGACACCGCGGCGGGCCGCGACGGCCTGCACGGCCGCGTCGATGGCCGCGTCGACCGAGGCGGCGTCGCTCAGCGCACCGGAGACCAGTCCGCCCAGGTCGCCACCGCGCACGCTGGTGCCTTCCCTGGTGCCCAGCGACACCTCCGCGGTCACGTGGCTGGCCCACCCGTCACCGAGTTCCCATACCTTCGTGACCCGCTCGGCGATGGCGGCCGGACGCTTGCCGGACGGGCCGAACACCTTGCGGAGATGGTCGCCGATGGCGTCGGTGAGCACCGTGCCGAAGGGGCGGTAGGTGCGGGCCAGCCGCTCCACCGTCGCGGACAGCGCGCCCATGTCGGCGTCGGCCGCACCGTCGATCGCGCCGAGCGAGAGCTCGGAGCCGAGGTCGACCAGCAGCTGGTTGCGCCGCGACGACACGCCGTCGCACAGGCCCTCGATGGTGTCCACCGGTCCGATCTGGTCCAGCCGCAGCTTGGTCCACAACGCGATCAGCACGCGGGTGGCGTCGGCGGCGGTGAACGCGATGTCGTCCGGACGCGGGCCGCCGGAGCTCGGGGCCGGCGCGGCCACGGGGGCGGCGGCGACGGCCGCCGGAGCCGCTGCGGCCGCGGCCTCCTCGACCGGCTCGTCCACCGGCGCGGGGTCGGTGTCGGTCGCGTAGACGATGGCCGCCTCACGCTCGATGTTGAGCACCTCGACGGTGGCGCCGCCGAACGCGGGCAGCTTCAGCGTCTGGGAGGCCAGGTTGGCCACCGTCGGCGTGGCGCCGAGGCCGATCTCGACGAACCGCTCGATACCGAGGCCGCCCTGCGCGGGGTCGGTGAACAGCAGGTCCTGGGTCTCGATCCAGCGCACCGGGCTGGCGAACTGCCAGGCGAGCAACTCGATCAGCACCACGCGGCACAGTTCGGTCGGACGGGCGGCCCAGCTGTCGAAGTCGGCAAGCACCTCCGCGAGCGGTTCGGACGGCACCAGGTCCGCGATCTCCTGAACGAACGCCCGCTCGAGCGAGAACAACCTCGGTACCAGGTTCGGGATGTAGCGGCCGACCAGGGTCTCCGGGCGCAGATCCACCGGCAGCAGCTGCTCGAGCTTCTGCCGGAACTCCGGAACGCCCTTGCGCAGCACCGTCGAGTGGAACGGCACGTCGATGCCGGGGACCAGGATGAACGCCCGCTTGCCGCCGAACTCGGCACGGCGGCGGTCGATCTCCTCCTCCAGCGCGTCGAGCCCGGCCACCGTGCCCGCGATCGCGTACTGCGAACCGCGCAGGTTCAGGTTGACCACCTCGAGGAATTCCCCGACCCGCTCGCCGACTTCCCGCACGAAGCCGACGACCTCCGCGTCGGGCAGACCGATCTGCGAGGGCCGGATCGCGGCCATCCGGTAGTCGCTGCGCCCCTGCGCGTCCCGCGGCACCAGCTCGTGCATCGCGGACCCACGCTGGAACACCACCTCGAGCACCGCTTCCAGCGGCAGCACCCCGGCGACGGCGGCGAGCGCGTTGTACTCACCGACGGAGTGGCCCGCGAGCAGCGCGTCCTCGACGAACGCGCCGGCTTCGCGCAGCTCGGCCACCTGGGCGACGCCGAGCGTCGCCATGGCGACCTGGGTGAACTGGGTCAGGTGCAGCACGCCGTCCGGGTGCCGGTGCTCGACGCCGCGCGCCTTCAGGTAGGTCGGGTTGTCGCGCACCACGGCCAGGATCGAGAACCCGAGCGCGGCACGGGTGTGCTTGTCCGCGCGGTCCCAGATCTCCTTGGCCGCCTTCGACCGGGAGCGGGCGTCCAGCCCCATCCCCTTGCGCTGGATGCCCTGTCCGGGGAAGGCGTAGACGGTCTTCGGCGCCGCGGTGCGACCGGTCGCGGCCATCACCAGTTCGCCTTCGGCCCGGCAGGAGACCTCGACGATCTCACTGCCCGCGTCGACGGCGACCCGCTCGACGCGCACATCGATCTGCGCACCGGGGCGCACCATGCCGAGGAAGCGGGTGGTCCACGCGGTCAGTGTCCGCGCGGGCACCGAAGCCGCCGGATCGACCGCCGACACGACGTGCTGCGCGGCGGCCGACAGCCACATGCCGTGCACGATCGGGCTGCCCAGCCCGGCGAGCTTCGCGGCGGCATCGCTGGTGTGGATCGGGTTGTGGTCGCCGGAGACTTCGGCGAAGGCGTGCATGGTGCGCGGCGCCACGATCGTCACGTCGCGACGACGCCTGCGCGGGGTGTCGTTGGCCGCGTCGGACACCGTGCCCGCCGCGCGCGGCGGATCGGTGAGTTCGCCCGCGCCGGTACGCCCGCGAATCGCGAAACGCTCGGTGAGGGTGGCCAGCACCGGCATCGACATCCCGGTCTCGGGCTTGTCCAGCATGGCGGTGATCCGCACGTGCACCTCGACGACGCGGCCGAGGTCGGTGTCCAGGGTCTCCCCGGCCTCCGCGCGCACCGCCAGCACACTGGTCTCGGCGGGCAGTTCGCCGGCGAGATGCACCTGGTGATCGAGGTGGACCAGGTCGAGCATGCCCTCGATGACGCTCTCGTCCTGCGCGGTGCGGGCCGCGCCGAGCACCGCGAACACGGCGGGCCAGCAGGCGCCGACCAGCACGTCGGGCACGGTGCGGCCGAGCGTGCTCAGCGTGGCGGGCAGGCCGGAGCCGGTGACCCCGGCGTGGTCGGCGATCAGATCCGGCGTCCAGGCCAGGTTCACATGCGCGACCTTGCCCTTGACCTCCGGCAGATCCTGGCCCGCCGCGACCGCGAGCAGTGCGGACATGGCCTCGTCGGCGTCGGCCTCGGTGACCACCGGGGCGCCGCCGTTGTAGATCGAGGTCGGCACGGTGATCCGGATGCGCACCGCGTTGCCCGCCAGCAGCGGAACGGTGAGCTCCAGGTACTCGTGCTCCGGCTCGGGGCCGGTGGTCTCGGCCAGCGTCGCGCCGCTGGGCGGGTGCACCGCGCCCTTGCCGTCGACGACCCATTCGGACAGGTCGCCGAGCCGGTGCACCGGGCTGATCGTGGTGCGTCCGGCCCACTGCACGTCGGGGGCGGCGAGCACGGCGTCGATCGGGCCGCTGGTGACACCCGCCGTGCGGCGCGCGTCCACCGGGGCGGGCGTCACGCCCGCACGCACCAGGGAGTAGGCGGTGTCCTGCTCGAAACGGTCGAGCAGCTCACCGACCGGCTCGTCGACCCGGGTGATGCCCGCGACGGAGACGGTGCCGGGAATGACGCACACCTGATCGGCGGAGTAGCGCGGATCGTGCGCCTGCCACAGCGAATCCGAGCGCCACCAGCGGCGCACGTCGGCGTCCACGACCGGCACGAAGTTCACCGGCTTGCCCGGGGTCTTGCACAGCGCGATGAAGAACGGGACATCTGCGGGGTGCAGCAGGGTCTGCGCCGTAGCGGGGTAGGCGTCCTTCAGGGCGCACAGCGCCGCGACCGGGTCCTCGAAGTCGTCGTCGCTGGTGAACAGTGTCGGGATCTCGCCGCGGTCGGCCGGGTGCAGCCGGGATTCGGTGCGGCGCACCATCTCCGCGAACCGGTCGCGCCAGGTGATGTCCAGCCACACCGAGCGGGTGGCCTCCGCGATCGCGTCGCCCAGGTCGCTGCCGCAGTCGAAGTCCTTGCGGCGGTCCAGCCCGACCGCCAGCTCGACGTAGCGCTCCAGCCAGTCCTGGTAGGTCATGGTGGCCAGGTCGCCGAAGTACGGCTTGGCCGTGGCGTTCAGCGCCGTGATGATCTCGTCGCGGCGCGCGGCTACCGCGTCGGCGTCGCCGGCGACCTCGTCCAGCAGGCGGCCGGTGCGCGAGGCGGCGTTGTCGATCTCGTGGATGTCGGCGCCCAGCTGGCTGCGGCCCGAGGCCATGCCGCCGGACGCGGTGCCCGCCCCGACCCAGTCCGGGGTGCCAGGGGTGTCCACCAGCAGTTGCTTGACCTCCGGCGCGGTGGTGGCCTCCAGCGTCGCCATGGCCGCCGTGCCGACCAGCACACCGTCCAGCGGCATCACCGGATATCCGTGCCGCACCGCCCACTGGCCGGTGAGGTACTCCGTCGCCCGCTCGGGCGTGCCGATGCCGCCACCGACGCAGATCACCACGTTGGCACGGCTGCGCAGTTCGGCGTAGGTGTCCAGCAGCAGGTCGTCGAGGTCCTCCCAGGAGTGGTGGCCACCGGCCTTGCCGCCCTCGATGTGCATGATCACCGGGTAGTCCGGAACCTCGTCGGCGATCCGCAGCACGGCCCGGATCTGGGCGACCGTCCCCGGCTTGAAGGCGACGTGCGCGATGCCCGCTTCGGTGAGTTCGTGGATCAGCGCGACCGCTTCCTCCAGCTCCGGAATGCCCGCGGTCACGATGACGCCGTCGAACGGGGCGCCCGCCGCGCGGGAGCGCTGCACCAGCCGCTTGCCGCCCAGCTGCAATTTCCACAGGTACGGATCGAGGAACAAGGAGTTGAACTGCACCGAACGACCCGGGTGCAGCAGCTTCTTCAGCTCGGCCACCCGGTCGGCGAAGATCTGCTCGGTCACCTGCCCGCCGCCGGCCAGCTCCGCCCAGTGGCCCGCGTTCGCCGCGGCCGCGACGATCTTCGCGTCGACCGTCGTGGGGGTCATGCCCGCGAGCAGGATCGGCGAGCGTCCGGTCAGCTTGGTGAATGCGGTCTCGACCACGATGCGCCCGTTGGGCAGTCGCACCGGGCGCGGCGCGAACGCCGACCACGGGGCCGCGGGCTCCGGCGCGGCGCCGGGGGTCAGCAGGCTGCGCTGTCCGGCGCGGGTGGCGGCCGCGACGATGCCGAGGCCGGTGCCCTTCAACGTGCCCGCGGTGACGCGGGACAGCAGGTCGCCCGGACCCAGGTCCAGAATCCATTGCGCGCCCGCGGAGATCACGCCCTCGACGGCGTCCACCCAGTCGATCGGATCGACCAGGATCTGCCGCGCCAACCGGCCCGCCAGCTCCGTGTCCAGCCCGCACTGGTCGGCCCAGCTGCTCACCAGGTCGACGGTGTCGGCCAGCGCCGGGTGGTGGAACGCCACGTCGACGGCCACGTCTTCGAAGACCGGAGCGAACACCGAGCCACCACGCACCTTGGCGTCACGCTCGCGCGTTTGCTCGTCGTGGATCTGCTCGCACCGCCGGCGCACCCGCTCCAGTTGCGCGGGCGGCCCCGAGAGCACCGCGCGCCGACGTCCGTTGCGGATGGAGACCACCACGCTCGCGGCGGGATCGGCTCCCTCGCACACCTCGGCCACCACGGCGCGCAGCTGCTCGGGATCGACGTTGGACACCGCGACCATCGGCGAGCGCTCGCCCACCGGCATCAGCCCACGTCGCCGTGCCACCAAACCGGCTGCGGCGCCGATCATCTGGGCCACTGCGAGCAGCTCCGCGTCCCGGGCGCCGCCGGCTTCGACCGCCGCGGCGGCGAGCAGGCCCTGCGAGTGCCCGACGATCGCGACCGGCGCGTGCTCGGACGGATCCAGGCCTTGCAGCCGCAGCGCCCGCACGGCCGCCACCTGCGTCAGCAATACGCCGGGCATGGACACCGCGGCCGACCGCAGCACCGGCTCGGACGGAGCCGCCGAGGTCTCGCCCTCGTCGGTGTCGGCGAGTTCGTTCTCCAGCATCCAGCCGATCGGGTCGAAGCCGACCGGACGCACCACCAACAACTGCGCGGCCACCGGCTCGAGCAGCGTGGCGGCCTCGTTGACCAGTGCGGTCAGCTCCGGCTCCAGCGCACTGTCGCGCCCGATCTCCTCCAGCTCGCTCAGCCACCGGGCACCCTGGCCCCCGAAGGCGAGCGCGTACGGAACGCCGTCGAGCAGACGATCCAACAGCGGCGACCGCGCCCCATCCGACGCGGCCTTCCCGGCGGCGACAACCGCCTTCGTGCTCTGTCCGGCCTCGGTCTTGGTGCTCTCGTTGATCGTCAAGACGCTTCGACTTCCTTCTCCATGCGACATGCCTCGGCGACACGCCGGTCCCTACCGGTTCACGAGTGATCGCGGGTGATCGGCCTGATACGGGCGAGGATGGCACAAAATCATGAGGAAATCCTCACGTTTGCCTCCGGGCGTGGCCATTACTTAGGAGTATTTCGGTACATACGTACCAGAATGGAGGTAAACATGACTCCGCCTCATGTTTGAAGCCCCTGGTCCATCGGGTTACCAACGCGTACGAAACATGAGTGCCCCTCATATTGAGATTTGCCAAATCGTTATAATCCCAGGTGAGGTTACTGGCCAGTACGCCACGCCAACCCAATGCTTCGCTATGACCGATTGGCCCGGTAGAGTTTGGACGGTCGTACCATCAAGCGCGAGTGGCGAAATTGGCAGACGCGCCAGATTTAGGTTCTGGTGTCCACGGACGTAGGGGTTCAAGTCCCCTCTCGCGCACAGATCTCCGTCATTCGTGACAGATATTCGTGCAGTGTGCGCGAGGGCCCTTTATTACAGGAGCCTGAGCTGTGATTTCACCTTCTGACCTGCGCCGATTGGTGGCGCTTTTGCCAGTTTCCGTCACTTGTGCCGTCTCCCGGATGTTTGCTGACGGAAGCGATCCGCGGTGATCGCGCCGGTCATCCCGCCGCAGTCGCGGTTGCAGGAACTCGCTTCAGGACCACAGGTCACGAACCACTCGGTCCGTCCCCGAAACGGGCACATCCAGTACGGGCTGTGCACCGTCGGCTCCGGCGGACGAATCGTCGACCGCACCGTCTTCACCGCCCTCGACTGGCAGCCCGGGATCCGACTCGAGTTGACCTGTCTCGATGCCGGTGCTTTGCTGGCCTGCCCCGCACCCGACGCAAACGTCGTGTTCGCCGAGGGCGGCTACTTTCGCATCCCCTACAGGCTGCGCCGTCGGATCGGGCTCGACATCGGTGACCGCGCCCTGTTGATCGCGCACCACACCAACCATCAGCTGCTGATCCACCCACCGGCCGTGCTCGACGAACTGTGCTCGCCGAGTCTCGCGTTGGTGAGCGAGGCCCACTGATGACGACCTCCAGCCACTCGCCGGTAACGGCCGACACCCTCGCCGCAGCACGGTTGCTGCTGACCCAGATGGGGATCTCTCCCGCCGATCTCGTCCACCCCGGCGCCACGGTGCCGACCTTCGCCGAGGTCATTCCGAAGGTGCGGGCACGGCTGTCGCCGGGCACGCTGCGCACCTACGACACTCATTTCACCCATCTGCTCACCCACTGGGCCGAGCGGCGTCTGGACGAACCGGAGAAGGCCGAGTTCGAGGACATGGCCCGCCGCCTCCAGGCCGAGGCCCGCACCAACCGGGCCTCGCGCGGCGGCACCGGCGCCGCCGAGAACTTCGTCAGCGCCCTGCGGTGTGTCTACCGCTTCGCCGAGGACTCAGGCTGGATCCGGCCCGTCGACAACCCCGCCCGCCGGATCGCGCGCCCGACACGCCGCCCGTCACACCGCTACGCGATCGGGTCGGATCAGCTGGCCGAGATCTGGACCGCCGCCGCGACCACCGGCGACGACCCCGACCTCGACGCGCTGGTCCTGCGCCTGCACATCGAAACCGCCTGCCGCCGTAGCGGTTCCCTCGCCCTGCGTCCGCACGATCTCGACCCCGACCAGTGCCTGATCTTCCTACGGGAGAAGGACGGCAGCGACCGGTGGCAACCGGTGTCACCGACCCTGATGCTCGGCTTACTGGAACACGCGGCCGAGCGCGGGAGCCCACGCTCGGAACAGTTGCTGCGCTACCGCAACGGCAAACCCATCACTTCCCGCCGCTACGACCACATCTGGGCTCGCGTCGGGGAGGAACTGCCGTGGGTCGCCGCCCAGGGCGTCAGCATGCACTGGCTGCGCCACACCACCCTCACCTGGGTGGAACGCACCTTCAGCTACGCCGTCGCCCGCGCATACGCCGGACACCGCGGCAAGAACGCCGGAGTCACCGCCACCTACGTCAAAGCCCACCTGCACGAGATCGCCGCAGCACTCGCTGTACTCACCGGCGAATCCCATCCACTCGCCCCCGCCTACCGCCACGACCGGACGGACCGTCCGCACGCCGCCCAGCCCGCCACCGGAGGAACCCGCTCATGACCGACCTCGCTCTCACCTCGTCCACGGACACCGCGCGGACGTCGGATCCCGAGGCGGTCACACCGAAATCCCGTGCGCACGGCTTCTTCTGGACCGTGCTCGCCGCCGCAGCCACCGTCAGCATCACCGGCAACGCCACCCAAGCCCTGCTGCACGACACGGCCCTGCCGGTCGTGGCCGCCGCGGTCGCGGTGATCCCGCCCTTGGCGCTGCTGGCCGCAGTCCACGGGGTAACGGTCCTCGCGCGTGCGCACACCGCGACCCGCGCCACCAGGTGGGTCGCGACCGCGATGACCGTCCTCATCGCCACCGGCGCGTTCTGGCTGTCATTCACCGCGCTCCGGTCCCTGGCGATCACCGCTGGAGTACCCCAGAGCGAAGCGTGGTTGTGGCCGCTGATCATCGAAGGATCCATGGCCCAATCCACCGTCGCGCTCCTCGCACTCGCACACTCCGTTCATGGGGAACAGCGTGCACACGCCACCGATCCAGCGCAGCCGATCGCTGAGCCGTTGGCCGACGGTCTGGCGAACACGCAGACACCGCCTGCGGTCACCGAGTCTGGGCAAACCCTTCCGCTCACGCTGCGATCCGCGGACCACAGGTTTTCTCAGCTCGCACTGCGACTGTGCGCACGGGATCCAGCTCGGCGTCGCGACCCCGAACTCGTCGCCAAAGCGCTGGCTCACCATCACCTCGACGGCTGGAATACCACCCGCATCGCAACCGAACTGAACAAAAGCCGCTCCACCATCAGCCGAATACTCAGCGACGCGGTGAATCCCCCCGGCATGTCCGGAGACCTACTGGTGTGACAGCCCGGCGGTTTGCTGAGCTAGGTTCTGAGCGTAGTAGGCGGCCTCCATCTCGGCGGGTGGCATATCCCCGCAATGCTGGTAGAGGCGTCGATGGTTGAACCAATCCACCCATTCGGCAGTGGCCAGTTCGACGTGGTCGACCGTGCGCCACGGCGCCCGCGTCTTGATCAGCTCGGTTTTATAGAGGCCGTTGATCGTTTCGGCGAGGGCGTTATCGAAGCTCGATCCAACCGCGCCTACGCTGGGTTGGATCCCGGCCTCGGCGAGGCGTTCGGTGAACGCGATCGACGTATACTGAGATCCTCGATCATTATGATGCACAACATCTTTCACGTCCCATCCCTCGCGCTCACGAGTCCAGATCGCATGCTCTATCGCGTCGAGCACCAACGCCGCAGTCATCGACGTCGACGTGCGCCAGCCGATAATGCGACGCGCGTAGGCGTCCACGACGAACGCCACATATACCCACCCCGACCACGTCGACACATAGGTAATGTCGGCAACCCATAATCGGTTCGGCGCCACCGGAGCGAACTTGCGCTGCACCAGATCCGCTGGCCTCGGTGCGGCTGGGTCCGGGATCGTGGTGCGTTTGACCCTGCCGCGCACCGCACCTCGCAGCCCGAGCCGACGCATCAACCGCTCCACCGTGCAGCGCGCAACCCGGATGCCCTCCCGGTTCAGTTGCAGCCACACCTTTCTCGCGCCGTACACGCCGTAGTTCTCGCGATGCACACGCTGGATCTGCACCGCCACTTCCTCCTCACGCAGCTCCTGCTTCGTGGCGGTGCGGTTCCGGTGTTCGTAATACGTTGATGAGGCGACCTTCACCCCGAGCTCGGTGAGCCCGGCGCAGATAGACTCGACGCCCCACCGCAGGCCGCCGCTCTCGCGGCGGCCCTGGTGTTCGGTGATGAACCCGACTATCAGCGCTGTGGCCGGTCTATCTCGGCCGCGAAGAAAGCTGACGCCGCTTTCAGAATTGCGTTGGCGCGCTTGAGTTCTGCGTTCTCACGCCGCAACCGCTTCAATTCCTCGGACTCCTCGGTCGTCACACCAGCCCGCGCACCGGTGTCGACCTCACTTTGACGCACCCACGTCCGGACGGTCTCCGGATGCCCTACACCCAGCAACTCGGCGACCGCCCGCATCGCCGCCCACTCCGACCCGTGCTGATCACGAATCTCCACAAACATCCGCACGGCCCGCTCGCGCAGCTCGGCCGGGTACTTCCTCCTCGATGACACGACTCCATCCTCTCCAAGAGATGAAGTCTCCGGACATGCCGGGGCGATTCACGGCAACTCTCCGAGCACACGACGCCGCCACGGCTGCCGCGGATCCCACAATCAGGTGGGGACGGACCGGGTAGACAAAGTTGAATATCGAGCCGCTCGACCGGTACAGATGCCAGTTGCGTGGAGGACCTCTGCATCAATCGCTTGGTCGATCAGCACTCCGCGCGCATCCGTCGCAGAGAGGGTGGGCGAGTTCGCGCACGCCGCTGTCGATGACGCCTTGGGTGGTAGGCGACTCACCCGAGACGTGCACCGCTGGGGAGACAGACTCGCGCGGATGATTCTGGAAGCCACCGCAGCCGCCGAGCAGGATGCTGCCGCGAAAGTGGAGAAGGCGATGCGTCCACTTACCCGAGATGAACACGTCACGGCGGGGATCACAGCGATCCGCGAAACGTTCGAACAGGTCGACCCCAAGCCGGACGATCGGAGAGTGCTGACAGAGGAAGAGATCCAGGCCGCAGACGATGCCTACTTCGAGCGAATGAATCGGCAGGGCTGGGGTATGGGTCGGTAAGGATGCGGCAAATGAGAAGTAAGCGCAGCCCGCCAGCGCACAGGCAGCCAGCTGTCTCCACCGATGAGTGACGTTCGCTGCACCTCGGCTTTCGCATATCTACCACTGCACCTCCACGACCTGACACGCCATTGCACCACCAGTCGCCTCGAAGGGGCACGATGCGGGCTCAACCAGTGGCGTTGACCCCGCCACCGCCCCGGCACGCCGTGGCCGCGTCCGTGGCGTCGATCTATGCACGAGCGGAGTCATGGCCGTCGCGGCGGGGCAGCAAGCGGCTCATGATGATCGAGTCCCAGAGTTCACCGTTGCGGCGTCGGTAGTGTGCTCGCAGCGTGCCTTCGACCTCGAATCCCGCGCGATGGTACAAGCCGATCGCGGGGAGGTTGTGCGGCCAGACCTGCAAGGTGACCTTGTGCGCGTTGTTGTTTTCGCACCAGTCAATCAGCCGCTCCAGTAATGCGGTCCCGATACCTTCACCCCTGTGGCTGGAGGCGACCATCATGGTGATCGACGCAACATCGGGCGTCATGAAAGCCGCGGTGGCCGTGGCCACGATCCCGGCCGATGAATGCTCGGCAACGAGCAGCCCTGCGGTGGTGGAGACAAGGTTGCGCAGACGGGCTGCGACGTCGTCTTCATCTATCGGGGGTTCCGGTCCGATCCATTTGCCTTCGGCGGCGACATCGACGTGCAAGTGGACGCAGGCGGGGATGTCCTCGACGCGGCCGTGGCGGACCGTCACGTCGGTGTTGTGGCGTTGTCGGTTCGGTTTCGTCGGTGCAAGCAGTTGGCGGATCACGTGTTGGTCGACCAAGGCGGCCTCGAGGCTGCGTGCGACAATCTCGTCCCCGACGGGCGACAGGTGCAGGCCGTCTGCCATCCACGGACTTGCGCGGCTGACCAGTTATCGGAGCGCTCATGCAGCAGTGCGGCCGTTGTGACGAACTTGCCCCAGCAGTCTACGAACACAGCTCCGGCGTCTCGCGCCACGTCACGGGCAGCGAGGTTGTAAGCGCACAGGTCGCGGTTGATTGCCGCTGCCCGCGGGCCGATATGCGCGGCGACCGGTGGCGAGGCCAGACAGACAACAGTCCGGGAGCGGGCGGTGAGCTGGCCCAGCGCGGCTCGATAGTTGCGCGTGAACTCCTGCAGGCCGACACTGTCGGCGAGGCGGGCCTGGTGACCTCGCAGTACGTCGTTGGTACCGCACTCGAACACGGCGATGTCCTGGTCGACATCGGCGGTCTCGATGGCTTCCAGCAGGTCGCGTGAAGTGGCGCCGCCGCGGCCGTGATTGTGGAAGACCATGGCGACATCGGGAAGCCGTGCGGTCAAGCTGGTGCTCAGCCGCTCGATGAACCCGCCGTTTCGCCATCGGTCGACCGTTACCGCCGTGCCCGGCGCCGGAAGATCGGTGACGTCGACCAAGCGGTGTGACTCACCCACGAGGTGCTCGGTGTGGCTGGTTCCCCAGCACCGCACCACCAGCGTTCGAGACGATTCGACGGGGCCATCCTGATCGTCCACCGTGGCAGCGGGCCACTCATCGGCCTGAAATCGGTCGGGGCCAGCCCCGGCTGCTGGTGTGGTTGGCGCGGTGATGTCGGCGAAGATCATCTCGACGATGTCGGCGCAGGTTTGGGTAGCGTCCAGGCGGCCTTCGTCGACGAAGTACAGCGGATCCCAGCCGCTGTACCAGTCCCGCATCTCGTCGCGACCGAACGACGACGACTTGGCGCGGGTCGCGTGCCGCCGCAACGTCTCTTCGAACGGCAAGTCGAAAGCGTAGAACCGCGACACGGCTGCATGGGATCTCAATCGGTCCAGCATGTCGCCGTAACGGCGCGGCGAGAAGATCCCCTCCAGCACGACAACCAGCCCACGAGCCAGGCACAACGAGGCGATCTCGCCGATCAACTCGATATTGAGTCCGTCGGGAACATCGCTCTCGCGCAGGAACTCTCGGCGCACGACATCCTGCGAAATCACCACACACCGCGCTCGGTCGAACCGCCGCTGCAATGTCCTGGCCACAGTCGTCTTGCCGGCGCCGGAGCTGCCGCGAAGGACCACCAACCGGCCCGCAGGCTCGGCCGACAGCGACGAACGAATCCGCGCCGCGAGGTCAGCCATTTCGGTCTCGGTGTAGTCGAGGATGCCGTGGACAGGATAGAGCGCGTGCAGCTGCTGACGGCCGTAGGGCGTGTTGGCCGGAAGCGGAGCGACGTGCCAGTGAACATGGGCATTGCCTTGCATAGAGCCGAGCGACATCAAGTAGGTCCGCTCGGGACTGGTCACCGCGGCAACCGCGCGTGCCACTTTGTGCACGGCCGATTGCAGTCGAAGGTACTGTTGCGGGGTAAGGTCGGCAACCACATCTTCGACGTGGCGGCGCGGCACCACGAGAACGTAGCCGAACAAGGTCGGGTACTTGTTCAAAAACGCGACGTGCTCACCATCGTCATAGACCATGTGATGCTCGTGGCCAGGCCTGCCTTCCAGAAAGGCGCACACGAAGCAGCCCTCCGAACGCACCCGCTGTTCGTAGGCGGCCAGGTCCATCGCCACGCGACGGCCGCCGACCTCGGTCACTGCGACCGGCTCCGCTACTGCGGGTTTGACCGAAATCAGATGCGAGAAGCGGGCCGTCTCGACGTAGGGGTGCCGGTCGGCCAGCAGGTTCTCCAGCTGCAGGAGCTTCGCGAAGAACTCCGAGTCGTGCTTGATCCCGTCGTCGCTGATCAAGTCGCACACAGCGCGAACCCCGTACCGGACCGGACGCCGCAGACCGGCCGCGACCATCTCCGCGGCCAGGTCGGCCGCGGACACGGCGTCGATCTCGGCGTGATAGGTGACCGATGCCCGGCTGGTGGTGTTCAGCAGGCGCATCGCTTCCTCGAGCGCTCCGCGCCGCACCGCAGCAGTCAGCGGATCGCTGAACGGGTTCGGTGCCAGCACCGACAGCAGCCCGCCGCGGCGCAGCACCGACACCATTGTCTCGAGGACGGAACCTCGATCCGAAACATATTGCATCACGTTGTGGCACAACACCACGTCAATCGACCCACGCGCCGCGACCGTGAGCATGTCGGATATGTCCGCCACCCGGGTGTCGATCAGGTCTCCGAAGCCCTGTGCCTCGGCCAAGCCCACAGCCTCAGCCAGCGATGCCGACGAGGTATCCACGATGGTCACGTGATGGCCAAGCGCCGCCAAGCGCACAGCGTCGAGTCCATTACCTCCGCCCACGTCGAGCACTGTCAGCGGCCGAGCCGGCAGATGGCGGACAAGGTTGGCGTACACCTGCTCGTACCGGAGCCGACCCCACGGGGTGGTCTGGTAGCTGCGGAACGCGTCCAGGTGTCGATCGAATGCCGAGGCCATAGCACCCCTTCCTACGCGAAATCCGCGCCCGTCGAGGCAAGAACGGGTGACCGGTCATCGCCGACCGCCCTGCACCGACTTAACGGGTCGGTATCGGGATGTGCGCGAATTCCCAGCGGACACCGTCGGGGTCGCCGACGAGCCCTGCCACGCACACGATCATCACACCTGCCTCAAATAATGACTGGCGGACACCGGCGCCCGAATCCCACGATGGTGCCATGGCCGACAACGCAGGCACCGCGACGCGAATCGAATGGCACGAGCTGCCGCAGCCGGTACGCGCCGGAATCGAGCGCCGCCTCGGCTCCCGGGTACGGTCGGCGGTCACGCAGCCGGGTGGGTTCAGCCACGGCACGGCCGCGCGGCTCCTGTTGGCCGACAGCCGCAGGGTTTTCGTGAAGGTGATCAATCGTGACGACGCTCTGTGCGGGATGTACCAGACCGAGGCACGCACCGCAGCGCGGTTACCCCGCACAGTGCCGACACCGTCTGTCCAGTTCACGATCGACATCGCCGGGTGGTTCGCCGTGGTATTCGACGACGTCGACGGCCGCCATCCCCGCCTGGATCAGCCGGGCGACCTGGACGCGGTGCTCGCCACTGTCGAACGGTTGGCGAACGCGCTGACGCCCAGTCCCCTCCTCGAGGTGCCCACTATTGCCGACAGCTACGGGCCGAAGCTGAATGGCTGGCGGCAGTTCGCCGAGCACGGGCCACCTGCCGACCTCGACAGCTGGTCGCTGCGCAATCTCGACCGGCTCGCCGCGCTGGAATCGACCTGGCTCGAACACGCTGACGGTGCAACCCTGCTGCACACCGACCTGCGGCCGGATAACATGCTCCTGGGCCCCAACGGCACCGTCGCGGTGATCGACTGGGCCTGGCCGTGCCGCGGCGCCGCCTGGATCGAACTCGTCTCGCTGGCACCATCGATAGCCACCAGCGGAATCGACCCCGACCCGATCCTCACCACGCACCCGGCCACCCGCACAACCGATCCGGTCGCTGTCGATGCCTTCCTCGCTGCGCTGGCCGGCTACTGGGCGCGCAACAGCCGCATGCCCGCACCGCCACGGTCACCGAAACTCCGCCACCACCAGACACGTTCGGCGCGCGTATCGCGAGAATGGCTGCGCCGACGACTCTCATGGCCGTAACCGCACGCACGGCCGCACAACTCTCCCACGCCGTAGCGGGTGTGCGGGGCCGCGTTGTGGCCAGTTACAGCCGGGGCGGTGGTGGTGCCGGAAGATCTTCACGCACTCGATACACCACGCCAGCATCAGTGACCCGTTCCTGCCACGGCCCCACCACCCGCAAGTTCGGTAGGAACCAGCAGTGTTGTTCCTGCCGCAACGGCACCGCACCCGCGAGACACTCGGCGATGGTGCCGCCGTCGTCGTGTTCGTGGCCGGTCATCAACCGCTCCGCGAAGGCCGCCAGCTCCCATGCCGTGCGGATCGGCCCCACCACGACACCAGGACTATCACCGAAGCAGTATTCGGGAAATTCCAGCGGTCCGGCGATACGCCATCGGATCTGCGGCAGCGGATCGGTTTTCAATCTGTCGAAACCCACGAACCATGCCGCATCGTCGAGTTCACGTGCCTCGACACCGGCCGGTTTCGCGTCCTCGAGATGATCGGACAACGTCGGCGCGTCACATTCGTCCTCGTCCCAGGTACCGAGAATCCTCGACTCTTTCGGACGTGGAGTCGCATAGAATCGCGTCAGGCAATGCTCGTCATCGCACAACATGCACATCGGTCCTCACCCCCGGTCCGGACGATCGCCGTGGCTACGTCCCGCGCTGGCAAGTGCCACCGCCAGCTCGTCAGCCGACTGCATCAGTACCGACACTGCCGGATTGACCAGACCCATCAGTGCCGCAACCTCTTCGGTGGGTGTTGTAATGTCATCGCCTATCTGCCGCGGCTCGGCCATATCGATGCTCATGGGCTCGACTCCTCGCTTCCGTTTTTGGTATTTGTCTGCAGTCCCGTTCAATGCAGCGTTCCCGCCTTCGTTCCTCCCGCCCGCCCAGCGTCGATCCTGCCGACGGCGGTTCCCGGCCCAAGACGATCAGGGGCGCTCACTCGCACCAACCGTGCCAGAACCCAGTGCGCGCACGTCCCTGGCTGTGTGGGCACCGCTAGACCGGGAAGTGGCCTATCGGCGGATCTTTCGGTCAGCTGAGCGAATGTGCCATCCACCCCGCCAGCGTGTGGCGCAGCTCGGCGATGCTGTCGCGGCTGGTGTCCCATCGCACGGCGGTGCCGCCGTTGAGTCCGAATGCGTCACAGTTGGTGGTTCTGTCATCGATGAGCGCGGCCTCGGCGGTCGAAAGGCCGTGAGCATCGAGCCACCCGCCGAAGAACCGTTTCGGGTCGTCCTTTTTGCAGACGCCGACGTCGCTGGAGCAAATGAGGCCGTCGAACAGCCCGACGGCCTCGGCCAGCGTCGCCGCCGCATCGGACCAAGGGGCGGCCGCGCGGTGGGCGCGCCGGAAGGTGTCGGCGAAGCAGTCGATGTTGTCGGTGGCGACCACGATAAATGCTTGTGCGCGCAGCTCGGCCAGCAGCGCCGTGAGTTCGGTGTTGACCGACATGACTGCGCAGTCCTCGATCAGCCTGTCAAGCAGGAAGTCCTTACCGAGCCCGGCAGTGGGAGTAAGGTTCATCGCGGCGATCACCTGCTGGCTCGACCGGACGCCACGCATCCATTCCTCACCTCGGATGCTGTTGTCGGTCAGCACCTCACCGATGTATTCCATCAGCTGGTCGCGGAGCGGATGATGCGGGTCGGCGCAGATGGACTGCCAGTAGAAGTCGCGGGAAAGCACACCCCACCAGTCGACAAATACCACGCGGCGTCGCGGCGGCATCCGATCCGCCGTGCTCATTTCTCGAAGCCCATGTAGATGTCCTTGCCGGTACGCCACTGGCCCTTCTTCAGGAATTGCGGGTAGATGTGTTCCTCGGCCTGCACTTCGGCCGGGGTGAAGAACCGCATGTGTTCCACCGGGCCGTCGAGGTCGGCCCAGTCTTGGTCCAGTTCACCGGATTTCAGGCGAGCGCGGAAGTAGCACTCCACTTTGTGGCGGTGGTGTTTGGCCTCCCAGTACTCGAAGACGTGCACCAGTTCCCCAGCGGCGACATGGAGTCCGGTTTCCTCGTGGACTTCGCGGCGGATGCAGTCGTGCAGCGATTCGCCGGGTTGCAGGCGACCGCCGGGGGTGTACCAGATCCGGCCGTCGTTGGAGACCAGCAGCAGATCCTCGCCCTTGGTGACCAGGGCGCGTGCGGTGACCTGGATCTGGAACTGTTCGGTGGCGTCGCTATCCATGATGTCCTTTCTTGGTGGGGTGATCGTCGGCGAGCCATCGCCGGATGCTCGACCGCAGTGCGGTGCGTGTGGTCTCGGTCATACCAGCCGTCGACGCTCCTTCGGCGGCGAGGTCTGCCAGCTGATGATCGGTGAGCCCGAAGGCTTGGCCGACTTGCTTGTACTCGCTGGTGAGGGTGGTCGAGAGCAGCATGGGGTCGTCGGCGTTGAGTGTGACGGGCACGCCATGGCGCAGCATCCTTGGCAGCGGGTGGCTGGCCAGCTCGCTGATGATGCCGAGGCGCACGTTGGATGTCGGGCACACGTCACAGACGATGCGCCGCTCGGCGAGTTCGTCGAGGAGGCCCGGATCGGCGACCGCGCGGACGCCGTGCGCGATCCGATGCGGTCGCATGGCGGCGACGGCGGCGCGGATCGACTGTGGTCCTTGGGTTTCCCCGAGGTGTGGCACGACGAGCAGGCCGTGTGCGCGGACGATCGCGGCGGCCCGGGAGTACCGCTCGAATCCGTCGGTGGGCTCCAGCCCAGCCAGGCCGAGCCCAGCCACATTGCGGGTGGCGTGCTCCACGGCGAAGCGGGCGGCTTGTTCGATCCAGTCGGGCGGGCGTGCCCAATTCACCCCGAGCAGGTAGCGCACTTCGACGTCGTGGCGTCGCGCGGCCTGCTGGAAGGCGTCGTCAATGAACGCGAAGGTGTCGGGGACGGACCAGCCGAATCGGTCGGCGTAGAGCCACGGCCCGACCATCGGTTCGCTGTAGCGCACGCCTTCGGCCGCTTCGTCGGCGACGAACTCGTAGATAACCCGCACTAGGTCGTCGGGTGTGGCGATCACATCGGTGACTTGCCGGAAGCAGTCCACGAACCGTGGAAGGTCGCTGAAAGCCGCGACGGCAGGCGGCGGGCGGTGGTGCCGATTCGCGAACTCGGCGATGGTGGCGGCGCGGGCGGCGCCTTCCAGGTGCACGTGCAGGTGCGCCTTCGGCAGCATAGCCAGATGCGTCGAGCGCTTCACGGTGCCGGTCATCGCCTACAGGTATTCCTGTCCTATCCGCAGATCGACAAGGGGCTGCGGCCCGCCGGTGTCGGGCGGGACTTCGACCGCCCCTGTATGTGTCGCCAGTCCGGTCAGGATCAGCCGCATCGCGAACGACGATTCGGCCAGGATGTTGGTGTTGGTGGCCACTGCGGCGACCAGCTCGGTGAGCTTGACATGCTCGGGATCGGCACTAGGCAGGTCGATACCGAACGCCGGGGTGTCATCCCAGGTGGCGGTGTGGTGCGGCTGCTCGGGCGGGGTGCGCGATCGGACGAGGATGCGGTTGCGCCAGCAGTCGAGTCGAATGTCGCCGGATCGGCCGCGCACGATGAGGTAGTCCTCGGGCCGATGCAGGCACCACGACGACTTGACCAGGGCTTGCTGTCCTGTCCGGAATGTCAGCTGCATACTCATGTGGTCCTCGACCTGCTGGGTGAGTGTTCCGCCGTCGAGGCATCGCCGGTGACGGATGGCCTGGGTCACCGAAGCGGTGACCACGCTCGGTGTGCCGGTGAGGGCGAGCAGCCGCGACAGCGCATACGGCAATGTGTCCAGCGCCGGGCCTGCCACGGCCTCCCGGCTGTAGTACCAGTTCGATCGCGGTGGCCCGGGGACGTCGAGCATAGAGGTGAATTCCATTGGCCGGCCGATGATTCCCGAGCCGATCAGATCGGCGACCGCAGTGAGCGCTGGGCGGTCGACGAGCGGCAGTGCGACCACGACACGATCGTGGCGGGCGGCGGCGAGTTCGAGTTCGTCCAGTTCGCGAAGCGAGGTCGCGATCGGTTTCTCGATCAGCACGTGTTTGCCGGCCTCGAGCGCGGCCACCGCGTCGGTGCAGTGGTGAGCATGTGGGGTGCAGACCAGGATCGCGTCCACCGCTGGGTCGTCCAGTAGCGCGCTGCGGTCGCCGTGGGCGCGGGCGGTCGGCCACAACCGCAATGCCGAATCCCGGGACGATGCCGTCGGGCTGCAGATGGCGGTGATGCGAACCCCGTCCACGGCGTGGGCTTGGCGCAGGTAGGCGCTGCCGATCATGCCGCAGCCGAGTACGCCCAGACGCAGCGGTGCGGTCACGGGGTCTCCATATGGTCGTCGGTTGTTGTGGCGGGATCGAGGGGGAGGATGACGCCGGTGTCGTCGAGCAGCACCGCGTGCCGCTCGAAGAACTGGGAGACTCCAGCGTGGTGTTTGATCGGCTCGCCCAGCGGTTGACCGAGAACTCGGACGCCACCGTGTGTTTCGTAGTAGCGGCGAAGGCCCGGCCGGCACAGGTGTCGACCGTGTAGCCGTGGTACCAGTGGCGCGGTCAAGCGCTCGACCGGGATGCCGGTGCGGCGTCCGGTCGGATCGAGGGCGGGCAGCAGCGCCGTGTGGATCTGGTCGGCGGGCCTGCCGGTGGTGTCTATGTTGTGCAGTGGACCGACAGCCAGTGTGGGGGCTTCGACGTGGTAGAACTCGGCGAGCGCGTCGAGGAAGTCGCCGTGATACCACTGGTGCTCGAATTCGCGGTCGGCCTTGTCGCGGCGGCGGTGCAGCGACGCGGCGACCGGGGTGGTGAGCAGCACGATCTCCGCGGTCGGGGTCAGGTGCGGCCGGATGTCGCGGTCGAAGACGGCGCGGGCTTGCTGGTACCGGTCGCGGCCGCGGGTGGAGGCGGCGGTGGCCCAGCAGTAGGCCAGCACGCTGAGGTAGCTGCGGTCGAACACCGCGACCACCGGGTGCCGTGCATCGGCGAGGCGGGACGCCAGCCGGTCGCGGCGTAACTCCCGCCGTAGATACCATGTGGTGACCTCCTGAGAGGGCCTGTCGTGCAGGGCATCCCGGTCGGCGGTGGTGGGGTTGGTTTCGGGGACGGCGAGGCAGTCCTCGCCGAGCGCGGCGGCGAGGGTGACCATGATGGAGGTCTTGCCCGCGCCGGGTAGACCTTCCAGATACACGCTGATCGTCATGGAACGGCTCCCGGTGATGGCGTGATGGTCCAGCTGCCGGACTCGTCGGCCATCGCCTGGTACATCGCGGCGACCGTGGCGTGGTCGGCAGCGGCTTCGGTGAGCGGGTACAGCGGTGCGATGGTGGGGTCGGTGACGCTGGCGGCGAGGTTGGCGAGGAACGCGGCGGCGGTGATGCGTTCTTCGTCGAGCGGTAGCAGCGGGTATGGGTTGTGCCACTTGGTGATACATGTCTCGTCGGCCAGGACGGCGATCTCGGCGAGGACTTCGACGCCGTGCAGGACGCGGGTGCGGCGCTGCACGCGGTAATGCCGGGCGTGGGGGTTGTCCGGGTCTGTGAGGGCGACCATCTCCTCTCCCCAGGCCGCGCCTCGGGTGCCAGTGAAACCGGCGTGGCGGCGGGCGCGGATCGGGGATTCGTAGTTCAGCCACGACCAGTGGTAGGTCGCGAGGGTGTCGTTGTCGAACTCGATCACGGCGTGCTGGATGCGTTCTCCGGCGAAGAAGACGCCGCGGTGGGTGATGTGATCGGCCATCGGCAGATCCCGCTGCGCCGCCAGGACCCGCCTTGGCGCGGCGGGCTGTCCGAGGTAGGAGCGAAGCAGGCTCACACCGTGGTATTCGTGGCCGACTCCGTCGCTGTAGGCGGTCTGGACGTCACCGAACACGCCGCGCGTGATCAGGTCGCGTTTGACGGTCTCGATTGGGCGGCGGTGGTACTGCTCGGCGACATCGGTGTAGCTGCTGCGGCCGAGCAGCGCGGCCGCGACGTCCAGTGCTTCGGTCGGGTCCGCCGACAGTGGTGTTTCCAGCAGGAGCGGGCGGTCCCAGGCCGCGAGTCGCCGATACAGCCCGGGGTTCTGCGACCAGGTGACGCACGCGATCACCGCGTCCACGCCCGGGTCTTCGAGCAGGGCGTCGAAGTCCGGATACGCGACGGTGCCCAGGGCTATCGCGGCCTCGGCGCTGCGCTGCCGGTCGCGTCCGTATATTCCAGCGGGTCGGATACCGGGAAGCATCATCAGCAGCGGACCGTAGAGCGTCTGCAGTCGGGTGCCCGCGCCGATTACCGCGACACCTACCTCGGGCGGGACGGCGTTCATGGCTGCTCCACGGTGATCCAGGCGCCGTCGGCGCGGGCCGAGTCCGCGGCCGCGGTAGCGACGGCAAGGCTGCGCAGGTGGTCGTCCAGCGAATGCGGCAGCGCCGCACCGGTTTCCACGGCGTGCGCGAACGCGCGATATGCGCCGAGGATGCCGTCGGGCACCCACTCCCCGGGACACTTCTCGTTCTCGACGGGCACGCCGTCACCGGAGACGAGCCAGGCGCGGTCCAGGCCAGCCCCGGCGCTGCCGAGGGAGCCGTCGACGTCGAGGCGGTAGTGGAATCCACCCGGCGCGGGCACGGCGTTGTTGAACGACAGGCTCGCGGTCAACGGTGATGTGTCGTCGAAGCCCAGCGTGATCGCGTATGCGAGCGGGCACGACGCATGCTGGCCGGGCTTGGACCATGCCCGCGCGGACACCGTCGTCGGGGTGCGGCCGGTGAGGTGGCGGACCAGGTCGAGGTAGTGCAGGCCGTGGTCGAGAAACAGGTAGTCCGGGTGATCGGTGTACCAGGCGGCCAGATCCTCGTTGAACCTGTTCGCATGATGCACCGCGTACACCTCTCCGAGGCGCCCGGCCTCGATCCACCCGCGCACCCGCGCATGCGCGGGTGCCCACCGGGCATTGTGGTTGACCGCCACAGGCAGCCCCGCCCGTCGCACATCCTCCGCCAGCGCACGCGCCGCAGCCAGGTCGTAGAGAACGGGCTTCTGCACCAGCAGCGGCTTACCGGCGTCGAGCAGCGTGCGGATCAGCGCGGCGCGGTCGCCGGGTCGCGTGGCGACGTCGACGACATCGACGTCGCCGCGTCGCGCCAAGGTAATAGCATCGGATTCAACGGCGGCCCCGCAGGATTCGGCCACGCTTCGAGCACGGGACAGGTCCAGGTCGCAGACCGCGCTCACCGTCACCTCGCCGAGGGCGTAGGCAGGCAGGTGTCCCTCCGTGCCGATTCGGCCGCAACCGATCAACCCAACACGCAGCGTCATGACATTCCTCCGGTCGGGGTGCGCCCGGTCGAACTCGCCCGCGCGGGGGCCAGACCGAGCAATCCAGCCGCGAACAGTCGGTGCGCAGCCTCGTCCGGATCGAGCTTCCACACGGACGGCGAGAAAAGCTCGATCGAGGCGGGCCCGCTATATCCGGTGTCGGCGATGACCCCGAGCAATCCGGGCAGGTCGAGGATCCCCTGTCCTGGCGGGCAGCGCAGCTCGTCGCGCATCGCCGCTGGGACGGTACCGTCAGGGACATCGCTGACCTGCACGAACTCGACCGAGCCTGGCGGCAGCGCCCGGATCTCGGCCTCGGGCACGGCGGCGGCGAACAGATGGCAGGTGTCCAGCAACAGCCCGACGTTGGGGTGGCGCAGCTGGTCGAGCAGACCGACCAATCCCGCGAGATCCTGAACGAACGGATGCTTTCCGTCCAGCATCGCGGGCAGCCCAGCGCGCAGGCCGATGAACTCGATCGCCAGGCGCACCCCGTAGGGTTCGGCACGATCGGCTAGCAGCCCGAGCCGATCCACCGCCATCAAGGCGGCGTCGGCGGGAGGCAGATCGGTGCGTGGGTTGCACACGATAGCCGCCCGTGCGCAGCCCAACGCGGCTGCCCCAGTGAGCCGTTCATCCATCGTGTCCTCGACGGCGCTCCATGCGGTCTCGTCGATCAGCAGCGGCGCGGGCAGCACCGGCCCGGCCGGCAACAGGCCGCTGAACGCCTCGACCCGCACCCCGAGATCCGCGATTCGGGCGGCGACGGGGCCCAAGCCGCCGAGGAGGTCGGCCAGGGCCAGGATCTGCTGGATGGACACCTCTACTCGCTCGAATCCCGCGTTACCGGCGGCTGTGAGGAAGTCGCTGACCGAGGTGCCCCACCGGAAGCAGGCCGGGTTGATACACACCGGTAGGCGCGGACCGCCGTCGCGAGCTGGCAACGTCAGCACAGCACTCGCCTCCCCGCGATCAGGTCGTCGCGCAGCGTGGGCAGCGACTCCATCACGTCCTCGACAACCGTGGTCACGTACCCGCTGTCCACGGCGACGCCGCCGGACTGCTGGACCCCGACGAACTGGGGGCAGGTCAGCTCGCCACCCGACCGCGACACCAGACACACCGCCATCGGCAGCCCTGTTTCAGCGTGCAGCCGCTCGGCGACGGCTTGGGCCAGCACGTTGTAGAGCTTGCCGACGTGGTAGACGGGGTTCTTGCCGTTGGCGCCCTCCATGCTCATGGGCCGCATCAGCGAGATGACTCCGTTGCAGCGGTTGCCGCGCCCGACCACACCCTCGTCGCCGCTTTCGATCGACGACCCGGTCACCGTCAAATACAGCTCCCGGGCGTCGTGGTCGTCGCGGGTGTTCAACGCCACCGTCGCCTCGCCTGACGGCGCCAGACCACGCGCCCGCTCCAGCACCAGCCCGTACAAGGCGTGTTTGCGGTCGATGTAGGTGGCCAGATCCGGTGTATGTCGATCGATCTGGGGCACGCACAACGTGACGTGCAGGTCATGTCCATCGCGGCACACCATCACCTTGATATCCGACCCGAAGTGCGGTGCAGTGGCGGCGAATTCGGAGCCGTTGAGCCAGCCCTCGATGTAGAGGGCCGCGCGCTCGGCGATGCTCAGCGGCGCGTAACCTACACCTGCGGAGGTGTCGTTGGCGTGCAGGCGGCGGCGCTCGCTCAGATCGTCGAGGCTGCGCGGGGCGAACCAGTGCAGCCGCCCACCATCGCGCGAGCTAGTGTCACTGTGGACATGGCCAGGGCTCGATGCCGGGTTCAGCCGCATGCGGACTTCGATGTCGTCGCGCCCCAGCAGCGGCAACCGGGAACACAGGAAATCGCGGGAAACAGTCTCGATCAAGTCCCCCACTGGTAGCTTCCGGTCCCCCAAGGTCTCGCTGAACCGGCCGTTGACCAAAGCGGTGACGGGCCGATCTATGCTGCCGCCGCCGAACGCGACCGTGGCAGAGCCGCCGAGCAGGGCGGTCTTGTCGGTGTTGTGGTGCAGGATCGCCCCGAACTCCTCGAGGCACAACCGCGAGTAGGCACGCGACAACTCCTCGGCCAGCCCGTCAGCCAGCGAGTCGGGGTGACCGATGCCCTTGCGTTCGACGATGTCGAACTCGTAGGCATCGACGAAGCGGTCGGCAAGATCAACAGAGACCAACACGACGGTTCCCTTCTGTGGTGGTGTCGCGCTCGACGGTCTGCGCTGACCGTGCGATTTCGGCGATGAGTTCAAGGTCGGCCAGAGCCTCGCGCGGGCCGGTCGCTGAGGCCCGGCCGGACACGGTCTGGTCGTGGAAGGCGATCAACTCGGCGGCGAACACGTCGTCGTAGAACAACTCCCGCGTCACCGCGTCACCGCCGCTCTCGGTGTCCAGCGCGATCGGCGCGTACGGCAGATACGGCGACGGGAACGACACCGCGCACCGGGCGGTGTCGCCGACCAGTGACAGAGTTTCGGTGTACCGACCGGCCGAAACGAAGGTGTAGGACAGAAGCCCTACCCGGCCCGAAGGGCTGCGCAGGGTCGCCTGCCCGCTCAGCCCGTCGTTCCAGAGTGCGGCGTTCACGACCCGCGCGTGGCCGCCGAGCGCGGTCCGCAGCAGGTTGACGTCGTGAATGACGCTGGTGGCCAACAGAAAATAGGCGGCCAACGCGGCGAGGGGAGCATCGACTCCGACGGTCCGCCGGATGGCGGCGGCACTGGCTCCGTCGGTGACCTGACGGTTCACGAAATCAGACAGCGACCCGCCGGGCGGCCGCGCTCGGCCGAGCACCGAATACAAATAGCGGTCCTCCGGCGGATGGACCAGATCCGCAGCCGCGGTACGCAGGCCCGACCCGATCCCGACCTGCCCCAGCGCGGTCGTCACAGCGTCGCTGTAGCGCTTCATGTACCCGACGACGCAGGAGACCCCGGCCGACTCGAGGGCCTCGACCAGCGGACGGGCCTGTTCGGGGGTCAACGACAGCGGCTTCTCGACGAATGTCGGCTTCCCGGCTGCCGCCGCAGCCTGGATCTCTGGGACATGTTCACCGCTCGTGGCGATCAGCACTGCGTCGAACAGTTCAGCCGCAGCAAACAACTCTCCCAGCGACACGAATGTGCGGCATCCGGTCGCCCACATCGCAGCCTGCTCCAGCGCCCGCGTGTCGGTGTCGCAGAGAGCGACCACCCGAAACCGGTCGCCGAGGCGAGCCAACGCCGGCAAGTGCCGAGTTTGCGCGGCGACGCCGCAGCCGATCACCGCGATCCGCAACCGCTCCATCACACCGCTCCGTTCGGGCACGACCGCGCGGAGGACCCGAGGGTGACCGCGGTGTCCAGCAGCGCCAACAGCGGTCGTTCATCACTCCCGGTCGAGCCTCGTGGAAGCGCCCGATGCCGGGGGACATACCCACCCCGGCATCGGGACGACTGCACGGGATGAAAACACCGATACACCTCGGCACGCTGCTCTGCCGTCGCCGTCGCCGTCGCAGGCGGGAGGAGTCTCCGACGCCTCGAACCGCCGAAACCTTCAGCCTGCATGGTGACCCCCGGCTCTTGGGCTGCTTGGTGCCCAGCTGAGAGGCTGCGCAACCACGTGACAATCACACGGTACCTATCCGCCAGGTGGTTGTCCACCAGGCGGATAGGTACCAGGCGGCGGGCGGTTTGCGGATGACCACCAGCGATGCAGTACCGTCATGGCCATGCCCAAGCAGCCCGAATACGTCTCGATCGCCGAGACACTGAGAGCGGAAGTGCTCGCCGGGAATTACGACACTGAGCCACTTCCCGGCAACGCCGCCCTCGCCGCTCGCTTCGACGTCAACATGAAGACAGCAGGGCGGGCAGTCCAACAGCTGGTTGCTGAAGGACTGGTGATCGCCCGGCCCGGAATGCGGGCGATACCAATGCCGCCCGAACTACGAGGCACCCGATGGCCGATGAACGGCCGATACGCACGAGCACGCGCTGCTCAAGGGCTGGTCTTCGCCAACGACGTGAGCGGCAATGTGCGCAAAGACACCATCGAGCGTGAATGGGTCGAGGCACCACTCCTGATCGCCCACCTCCTCAACCTCGAAGAAGGTGTGCGCGTCTTTCATCGTCGCAGCCGTACATACGTCAACAATGCACCCACGGAAGACACTTCGATGTTCTTCCCGGAATCCATCGTCAAAGCCGCTCCCCGACTCGAAAGCGAGGAACGCATTCGAGTAGTCGCCTTAATCGAAGACGCCGGACATGTCGTGACACGAACCGCCAACGAAATTCGAACTCGTCACGCCAATAGTTCAGAGCAGGAAATATTCGGAATCGATTCGAACGGCATCATCATCGAACACATCCACGGCACCTATGGCGCCGCAGATGAAGCACTGGAAGCTGTCATCAATGTGCGGCCAGCGCAAGGCAGCGTCATCACATTCGACACCTACGAAGCGCCCATTAGCGACGATTAGGAGACCCTCGATGCACACCTCATCATCCACCGTCAGAAATCGGCTGGCCATCGCGCTCGACACCGGCGATCTGGAAAATGCCCTGACCATCGCTAAAGCTGTCCAACCCAGCGTCGGTGTGGCAAAAGTTGGGCTCCAACTGTTCAGCGCCGCCGGTCACGACGCGGTGCGAGCCATCCAGGACATTGGAATGGACGTCTTCCTCGACGTCAAGCTGCACGATATTCCGAACACTGTGTACGGGGCCAGCACAGTTCTCGGGTCACTCGGCGTCCAGTACCTGACCGTTCATGCGGCCGGCGGAAAAGCCATGCTTCAAGCGGCGGTGAAAGGGCTCACGGAGGGGGCGGACGCAGCAGGTCTCCCAACGCCCACCGTGCTCGCCGTCACGGTTTTGACGAGCGCACCCGATGCCTCCCCCGCACTCCTCCAAGAACGCTTGTCCGACGCTGTCGCCGCCAACTGTGGTGGCGTCGTCTGTGCAGCCACCGACCTTTCTACAATCAGAAGCGCAGCTCCCGACATCCTGACCGTTGTTCCCGGTATCCGCCCGGCCGGCAGCCCAGTACACGACCAGCAGCGGATAGCCACACCTGCAGAAGCCATTCGCAGCGGTGCGAACATTCTTGTCCTCGGCCGTGCTGTCACCGCTGCGGACAACCCGGCTGTAGCCGCAGAAGCTATCGCCGCGGAGGTTGCACAGGCCATCTGATCAACGCCGCCCGAAACATGAGTGTGGTCGTGTGTCAATCCAGCGCACCGCACGCCGAACTCACCATGACTGGATATCAGGCCCCGCCAGTAAGGCTCATCTGGTTGGCGCACAAAGGTGCGACGCGGAGGGGTTTGCCGTCGGCGTTGCCGACGGCAAACCGAAGAATTCGATGACGGGGCCTTTGTGGGCAACTTGGAGCGATAGTCGGCGCACTACAGCCCCTTGGTGCCTCGACACATCCTGGCCGTCGCGGAATTTCCCCACGCGAGACTGGCAGCACATGGTCCGCTCCCCGTTCCACAGCTACCTCCTCGGCGTCTGAACGGGCACACTAGACGGCCACGCATCGCAGACGAGCGATCCGATCAGCTCGACGCCCAACTCGGACGGATGAAGCCCATCCGATCACAGAGTCTCCCCAGCAGGTCGCTATGGCGCCGACAGCCTCCAGTCGCTGAGCATCTCGGCGACCCTGACGAACTCCTGTCCCACGTCGAGAAACAACGCGCCAAACCCGGTCGCCACCGCGGCTGCACGAACGTTGTAACGCATGATCGGCCAGTCAGCCTCCGCATGGGCCCGGAAGCGTCGACGCAACCATGCGCGCCGCCGCGCTCTTCCGCGACGCCGGAATCCACACAGCACAACACCCGTGTCCGTCGAGCTGCCGCGGGCACTGCGGTAGACCGGTTCTCGCCGCTGGAGCGAGAACACACATGTTCGGCTACTGATCGATGCCAGGCACGTTCAGTTCCCCTCAACACCATCGAGCCGCAAGAACTGCCCGGTGGCGCGCATCGGCCATCGGTCGTAGAACCCGGCCACCGCATCGTCGGCGACCAGACCAATGTGCGCAACCCGGCTCCGAGTCGCCCAGCCGACAATCGAATCCATCAGCGATCCGCCGATCCCGCACCGCTGGTAGCCATCGGTGACGACAACATCCACAACGACCGCATACACGCCATCGCCGATTACCCGGGCCATCCCGACCGCCCTCCCGCTGATCTCGGCTACCACGCTGTACAGCGACGCGGCCAACGCGGACTCACACTCGGCGGCTGCCGGGGCCTTCCAGCCGACCGAGGCCCGCAGCGCCCGATACTCGACCACCGTCGGCACGCGTTCAACAATCCGCACCGGCTCCCCCACCTCGGCGCGTGGAAGGTCGGGATCCTCGCCCAGCATCGCCACTGCCGGTGCCTCTGGACGGTTATCTTTGCGATGCAGCCATTTTCGGTCAATCACCGCCTGGACGTCGGTGCCGCGATGGTGCGCCAACAGCAAGGCATGACAGATCACGTCCGCGATCTCGTCATCGACCGCATCCTCGAGCTCGGCAGGTGACTTGCCGCGCGGGCGACCTTGCCCGGACGCGGCCAGAAACCACTGCACCAACTCGCCCGCCTCCTCGGCAACCTTCAGCATCAGCCATTCGTCGGTCCGACGAAACCCGTGCCGATACGCGTATCGCCGCGATACCGCATCCAATGCGGCACCCAACCGCACCCAATCCATACCGCCACCTCTCCGAGCTTGTTGGTGCGTGTTCACGCTCCTCCTCATCCGTCTCCTTCGCCGAGTTGTTCTGGCCCATCCGCTCTCGAATTCCCTGGACAACCACGCGGATAGGTGATCGAACGCGACCTTCGTGCTGCCCTGACCTAGCAATTCCCCTCCAGGGTCCTACTGGAGAACATCCGCACCGAAGCACTTGTCCCAACACGCTCATGACTGTTGCTGTCGAATCACGGGAGTGGTCGTCGTCCGCGTTGCTAAGGCGGCTATCGGATCGCCCACCATCTGATGTCTGCAAGGGCCGTCCGGTCGATGCGTTCTTGAGGCACCCGTGTGCCGTCCCGCAGCCGGTCGATGACCGTCTGAGGCAGCCCCAGATCACGGGCGAGAACGATTGCCTCTTCTGGATCCGTCGCGATGGATGTCAGGTCCTCGCCGGTCGGTCGGGCGCAGGCAACTGCGTTCCACAGCGGTAGCGCCATCGTGGAGGTCAAGCCAGCCTTCGAGGCGCTGTCGGCGAAAGCATATGCCGCTTGAACTCCCGCGGTGTCGACGTCTCCTGCATACTCCAGAATTGTCGGTGTTACAGAACACAATTGGGGCAATTGGGCCAGTTCCGGGGCCAGCGCGGCCACTGCGTCTCCTGCACCGAATACAACTGCGGCGTAGTTGTGTTCGATGGAGCTGGCCGATAGCGCACGCCAGACCGAGTCGAAGGTCGATTTGTTTTCTACAACCAAAACTCTTCCGAAGTCTGCGAATCGGGCTATTCGTAGCCCTCCGATCGGTCGATCGCAGGCCAGGTCGTCGAGCGACAGCCGGTCGTCCGCGAACAGCGCGGTGGCGGCCAGGATCGCCAGTTGCTTCTCGTCGTCGAAGATGTGCAGTGACCGTTCCTCACGCGCTACCCGATGCCGGAGTTTTCCATGCGTTGTCAAGAGCCACTTGTTGATTCGTGCAGCCGCCCATCGAAGGCGTTGAGGTGGCCGTGCAGCGCGAATCCATCCTGCGGCCCACTTGAGTTCGGGAACCCACGGTTCCGATGCCGGATCCAGTGCACGTACGATCTCGGATCTGTTGGCAGGAACTGTGATTCTGTGCGGCAACGGGGTGAGTGAGCTGTCCCACAACTGACCATCCCGCGCTGGTAGCTCAATGACTCCCTGGGCCTGAAGACGATTCAGTGCATCCGCTAGGCGCAACCTGGCATGGCTGGTGTTCGACCATGCGGCGTCGGAGCTGGACCACAGCGCCAGCAATTGCTTGCGACCGATCCGCGGATTTCCGGCACCGAACAATTCCTCCACGAACCGCTCCAGGACGTCGTCCGGCGCCGGGGAGTCCGTTCGGCTTCGCCCGTCACTCATGCTCGGCCTCACGTGCGCCGTCGAGGTCGGCGGCGGTAGTCAGATCTATCTCGAGTTGGTCGTGCCAGTGGACCTCGGCGCTCGACATGGTGGGCCACTGCGCATCGCTGTTTGCTGTGGCGGCGTGTCTTTCGATGGCCGACACGTACAGTGTGCCCTCGTGCAGCAGGTCGCGGAGTCGATCGTCGGCGATGTCGGCCGGCAGGACAACGTTGGCGTTGGCGCGGTGGGAAACACGCAGTTGGATCAGGGAGGGAAAGACTGTCAGTGCTGCGAGATCCCGGATTCCGGTCAGCAGAACAAGTCGCACGCCCAGTGAGCTGGCGACATCGCGGGCCAGGCGAAGGAACATCGGTTTGGTGACTTTGGAGAACGGATTGTCGAGGAACATCGTGGTGTATCTGTGCCCGTGGTTGAGGGAGCGGCGTGAGGCGAGCAGTGAGGCCAGAATCAACGCGACGGTCACTCCTTCGCCACCCGAGGTCATCGCCAGTTGCTCGACCGGCTTGTGTTGGGCATCGAGAGGATCCGATGGGATCAGTACCGTCGCTTTCACTCGAGGCGTCACTGCCTCGATGAGAGCGTTCACCGTCGCCTTGGCGTCGAATACAGGTCGTCGACCGCGGTGGTCGGGCGCGAACCAGTCCTGCAGCTTCGACAGGATCGCCGCTTCCTTCTGATCCTTGGTGAGGCTGTCCAGGCCCGCGATTCGCAGCAGTGGCAACCCACTCCACCGTCCCATCGCGGGGGTAGTCGGTAGTTCGGAGTCCTTGATCGCTTGGTGAACCGATCGCAACAGGTTCTGCACCGTCGCGAAGGCTATCTTCGACAGCGCGTTCAAGTTCTTGTCGAAACGCGCGACCTCATCGGCCACGACCGTCAGCTTGGCCTCGATATTGTGGTGATGCTGTACAGCGTGCGCGATCAATTCATCGCGTGGGAGTGCCCGCAGTGTATGAAGCAGGATGTCGCCGACGACGACGGATTCGTCGGCGTTTCGCAGTTCGGCGTCCGTGACGTTCACGGCATTGGACGTGTTTTTGGCGGCGCGGGTGAGGAGCCTTCTCTGGTTGTTCAGTTCTTGCGAAATCGAATCCAGGATGTGGTCGACCCGATCTTCGGGAATGGCATGTTCTGTCGAATCGTCGAGAATGGACAGGATCTCGCGCAACTCGTCCGGCCCCTCGCCCAGTGCGGCGTCGGCGTCGATGTCGAATTGCCGATCGTCCGCATCGATCGCCTCCAGAGGCGGGACCGCCGCCGATAGCTGCATCAGCATCGAGCTGAAATGGCTGTCGTACTTGTCTATCAGTCCTTTTCTCGCCTCGATCTGCCGTTGTTGCGCCTCGGCGTAATTACGGCGAATCTGTGCGCGTTCTCTCTCTTCGACCGCGTCGTCACGCAGCTCTTTGAGCCCGTACGCAATTTCGAACGCTCGGGCGATGTCGTGGGCTACATATTCACTGGGGGTATCGAGACTGTCTCCGATCATTTTCAGTTCGTCCGCGGTCGCGTCGACTGTATGCTTTTTCTCGATTCTGGCCTGCTCCATTTTGCCCACGTCTTGGTTGGCTTGTTCCAGTTCGGAGTTCAGTTCGGTCCGGCGGGCGGCGATGTCACGCGCTGTGAGGGCTGGATTGTCGGCGATGAATTGCTCGCTGTCGGGCAGGACATCGGAGAAGGCGCGCGCCAGTGACTCGCGACCGTGGCGCACCTTTTCCTGGATGAGGTCGAGTTTGATTTTCAAATGCTCGTCGGGAAGGGATCCGTTCCATGTCTCGGCGGCGGTCTTCGCGCGCTTTTCCAAGGAGGCGAGGTCTGCATTCTCGTCCGACGCCGTGATCTCGTCGCCTGGTTTGACGAAGCTGTCGTGAATGTCCGATACGTCGATGAGGTCGCGGTTCAACTCGGCGGTTCTGGCTTTCACTGCTGCCAGTCTCTCGTGGGCTTCGCGCTGCTGTCTACGAGCAATGTCGATATCGGTGTCGGCGTCCTGGCTCACCTGCTGGGCCTCCCGGATCTCCTGGTCGATGGAGGTGGTTTGCGCGACCAGGTCAGGTTCTGTGGAGCAGATTTGCCAAAGTGCCGCCAGGCGCCGTTCTTTTTCTTTCACTACCGAGTGTTGATCGTGCAGTTCTCGTGCATGCGTCTCGGCGTGGTCGCGGTCTGTCAGCAGCTGCTCGCGGCGTGCGGTGAATTCGGCTTCTTCCTGGGCGAGGTCGTTGACGGTGGCGTTTAGCTCGGTCAGGGCACGTTCTGCCTCGCCCAACGCGGCCGGCCCCGCTTCCTGGGACCATTGGGTGAGGTTCGCCTGCAAGCTGACCGCGAGGTCGTAGCGGTCGCTTTCGGTCTGGGATGATTGACGATGCTGCTCATATTCACGCTGTTTGCCCGGAAGCTGGCTCTGCGCGGCGGAGACGGACCAAAAGCCGCTGTCGGGGAGAACTACCCGGATGGCGGATGCCTCGATGGGATTGTCGAACGCTTCGGGCGGACCGATCACCACGGGTCCGGTCAGATATGTCCGGCTGGACTCGACCAGCTCGGTGACTCCCTCGAGGTCTTCGGGAATGTTGACAACAATTCCAGCGGCGAGGTCGGGATGCTGCTGAGCGTAGCGTTCAGCGATGTCGCCGGGCAGGCGTGCCAGGTAGGACCATCCGCTGCGAGCGCCGAATTTGGCCGATATGGCTTGCTCGCACAGCGATTCGACGTCGGGGCGGGGCGGGAGCAGCCCTTGCCCGGTCTCCAGGGCCGCTACGGTTCGAGCGACCGATGCCATGTCGAGCTCGGCCTTGAGGTGTCGGGTGCGGGCCGAGTGTTTGATGTGACCGAGTAGTTCGGCGATGATCGTCGCGTGCTCGAGGAGATCGATGTCGTCGAGTTCCAGCAGATTGCTGGCGCGTAGCGTCTCTGCGAGTGCCTCACCGCGTTGTACCAGCGATTGGTAGTGTTTGGTTGCTGAGTCGAGGCGGGATCGGTATCGCGCTGCGCGGGTATCGAGTTCGTGTTGTTCCTCGCTGAGTGCGTCCAGGGCCTGCTGGTGTTCTCGACTGCGTTCGGATGCCTGTTGCCAGCGACGGTGCAGTTCCTCAGCGGCCGCGCTTGTGGCGGCGAGCGCTTCTGTGATGTCCTGTCCTTCGGCCAGATCACCGCACGTGGTTGCCTCGGCGATCCGTTGCGTGATCAGATCCAGATCCTGCCGGATGCGCCGCATCCGTGTGTTGCATCCGCCCAGCGTGCTTTCGGCTGTTCCCTTGCGAGCGTGGGCTGCGTCTTCCAGGTCCCGGGCGGACACGGCGCGGTGTTGCTGCTGCTGTCGCTGGGTGTCGAGGTCTCGGAGTTCGTCCTGGACCCGCTGTTTCCACATCTGTGCGGCGGATGACGCGACGAGCCGAACCGGCTCCATTTCTTCGAGTTTGGCGGCGAATACGTCCTTGATGCTTTGCGCTTCGGCCTGGTCGGTGCGCAGGTCCGCGAGACGTTCAGCGGCTTCGGCGATCCGGACGCGGCGCTTGATGGCTTCGCGATCGCCCTTGCGGCTGTCGAGAATTCGGGTGCAGTCGGCTAGTTGCAGACCAGCGAGCTGGCTTCGTGCCTGCGTCTCGTGCAGCTGGACGACAGTGCAGGACTCCTGCGCTGTCGTCAGCGCCTCCGAAGCTGCGAGGACGTCCTCGCGTGCCGACTCGTGTCGCAGAGCCAGGCTGCTTGTGAGTGTTTCCATGGTGATTCTCGTGGCGAGAAGGGCATCGAAGAGTCCTCGGCGACCGGCGTCGAGGCGGTGTAGCTCCTGAACGTGCTGCGCTGTCTTTCCGCTGCTGATGAGCAGGTTGTCCAGCAGGCGTTTCCGTCCGCGTTTTACCTCTACTTGATCGGCGTCCTCGGACAGTTTGGTGAGAGCTGTGTGGAACTCGTTGATTCTTTCTGGATTCGCGAGGGCCGTCACCAGGGTGTTGAGGAATTCGCGTGACGAGCCGTAGGTGAATACCCGGTCAGCGGCCCCTTCGTCCTGGTTCATGAGCAGTAGCCAGGACGTGACAAACTCGATGTCGATCATCAGGGTGTCACTGAGGTGGCGTTCCCAGTTCCGGTGCTTTGTTTCGGTGAAGATTTCGGCGTCCGGATGGGCGGTTTTCATGCGGTTGAGCCACAATTCCCATTCTTTGTGGTCGAGCAGCCGGTCGCCGGATCGTATCGCCAGGCTTCGCAGGTCCAGGCTGTCGGCGACGCACCGTGCGGACCAGAAGAATTCCTCGGCCGATTCGGCAGGGCCGGCGCCGGCAGGTTTGGACAGGCAGGCGCCGAGCAGCACCTTGGACGGGCCACGCGCTCCTGCGGGACCGCGTGCGGGGATGGCGACCTCGACCACGACATGGGTGGGGGACCCCCCGGGGATGTATTGCTCGATCCGGCGCTCGTCTCCTTGTTTTCGTTGTCGGCGCTGGGCAAGCCGTGGGAGGAACTGCCGGTCCGCGGGCGCGAAGACGTGGAACAGGAAACCCAGCAGGGTGCCTTTGCCGCCACCGTTCTCCAGGCCGATGACGACGTGGCCGCCGGTGTCCAGGTCGAGGGTGAGATCCGGATACGCCACTTTGTCGCGGCTTTCCGGGCCGGACTGATTGTCTCTGACGCGCAGGTTGACGATACGGAATCCTGTGATCGGGCCCATTATGCATCCCCTCGGATTTCCGATCCTGTTGCGCCGTCAGGCCGGTTCACCGCACTGAATTTCTGTAGCCCTACGAATACTTCATCGCAGAACATATCCTCGTAGTGGGCGAGGATTCGTCGTTTCGGACGGAAAACGGTATCGCGCGCAGGCGTGTCGCCGGACTTGCTCAGCAGTCCCTTCTTGCTCAAGAACAGCAGGACGTCGTACACGAGATGGGTGGTGTCGACGCGGCTGGCGCGTTGCTGTGTCGGGGTGTCGCCCAAGGCGGTCAGTTGCAGCCACTGCCACCATACGGGTGGGTCGTCGGAGTCCGGGTCCGGGTTCTGCTGGTCACAATATTCTGCGTAGGTTCTGATGAATTCTTCGAGTTCACGGACCGGAACTGCCGGGGGTCGCAGCGTGGGGTCCGCCAGCAGGTCTTCGAGGTCGGCGGCCGATGGGGCAATGAAGGCGAGCAGAGCGGGGATGACGAGCATTCTGCAGGCCCGCTCTGCCGGTCGCGGTGAATTCTTGTTCCAGGGCAGTTCACTGGCTGCTTCCGGCCAGCACCACGGCCCGTCGGGGTCAGATCGCAGGATCAATCCGCTCTCTGTGCGCACACTGCTGACAGCGCACTGGGCGCCCTCGAGGAAGTCGTCGACGAGTTGCTGGAATTCCGCGTCACTCTGATATCGCGTGATCAGGCGTTCGTATTCGGCTGCCTCACCGGATCGTCCCGGGGTTACCGACATTTTGGTGGCGAAGGAGATCAACCGGCCCGTGTCGATTCCGTCCATCATGGTTCTCCTGACGATCGGTGGCTTGTCTGATGTGGTTCGGGTTCGGCAGGCAGTATGAGCAGGTCGTCCCCGGTTACCGCGCCGGCGTCGATCGTGGCGCCGGTGCGCACGACCACGACGCGCGTGCGGTCGATGTCCGCTTCGCCGTCTGCGGGTGCCTCGGCTCCGCCTGTGTAGGCGGTGCCGACAGTCACCGCGACCGCCCAGGGCAGCAGGATCCGTTGCGCCGGTGATAAGTCCGGAGATCGGCTGGCGTGCGTTGATGCGGAGGCGAGTAGTTCTGTGAGGCTGGTCGGTTGTGTCACTGTGGCCAGGAGTTCATTGACGGCGGCCACCAGGGCTGGGTCCAGTTCGCTCGTGTGGTCGCCGAGTTCGCCGACGTCGAAGGGATCGGGAACCGGTCCTGATCTCGGGGAGCGTTTGGCGGGGCTGCCTTTGTCGATGAGGGCCTGCAGGTTGGTCACGCGGGGTGCGACCGGTCCCAGCCATACTCGTAGCTGATGTTCCAGCAGTTCGATCACTTGTCCGGACGGCAGGTCGAATAGTGGTTCCAGCAGTTGCGGTTTGGGGTTGATCGTCGTGCGACGATGGGTGAACAGCTGACGGTCCTGTTCTTCCTCATATGCCTGTCGGGTCGCGGTGGCTACTGTGAACAGTTCGGCCAGTGACCCGATCAGTTCCTGTAATTGCTCGGTGATTCGTTGCAGTCGAAGGAAATCCGGTGCGTGCTGGTGCTGGTGCTCGGCGACCACCGCCGCGAACCGTTCCTCGGCGGCGACTTGTTCCTCGATCAGCTGCACCGTCGTGTCGAGATGCGGTACGACGTCCGCGGAGTAATCGACGTCGCGAATGTTGTAGTGGATCCGTTTGAGCAACTGCTCAAGTCCGGTGCGTAGCTCGTACACAGTGGTCGATCGCCGGCCGATCGAGGAGATCACTTCCTCGTAGTCGCGACGGTGGAGCATCCGTTCGGAACGGTAGCGTTCCGCGCTCGCGCGATCGGACGGATCGAACTGGAAGAAGTTCTGGAAGATGTTGATCGCCTCAGGTGTGGGGCGAAGAACCGGCGAGGAGGTGTCGTCGTCTCCGGTGGCGCGGACGAAAGCGAGTGACAGAACCGGATGTTCGACGACACCGTCGGATCTGAGCCGCATATACGGGTGGCGGAAGCGCGCCTGCCGCTCACGCGTGTTCAGCAGAAGATCGATGATCGAGTCCGCCAGGTCGCGATGCCGGTCCACAGGGTCGGACGGATTTTCCAGCCGCACGAGCAGCATCAGCTCGTCGACGATCTGCTGGCGGGATTGTCCTCCGGTGAGCCGGTCGCCTTCGATGATCAGATGCAATGCCGCCAGCGTGTGGGTCAGCAGGTCATAGTTCGCCCATTCGGGGTGTGCGCGCGCCAGGGTGTCGAGCCTGCCGAACAGCATCGACTGGTACCCGGCGGTCCGGCGTTGCCGGGGCTGCCAGCTATCCATGAATCCGGCCAGCGTCGAGCTCAATGCTGACGGCCCCACGTCGGCCACCGGGTTCCCGTCAGGGCGGATGACACCAATCTCGTTGTCCCCCATCACACCTCGAGACAGTAGCTCGATAGTCCGACAGGAACCGCTGATAGTCCGCGCTCAACGGCCTGGATGAACACCGATGGATACGCCGGTTTGGGGGCGGGGGCGCTCTCACCCTGCCGTGTCCGACCGCCGGCCGGATCCGCCGAGCCGAGCCATGGCCGGCCGACGGCCCGACGGAACCTCCGGTTGGTTTCGTGAGGGGTGGATGTCGATATCACGATGGTGGTCGCTTCTTTCGCAGACGCGCGATGCCTAGTCGAGCAGGCCGCCGCCGAGGTCATCGGTGATCATCCGATCGCGTTCTTCCGTTGTGGCCCAATGGGCTTCGCTGTTTCCGTTCCGGTCCTTGGTGACCATCAGGATGTTGTCGAAGTTCTCGGCCACGTTGCGCATGTGGGTGATCACTGCGACCAGTCGGCCGGTGGCGGCTTGGCGGGTCAGCGTGTCCATCGCTTCGCTGAGGGTGTTGCTGTCCAGGGACCCGAATCCCTCGTCGAGGAACAACGCGTCGATGTTTGCCCCGCCGCGGGAGGTCAGCTGCACCAGCGCAAGCGCGAGCGCTAAGCTGGCCATGAAAGTCTCTCCCCCCGACAGCGTCTTGACATCGCGGGGCTGGCAGGTCTGCCGGTCCATGATCATGAAGTCGGGCAGGAACGCGAAACGTCCTCGTGTCATGTCCATCAAAACGCTGGTCGCGATTCCCAGCAGGTCTTGCTGCCGTCGTTTGAGGACGAATCCGATGAACGTGCCTGCCGAGAGCAGGCTGCCGAGTTCACGCAATGCGTCGAGTTCGGGTTCGACGAGCGCGAGCCGTCGTACCACCTCCTCCCGAAGCGGCTTGTCGATCCTGGCCTGGGCGAGCCTGGATTCGCTCTGATCGATGAGTTCCTCGACCGCCCCGATCCTGGTTCGCAACGCCTCTGGCGTGGTCATGCTGAACTCGGTCAGGACCGAGGTGATGGTCCCTTGGGCCCGATTCGATGCCTGGTCGTAGCCGTCGGCTTCTCGTCGGCAGGTCTCGGTGACGCGCTGGGTGGCCTCGAGCAGCGCGCGCGACCACGCTGCATCTGTGGCGATCGAGCACGGTTGTGGGCGGGTCGGTATATCGACGGGGATCCCCAGCGGCACCGCCGTTGCATTCTCCGCGAGTACGCGCAGGTCTTCGGCAAGCTGCTGGACAGGTCGCTCGACCTCCGCGTACTTCCTCTCACGCAGGGCGGCCTGTTCCTTGGTGAGATCTTTCACCCTATTGCGTATCGTCGCTGCTTTGTCGCTGACGGCTGTAAGTTCGTGCCGTCGTTGCTCGATGCGTTCGAGGGCGCGGGCGATCGCGTGCGGGTCCGGTGCGTCATTGTCGCGGAATTCGGTTGATATGCAGCGGTAGTCGTGAATTGCGCGGTTTCGGCGGTTGGTGCAGGACTCAAGCGCAGCGGAGGTGTCCTTCTGTCGGCGCGCGAGATCCTTTTCATCCCTTCGCAATTCGGCCGAGAGGTCACGGTGTATGTTCTGTGCCTCCTGCAGGGCGGCTTGAGCCTGCTTGTTCATCGTGTCGGCGTGCTGGACTGCGGCGATCGTGTCGGCCAGCAGCGAGTCGTCGGTTCGCGCCAAGTCACCGTCACCGAGTGCGGCGGTGAGTGAGTCCAGGGCCGTGGCGGCCTCGGAGGCGGCCCGCTCTGCGGCGGTGGTGGCGTTCTTCCAGGTCAGTTCGGCCTGGTTGTGCGCTGCGCGCGTGTGCGACAGCTCGGCTCCCGCGCGCTTGGCGTGCTGTGTGGCCTTCTTCCATGCGCTGGTCGCTTCGCCGAGGTCTGTGTGCGTCGGCGGCCGGAAGTCCGCTGGCAGGGGGCGCACGCACAGCGGGCACGGATCCCCGGGCCCGTGGTGTTCAGCAGCGTGGGCTGCGGAGTTGTGGCGGCGGGTCGCTTCCAGCAATGTCTCGGTGTCTTCGACGTGCTTGTCGGCGTCATCGGACACGCGCTGCGCCGCGGCGAGGGCCTCGGTCGTGGATCCGACGGCCGTTTCCGCCGTCTGGACCGCGGCGGTAGTCTCGGCCGATTTCTGGTGGGCTTGCCGCGCTGTGCGCAACATAGAGCGGTGCAGCTCGAGAGTGTTCTGGGCTACGGAGAGTGCGGATGCGGTTGTTGCGACGTCGGATTCGCGCCGTGTGATTGCCTCGGTGAGCGTCGGCAGTTCGTTCTTGCGTTGCTCAAGCTGGTCTCGGTCGCGCTGGATGAGGGTATTGCGTTCGGCGAGCTGGGCCAGTTCGTCTTGGATCTCGGGCAGGTCCTTCTGCAGTGATTGCAGGGTGTTAGCCGCTGCGGCGGTGCCTGATACTCCGGTTCCTGCGTGCTCGGCAGCATCGAGCTGGGCTTGCAGTCGCTCATCTTCCTCGGTTGCGGCGGTGAGCTCGTGGTTTGTTTCGGTGAGCCGCTGTGTGAGGTGCGCGTTCAACTCGGTCAGCGTGCGGTAGCGATCCTCGGTTTCGGCGGGCTTCAGGTTCCGGGTTCGCTGGTGCAGACGGTCGGCAGCGGTGCGGAGTTCGGCGGCGCATTGGGTCGCGCGAGAGAGCTCAGCACTTGCCTGGCTGCAGGTGTTCACTGCGGCGGAAAGCGTGGTCCGCTCCGCGGTCAGCTCCGCTAGGCGCTGGGTCGTTTCGGTGATGACTTTCTCGGGGTCATCATCGCGGAAGTCGCGGAGCCTGTTTCGCAGTTTGTCCCGGGCTGGGAGCAGTTGGTCGCGTTTGGCCCGTGCGCATTCGCGCATGTCGGTGATCTTGTCGAGTCCGAGTGCTGTCTCCAGGATGTCGGCGCGTTGTTTCGTCTTGGCATGCAGGAGTTCCTGGAATCGGCCTTGGGGAAGGACGATCGCTTTGAGGAAGCCGTCGTGGTCGAAGCCGATGATTCGGGTGATCTCGGCGGTGACCTCGGTGAACCCGGTGATGGTGGCGCCGGTGTCCCGGCAGGTGAGGGCATCGGTCCGCTTGTGGTTGTCGATGGTTGTCGCTCGCCGCACGCACCAGGTTTTGTCGCCTGCCCGGAAGGTCAGCTCGGCACGCACGGCGCCGTCGCCTCCGTGGGCTGCCAGCCAGCTGCTGTTCTGTTTGGCCCATGTCGGGTAGCCGTAGAGAGCGAAACACATCGCTTCCAGGATCGATGATTTCCCAGCGCCGGTGTTGCCGATGATGGCGGCCAGGTTGATATTGGTGAAGTCGATTTCCTGGTCGCGCTGATATGAGCGCAAACCTTTGAATTTCAGATGCAGCGGTCTCATCGCTGGTTCTCCTCAAGGTCAGTGGTGTCGTCGGGTTCGGCCAGTAGCGCTTCGATGTCCGGCAAGGTGAAGGCGACCTCGTCTTCGAAGCAGGTGAGGATGCGGTCGAACTGTTTGTGCAGAATCTGTGGGTCCGCCTTTGGCCCGGTCTGGGTGGACAGGAATTCAGCGAATAATGTCCGTAGATCCGAGTCGGCCTCAGCGCCAACAATGTCAGCGGTGATAATTTCCGGTTCATCCCCGAATATCGGTCGTACTCCTACGATCTCCGCGTCGGGGACGATCGCGCTGACTTGCTCGGCGAGCGTGGGATCGTTTGTCGGGGTGTGGATTTTGAAGAGGCACAGGTCCCGCCCGAAGGTCGATGCGTTTGCCCGTAGTTTGTCGAGGGTGCCTTCGAAGATCCGCAGCTGCCGCGCGCTTCGGAGCGCGACTGTTGTGATCTCGGCGGGTTGGCCTGGGTGCAGATCGGCGATGACGACGCTCTTCTGCTCGCCCGCTTCGCCGAAGTCCAGCTGCAGTGGGGATCCGGCGTAACAGGCGGTGACGCCGCTGATGCGGAGCTGTTGGGGTTTGTGGATGTGTCCGAGCGCAGCGTAGGAGACCGTGGGCAGGTCCGCGGGATCGGTGGCGTACTTGTCATCGATGTGCATTGCTCGTTCGGTCCCGCTGAGTTCAGCGCCTCGCACGTATTCGTGTGCGGTGAACACGGCGATCTCCCGGCTGGTGTCCAGATCGCGCACCAATTCCGCGGCGAGTTCTCGTTCGAATTCGCCCACAGCCCGGGCGTAGGACGAATACCATTGGTCGGGATTGTCGTATACGTTGGTCTGGGTAGCCAGATCGACGAACGGGAGTACACCAAGTCGCAGGGTCGTGTCGCCGGGTCCGTCGAAGCGGAGTATTCCACCGTCGTTCGGATCGCGTCGGCTGTCGATAAGGTGAATTCCGCTGCGTGGCCCGAACGCTCGGGCGAAATGGCGGAACCAGTGGGGCGAGTCGTGGTTGCCACGAAGCACTACGATGGGGGCGATCGCAGCGAGTTCCTGCAGGACGTCTATCGCGATGCCTTCGTCGCGGTAGGACGGCCGGCGATGATCGAACAGGTCGCCAGAATGAATTATAAGGTGAGGCTCGCGTGTTCGGGCGATATCGATTATCTCGTGGAGGACAGCAATGTGGTCTTCGGCGCGGGATCGCTGATACAGCATCTTGCCGAGATGCCAATCGGAGGTGTGGAGGATTCTCATGATCTTCTTCCGGGCGCGGGAGGGGAAGCGTGCCTTTCGGCACGCCTGATCGAAAATATTGATAACGTAGATGAATTCGGTGTTATGTGGCGGATATTCGGTGGTTCTGTAGATGGGTGAGCATGGATTGGTTCGCTTCCCAGCCGTCCGGGAATTTCGCGGGGACCCCCAAGTGCATCGGTTCGCTAGGCGGATGGGCATCGAGCAGTCGTTGAATGCCGGCGCGGGCGACGACGATGCAGGCGTGCCGGTGCCGGGAGGTCAGCACACACAGCCGTCCCGATTCGAGGTGGAATGCGGTGGCATCGCGGCGTCCGGACAGCGGGTGCAGCACCAGGACGAGGTCGTACTCGCTGCCCTGCAGGCGATTTGCTGTGTTCACACAGATCTCGGCGATGCCGCGGGCGGTTAGGGCCTGCCGGATCGCCGCAACCTGATCGCGGTGGGCGGCGCCGATGGCGATCCGGTCTGCGCCGACCTCGGTCTCGTCGGTGCTGCGTTCGGATCGGGCCACAGGGCCGCGAAGTAGGACGCGGTGCGCCAGGTCGGCGATCGTCTCGATGGCTTGTGTATCGGTGCGCACGGTGTGGCGTGCTGGTAGTTCGTGCAGAGCCCATCCCGTTTGCGCCGCCAGATCGAGAGTGTTATCGGATGCGGTCCCGAATCCGCTTGTCCTATAGGAGAAATAACGCTGATGGGGCTCGGTGGCGGCACGGAATCCGGTGAATGGGTAGAACGCGGAGGACACCGGCTCGGTAGCCGACGGCGGTAGCCGCCATGACACTGGGAGTTGATGAACCGGCAGGTCGGGGTTGCTGCGCAGCATCGCCGCGACGGCGCTCTGCATCGGATCCCACTTCAGACCGGTCCAGCGATCGATGTCGATGGTGGAGAATGGATCCAGCTGGCCAGGGTCGCCGACGAACAGTGCGCGATCGAACCGTAGTGCCACGCGCAACAGCATGTCCGATCGCATCTGATACGCCTCGTCGACAATGGCCCACGGCCAGGGGCCTTCAGTGACATACACCCATTTGGCGGCTGTAGCGATGGTGATCTGGACGTCGCCGAGGTTCGACAACTGCTGGCCGACAACAATATTTGGGTGCGCCACCTGGGCGGTGGGTACATAGTCGTGCGAACACAGGCGCCCGATCCGCACAGTCGGCGCGTCCATTGCCAGTCGATTGACAAGATCATCGACCTGCTCGTTGGTCTGAGCGATGACCATCACCGGCTCGCCGGACTGCGCTATCTCGACCGCCACGCGCACCACCAGTGTGGATTTCCCGGCACCAGGTGGCGAATCCACGACCACCCCGCGGTGGCTGCCGTGCTGGAACTCCGCGAGCACGCTTGCGATCACATGGTCGACCTGTTGTGCGACAACGCTGTTCATGACCATTCCTCGTTCGCGTCCTGGGCTGCTGGCAGTGGTTCGTCCGGGGGCCCGCCGTGGGTCCACGGGGTGTCGCTGCGATCGGGGAACTTGCCCGTCGGTGTGTATCGGTCCGAGAGTCGGCTGTAGCAGACGAGGTCGCCGACGGCGGGGACGCTGCCGGGTTGCGGGGTCTTGCCGTGGCCCATTCCCCTCGACAGTTCGAGGGATATCTCGGTACCGTCGGCCCGGCTGCGGATGGCAGTGATGGAGGCCTTCTGCTGTGGTCGCTGCTGGTCCACCAGCGCAGCGCCCTCGTCGGCGGTCAACCTGACCGGATCGGTGGTGTGGATGGTGATCACCGGCTTCGGGGATCGGCGTCTTGTCCCGGCAGGGTTCTGAAGGTTGACGGTGGTAACAGTTCCGGCGAATGCCTCGCCGGACAGGCGGTACTCGGCCATCACGAGCAGGTCGTCGAAAGCCCGTTGCGCGTCGTACTCCGCCTGCGCCCGCTCGAGCTCGTTCAGTCTCCTTGCGGCGGCCACCGCGCTGTCTCGTTTGGGTTGTGGACGCTGCCGTTTGGCGACTCGATCGCCGAACTTGGTAAATTCCTTGATATCTCGGCTCCAGCGCGCGGGCACGTGCGCTCCCGGGGCCAGGGTTCGTAAGCAGTCGATCCCGCGCCACACCAGCTGCCAGGTCGGCAACAGCTGCTCGCGCAGTGCTGTCTCGAGACGCGTGGTGGCGACAAGGCGGTCCCGTCGTGTGGTGGCGCGGTCGTACTCGGCGATACTTGGTGCCAGCACTTCCCGGTCGAATGTCGGGTCGGTGGCCGGTCCGGCTGGGGGCCAGATCAATGGATCAGCGGCATCGAGTGCGGCTCGGGCACCATCGGAATCCGGCGGTGGTTCTATCCAGCCGAGCAGCGCGGCGAGGTTGGCGTCTTCGAGGTCGCTCTGCCCGCTCGCCCAGTGCCGGGCCAAGGCGTCGGTGGCGGCAACGAGCAGCGAGGATCCGGGGTGGTCGGCTCGCTCGGCGTAGAAGGTCAGCCATCGCCCAAGGTCCGGTACCGGAATCGGAGCCGGGTATTCGCCGGTGGTGGAGCGGAATCGCGTCGAGCGGCCGAGCAGTCGGAGGAATTCGACGCCACCGCGATTGGGCACCCAGAGTTGTGCTGCTGTGCCCATGGCTGGCCCGGTGGTGGCGTGTCGGCACGTCGCGATGTAGTGCAGGACCCGCATTGCCAGTTCGTGGGCGAACTCGAGCCGCAGGACCCGGTCGCGTGGTTGCGGCACGATGAGCAGTTCCGGGTGGTCGCGATCGGTGCCGACCAGCGCGGCCAAGGGCGCGATCACTTCACCGGCCAAGCTCAGGGGAACGCAGACCATCGGATGGTCCTCGATATGAATGTGCCGCACTGTCGTGATCGGCTGTGCACGACGGGCTTTCACGGCGTATGCGCGAGCCAGAGCGGTGAGCGTGCTCATGCTACACCGCCCAGGCAGTCCATTCGCAGCTGTGCGGCCATCCTCAGCACTTGTGTCGCCTCGTACTCGTGCTCGCCGGGGGTCCGGGTTCCTTCCGCCAGGTGAAGGGTCCTGGTGATCGATTCGATACCGCCGAGGTCTTCCTGGACCGATCGACCCAATCGCGAGGTGCGATCGTGCGCCTCGTTTCGGCAAAACAGTGCCATCTCGCAGGTAGTCAGGCATTCGGGTGCGTATCGCGCTTCGATAGCGTCCAGAGCAGCGCACAGGTCGGCCACCGAGCGGGTGGCCTTTCCCTCCGGGTCGCGGCACAAGTCCAGTGTCAGGGTTGGTGGCAGCGCGCCCAATAAGGTGCCGATGTCAGCGATCCGGGCGAGTTGGCGGCGCAGGACGGTGAGTTGTTTGCGGACATCCACTCGTGCTGCGGTCGGCCGGTTCGAGAAGTTCTCTGGGCAGACGAGGAACACCTCGTCCGACACCAGTGACGGATCCAGCCGCAGCTCCTGAAGCAGTTGCCGCAGGGCCAGCACGTACACCGCCGATTGTGTCGCCGCGAGAGCGACTTTCGCCGGGTTGGCGCTGCCGTCGATGATCGGGAAGGACTTCACCTCCACGACGTGGAACTGTTCGGACAGTTTGAACGCGATCAGGTCCGGTTCGAGATAGGCGTTGTGGCCGGCGATGTTCATCCGCAGCAGCGGATGATCGAACAGGGTGCCCGCGCCGGGCCCGGACCGACCGGCTCGTGTTAGCTGCTGGCGCGAGTTCGTGTAGCGCGTTTCGAGCGTGTCGTGACCGGCCACGTTGTTGAGATCAGCGTAGGCGACCTGTGGAAGCGGCAGCTGCAGATGCTCTCGCAGCAGCTTGAGCAGCTCGGTGCAGCCATGGTCCTTGACGAAGGCCTCGAAGGCCTTGCCGCGTGTCAGGTCGAAGGGCGACTGCCCGAACTGGGGACGGTATCCCAGATGCTCTGCCAGTTCCTGTTTATCGACCGCGGCGGCATCGAGAACGCTACGTCGCGCGCACCCGGGATTGCTGGTCAGGGCGGCGATCGTCCGGGCGTTGTGCTTCTTCGGGGTGACCGACCCGCGGATGAAATCCAGACGAAAGTCGTTGTCGTTCAAATGATCTTCCTTCACAAGGGAAGCAAGCGTGGATGAGAAGAGTAATCGATGCTGCGCGATCAGTGTTCAGTTGTAGAGCGCGAAACAACCTCGAGCACGGCGCCGAACAACTGCTGGACGTCATCGAGTTGAGACCCGGCCCGCGTTGCCGCCGAATCGCGATCGGCTAGGTCAGCGTCGGAATGTATTGCCAGCTCGGCACGGGCCGCCTCGGCGACGGTCTCCCACTCCAGCACGTCGAAGTTCTCGCCAGCACCGGGGATAGTGGTGGCGAACCGCCACAGCAGACGCATCGCAGGCAAGGTCGGCTCCCCCATCCGCCCCACCCGTTCCGCCACGTTGATGGCCGCAGAGAGGAAGTCCACGCGCGGGCTGAGTGGGCCGATCATTCGGCGGCTCAGCGGCCAGGTCGACACGGCCAGCAGACCTCGGGCCGCAGTCAGACGATCTGCAGTCAGCGCGCTGCACAGGTAGTAGGGGCGAGCGTAAGGAGATGACCGGAACGAACGTTCCTCATCCCGGCGAAGGTGGGTCAGCTTGGATCCACCGAGTCCGCCACCGAAGAACGCATCCTGCACCGCCGCGATCAGCTTCGGCGCAGATGCCACGCCTACGAGCGTCAATGCCTGATGAACCTGATCCCGAATCGACAGCAGCGATCCGGGGTGACCGACCAGCTCGGGTTCATCCACGGACGGCGCCAAGGCCGCCAGAGCGTCTTCCCAGGCCTTGTCCGTTCGACGTAGCTCCGCCCTCAGTTCGCGAGCTCGCACCGAATCACCTGCGATCGTGGCACGACGTAGGTCGATGCGCAGGTTCTCGATCCGTCGTTCGAGCTCCTCCAAGGGGGTGGTCACGACCGATACGTTATCACACCCATTCCACCCTTATCCAGTAAATTCCATCATTTACTGAAGGCAATGTCATGATGTCTACATGGTCGTCGCTTGTTCTGCGGAATCGCAGGCGACCACATGATGATGATTGTGAAGCAGTGAATCACGCTAGAGTGCAGGCAGATTCACAGTTTGGGGAGGCGGTGTTCGTGCAGGAGCAGGAGCGGTCCGACTGGTCGTGTGCCCGCCGCTTACCCACTCTTGAGGTTACGGCCACGAGAGCCAGCGTCAACGATGACCTTGTCGAGTGCGCGGCACCGATGACGACTCGAGGTCACACGGGGGAGTCGAACCCCATCCGTTCGGTCAGGCAGTCTATGGCCGACGAATACAGTTGACCGACGAGCGTGACGAATTGAAGAGGAGGTCGCAGTGCCGCCGAGGACTAGGGCGAAGCAGAACAAGAGCCTGGAGGAGGTGCTCTGGGATTCGGCGACAGCATTGCGCTCGTCGATGGATGCTGCCGAGTACAAGCACCCCGTGCTGGGGTTAATCTTCCTGAAGTACGTCTCGGACACGTTCACCGCACGCCACGACGAGCTGGCCCGACTCGTCAACGATCCGGATTCGGACTACTTCATGCCCAGCGAGGGCGCGAAGTGGTCGGTGCTCGAAGACCGCGACGAGTACACCGCCGAAGGCGTGTTTTGGATTCCCGACGGGCATCGGTGGGAGGACTTGCGCAAGGTCGGCAAGCAGGCCGACATCGGCGCGCGGATCGACGCGGCTATGGCGGCGATCGAACGGGAGAACCCGACGCTGCGCGGCGTGCTGCCGAAGAACTACACCCGCCAAGAGCTCACCCCCGAGATGCTCGGCGGGCTCATCGACGTCTTTTCTCGCTCCGACCTCGCAGCTGAGGAGCACAAGGACCTCGACGTGCTCGGCCGCGTCTACGAGTACTTCCTGGGCCGATTCGCCGGAGGTGAAGGCAAGCGCGGCGGGCAGTACTACACACCACGCTCCGTGGTTCAACTGCTGGTGGAGATGCTTCAGCCCTATCACGGCCGCGTCTTCGACCCCGCCTGTGGCTCCGGCGGCATGTTCGTCCAGGCCGACAAGTTTGTCCGAGCACACGGCGGCGTGCACAATGACATCTCCGTTTTCGGGCAGGAATCGGTGCCGACCACGTGGCGGCTGGCGAAGATGAACCTCGCCCTGCGCGGCATCGACGCCAACCTCGGCGCGGAGTGGGGCGACTCGTTCCACAATGACCAGCACCCTGATCTCCGCGCCGACTTTGTCATCGCGAATCCTCCCTTTAACCAGGACAAGTGGCGCGGCACCAGGCTGGAGAACGACGTCCGATGGTGCTACGGAACTCCGTCGGATGCCAATGCCAACTATGGCTGGATACAGCACATGCTGTATCACTTGGCACCTACAGGGACCATGGCAACAGTCCTAGCCAACGGGTCCTTGGGGAGCCAGCAGAACGGGGAAGCCGAGATCCGGAAAAGGCTAGTAGAAGCTGACCTTGTGGAGTGCATCGTCGCCCTCCCGCCGCAACTCTTCTTCGGCACGCAGATTCCGGTCTGCCTGTGGTTCCTTACCAAGAACAAGGCCGCTCGACCGAACGGGGCGAAGACCAGGCCACGACAGGGCGAGATGCTGTTCATCGACGCCCGCAAGATCGGTTACATGGAGAGCCGTACGCTTCGAGCCTTCAGCACCGACGACATCACCAAGATCGCCGACACCTACCACGCATGGCGCGGCACCGACACCAGCAACGGCCAGCCATACCAGGATGTCCCCGGGTTCTGTCGCGTTGTCGAGGGCGCCGAGATTGCCGAGCACAGCTACGTCCTCACGCCGAGTAGGTACGTCGGTGCTGAAAAAGCCGAGGATGACGGTGAACCCCTCGATGAGAAGATCGCCCGACTCACCAACGAGATCCGCGACGGTTTCAAGAAGCGGGCTGAACTCGAAGCGTCAACGCTTGCCGCACTCGACTCCCTGGTGGGATGCGATGCGTAAGTCACTTACCTTGGCCGAGTTGTCTGCCCGAGGCGATCTCATATTCAGTGATGGATACCGAACTCGTGCGGATCAACTTGGTACCACCGGATTACCCATCCTGCGTGTCGCTGACGTGCTTGACGGACGATTGGAACCGTCATACAAGGATCACATCCGACTCGAGTTCAGAACGAAAATGGGCGCGAAAGTCTCTCGGCCAGGCGATGTGCTCATTACGACGAAAGGTACCGTTGGACGAGTTGCCCGCGTACCGGATGACTTCCCGGAACATTCGTACAGTCCTCAAGTCTGCTTCCTGCGGAGCCTCAACGAAGATGCACTGAACTCGACATGGCTATATCACTGGGCGCGTTCACTGGAGTTCGCGGGTCAGCTCGGTATTTACAAGGACCAGACTGATATGGCTCCCTACGTCAGTTTGACAGACCTTCGTCGAGTGGTGATTAATCTGCCGCCGATAGAGGAGCAAGAGCGACTTGTTGCCGCGCTTGGAGCCCTTGACGAACTCATCGCCCACAACCGTCGCGAGATCGATCGAGCAGAACGCTTATCGGCTGCGATTTTTCAGCGGTTTTCCGCTTCAACGTAGGAAGAGCTATGAGCAACCACGGTCTCCAAATTTCAGGATTGCGATGGCCGACTCCAGCGTCCGCACCTTCGATAATCTCCGCTGTTTGTATCTGGCCGGATGCGTGTCGAGGTTCTCGAGGGGTGGGGTAGGTGTCGACGCCGACTGAGGACGATTTGGAGCAGTGGCTTCTGGAGTTGCTCGATGAGCTGGGATGGAAGCATCTCTTCGGTCCGGAAATCGCGCCTGGAGAGCCGAAGGCCGAGCGGGCGGACTATCGCGAGACGATTCTGGAGGGCCGCCTGCGGGACGCCGTGGTCCGCCTGAACCCCGATCTGCCGCCCGAAGCTGTGGCGGACGTTATCGCGGCGGTGAAGCGTGTCGAATCTCCAGCGGTGGAGTCGGAGAACTGGCGGGCGTATCGGTTCTTGATCCACGGGGTTCCGGTTGAGTATCGCGACGCTGACGGGAGCGCTAGGGCGGCGCGGGCGTGGTTGATCGCCTGGGATGACTTCGCCAACAACGATCTGGTGGCCGTCAACCAGTTCTCGATTCAGGGACCGAAAAAGACTCGGCGGCCGGACATCCTGCTGTTCGTCAACGGCCTGCCGATGGCATTGTTCGAGTTGAAGCGGACCGGCAAGGCGTACGCGACCGTCAAAGGGGCGTACCAGCAGACGCAGACGTACCGGTCGCAGATCCCGGATGTGTTCAAGTGGAACCAGGTGTCCGTCGTTTCCGACGGTGTCGAGGCTCTGGCGGGATCGTTCAGTGCCCCGTGGAACCACTGGGCGGCTTGGAAGACGATCGACGGGCACACCCGCGATCCGCGTGATCGTGACGGGTTGAAGATGCCACAGATCGAAGTACTCACACGGGGCATGTTCCGCCTCGACGTGTTCTTCGACTTGTGTCGGCACTTCGTCGCCACCTTTGGAGAGGGCGTAAAAACTCGGAAGGCGGTGGCGAAATACCACCAGTACTGGGCGGTGAAGAAAGCCGTCGATCATACCGTCGAAGCGGTTGAGGGTGATGGGCGTGCCGGGGTGGTGTGGCACACGCAGGGCTCGGGCAAGTCGCTGGAGATGGCGTTCTACACGGGCCTGGTGATGTCTGCCCGGGCAATGGAAAACCCCACGGTGGTGGTCCTCACAGACCGCAACGATCTCGATGATCAGCTCTACGACGACACGTTTGCCTCCTCGAAGCCGGGCTCGCCGCTGCCGCAAGCACCCGTTCAGGCCGATTCGCGGGACCACCTCAAACAGCTGCTCGGTGGCCGCGAGTCCGGCGGGATCATCTTCACCACCATTCAGAAGTTCGGGCTCACCAAGGCAGACCGGGAGGCAGGCCGGAAGTTCCCGACACTATCGGCGCGCAACAACATCGTGGTGATTGTCGATGAGGCGCACCGCACGAACTATGACCTCATCGACGGGTTCGCCCGCAACGTCAGGGACGCGCTACCGAACGCGTCGTTCATCGGGTTCACCGGTACGCCGATCGATGAGAAGGACCGCTCGACAGAGGAGATTTTCGGCGAGTACATCGACGTCTACGACATGACGCAGGCGATCGCCGACGGTGTGACGGTGAAGGTCTTCTACGAGCCGCGGTTGGCGAGGGTCGAGCTGCCGGAGGACGCGCGCGACCTGATCGACGACGAGTTCGACGACGCGACGGTCGGATCGGAGGAGGAGATCGCGGAGCGGTTGAAGACCAAATGGGCGCGGGTCGAGGCGATCGTCGGATCCAAGAAGAGGATCAAAGAGCTCGCCGTCGACATCGTCGAGCACTGGGACGCTCGCAACTCCGTGCTGGTAGGTAAATGCATGATCGTGACGATGTCCCGCCGGATCGCCGTCGACCTGTACGACGAGATCGTCAGGCTCCGCCCGCAATGGCATTCCGATGACGATGAAACAGGGGCGCTCAAGGTCGTCATCACGGGCGACGCCACCGATCCGGAGCGCTTCCAGCCACATATCCGCAACAAGCAACAGCGCCGCGACCTCAAAGCCCGCGCCTGCAACCCCGACGACCCGCTGGAAATGGTGATCGTGCGGGACATGTGGCTGACCGGGTTCGACTCCCCGCCGATGCACACCATGTACGTCGACAAACCGATGCGCTCGGCGGGCTTGATGCAAGCCATTACTCGCGTCAACCGCACGTTCAAGGACAAGCCGTCCGGCCTGGTAGTCGACTACATCGGCATTGCCAACGACCTACACGATGCGCTCGCCACCTACACCCCGCGGGACAAGAGGGAACGGGTCATCGGCGCGGACGTACGTCAGGCGGCGATCCCGGAGATGCTCATCGAACACTCGATCTGTAGTGACCTGCTCCACGGCGTGGACTGGGTGACGATCCTCGGCGACGGCGGGCACAAAGCGTTTCTGTACGCAGTCACCGCTGTCGTCGACCACCTGCTTGAGACAGACCGGTCAACTGACGACACCGGCGACGCCGAACCCAGGGAGTTCGACGACGACAGCGATGGTCAGCCGAGCCTCAAGAAGAGGTTCATGGCACACGCCAGCCGCCTGAAGAAGCTGTACTCGCTCGTGCCAACTTCCGACGAGGCACACGCGGTAGTCGAAGACATCGGGTTCTTCGACGCTGTCCGTGGCCAGCTCGCCAAGCTCGAGACCGACGCCCGACGCAGCGAGTCCGACGCAGCACTCGACACTGCGATCCGGCAGATCGTCTCCGAGCACATCTCAGGCTCCGGCGTTATAGACCTGTTCGCCGAAGCCGGGATCGACGTGCCAGACATCTCGGTCATCGACGACGAGTTCAAGACGCGGTTCGAGACCGCCGATCTGAAGAACGCCCGCTTGGAAGCCGTACGCCGCCTCATCCAGAACGAGGTGAAGGTGATCAGCAAGCGCAACATCGTCGCCGGGAGACGGTTCTCCGAGATGCTGTCCCAATCGATGAACCGGTACCAGAACCGCACCATAGATGCCGCGCAGGTGATGGCAGAGATCGTCGCGATAGCACAGGCGATTAAGGCCCAGAAGGAGCGCGGAGAGAAAACCGGGCTCACCGACAGCGAACTGGCCTTTTACGACGCCCTCAGAGACAACGAATCGGCCCGCATCGCGATGCAGGACGCGACCATGCGCGCGATCGCGCAGGAACTGACCGCCATCATCCGCGAAGATGCCAAGACGGACTGGAATATCAAGGAGACCGTCAGGGCTAAGCTCCGCACGAGGATAAAGCGCCTCCTGCTCAAGCACGGCTACCCACCCGACCAAGAAGCTTCGGCAACCAACCTGATCCTCCAGCAGGCAGAACATGTTGCCGAGGACCAGTCCAACTAGCACCGCGCGCGTGAACCGCTGAAGCAGACGTTTCGACAGTCGACACGTACAGTGCCCGGCCGTGCTGCTGACGATCTCTTGCTCGGCGTCCTACCTGGCTGTTGTTTCGAAGGCTTGCTGGCCATCACTCGTATCGTCCGGGTCGCACAGTGGGCTCACCGTCGAAGATCTCGGCCAGATGTTCGGCGATCGCGCGGTACCTCGGCGCTCGAGCACGAGTGCGGCGCGGAGAGGCTGTGGTTGCGCATGTGCATGGGGCGCTGCTGACCCGGTAGCTTCGCCGTTCAGGATCGCAGCGAGTAGGTGTCGGGGTGCGTGGGCGGGCCGCCGGAGGGGTGCTCCGCGGCGGGGGGAGGATGGTCGCGGGTTGGTCGGCGACCGGGGTGGTGGCCGGCGAGGGTGTAGTGGCCGTGGCGGGCGAGGGCGTCGGGGAGCACGGTGGCCGCCACGGCTCATGTCCGCGCACCACTCGGAGCAGCGACACCAGCTTCAAACCTGTACGCCTCGGCACTCGAGACCGGTTGCGGCGAAACAAAGTTCGACCCGTCCTAGACCCCACGACACGCGAACCAGGCGCGACCCACGGGCGACATCCGATAAGTAGCCGCAAATCGCTCGTCCACCAGCCAGCGTCGCCGTTGCTGCAATGCCACTGGGCATTGGCCGCGCCGAGACAGATCAGTTGCCGATCACACAGGTGCACTTCCAAGCCCACGCCAGCGACATCGATGATCTGTTGATCGTCGATGGTACCGAAGAGGACCAGGTCCGTATTTTGGTCGCGGCGCAGCGATCACCGAACTTTGTGCGTAGCCACGTGAAACCCGAGATCTCGTGTCTTCGCTGGTTCGCCACACGGAGCGCACGGGCGAGGACGATCAGATCCGGGTCACCGTTGCTGTCGCCGCTCGGACCAAACCGTACGACCAGGTCCAGGACCTCGCAGAACTGGCACGTCACAATGAATCCCCCCGGCATGTCCGGAGACCTACTGGTGTGACAGCCCGGCGGTTTGCTGAGCTAGGTTCTGAGCGTAGTAGGCGGCCTCCATCTCGGCGGGTGGCATATCCCCGCAATGCTGGTAGAGGCGTCGATGGTTGAACCAATCCACCCATTCGGCAGTGGCCAGTTCGACGTGGTCGACCGTGCGCCACGGCGCCCGCGTCTTGATCAGCTCGGTTTTATAGAGGCCGTTGATCGTTTCGGCGAGGGCGTTATCGAAGCTCGATCCAACCGCGCCTACGCTGGGTTGGATCCCGGCCTCGGCGAGGCGTTCGGTGAACGCGATCGACGTATACTGAGATCCTCGATCATTATGATGCACAACATCTTTCACGTCCCATCCCTCGCGCTCACGAGTCCAGATCGCATGCTCTATCGCGTCGAGCACCAACGCCGCAGTCATCGACGTCGACGTGCGCCAGCCGATAATGCGACGCGCGTAGGCGTCCACGACGAACGCCACATATACCCACCCCGACCACGTCGACACATAGGTAATGTCGGCAACCCATAATCGGTTCGGCGCCACCGGAGCGAACTTGCGCTGCACCAGATCCGCTGGCCTCGGTGCGGCTGGGTCCGGGATCGTGGTGCGTTTGACCCTGCCGCGCACCGCACCTCGCAGCCCGAGCCGACGCATCAACCGCTCCACCGTGCAGCGCGCAACCCGGATGCCCTCCCGGTTCAGTTGCAGCCACACCTTTCTCGCGCCGTACACGCCGTAGTTCTCGCGATGCACACGCTGGATCTGCACCGCCACTTCCTCCTCACGCAGCTCCTGCTTCGTGGCGGTGCGGTTCCGGTGTTCGTAATACGTTGATGAGGCGACCTTCACCCCGAGCTCGGTGAGCCCGGCGCAGATAGACTCGACGCCCCACCGCAGGCCGCCGCTCTCGCGGCGGCCCTGGTGTTCGGTGATGAACCCGACTATCAGCGCTGTGGCCGGTCTATCTCGGCCGCGAAGAAAGCTGACGCCGCTTTCAGAATTGCGTTGGCGCGCTTGAGTTCTGCGTTCTCACGCCGCAACCGCTTCAATTCCTCGGACTCCTCGGTCGTCACACCAGCCCGCGCACCGGTGTCGACCTCACTTTGACGCACCCACGTCCGGACGGTCTCCGGATGCCCTACACCCAGCAACTCGGCGACCGCCCGCATCGCCGCCCACTCCGACCCGTGCTGATCACGAATCTCCACAAACATCCGCACGGCCCGCTCGCGCAGCTCGGCCGGGTACTTCCTCCTCGATGACACGACTCCATCCTCTCCAAGAGATGAAGTCTCCGGACATGCCGGGGCGATTCACAACCTCGATGACGAGGAGACCTTCTAGCGGCCCCGAACGGGCCTGGGGGCGTATCCATCAGAGCAGCGATGGTGTGAGTTGTCACACAGATGCACTCCGAGGACGGCCCCTGATCGACATGGCAGCGGTTGTGGTCCGCAAGATCCCCCGACCGAGAACCCACCAGTATTTACCAGCTATTTGCTGGCTCGCACCCGTTGCCGGAATTCACCGACAGGAGCCCTCCCTCACGCGCCCATGAGAGGAAACAGACCATGCGTTACGTAGATTCGGATTATCGACACACCGGTTCCGGCGGTGTTCAATACGATTTGCCAGAGGTTACATCGCAGGCAGCACCACCGCGCCGCCGTGACGACGCGGCGGCCCGACCGGGAGATCGGCGGATGGATATCGACATCACCTGCCCGAGCTGTGGACGGCTCGACTGGGTGCAGAGTGTGCCCGCGTTGTGCTCGGACGGGACCTCGGTCTCGATGGAGAGCGGATCGTATTCGGGTTTCGGAGTGTCGAGTAGCGGGCTCGTGCCGGTGTTCGGCACCATGACCGTCGATCGAACCCACACCACCGCGCTGGCCAACAGCTTCGCCCGCGAGCCCGACTGGAAACCGACGCGGCGTTTGACCCGAGTGGGCTGGATGTTGCTGGTACCCGCGTTCTTGATGCTCATCGTTCTGGCCATCGGCACTGTCGGCGAAGAACCGGGACGAGCCCAGATGTCGATGGCTGTGTCCGGGGTGTTCATGGTCGGGGTCTACGCCTCGCCGGGCCTGTTGACGCTCGCGGCTGCGCGGGGCCGACGCCGTCACAACAACCGAATCCTGCGCGGACGCCCGCACGCGCACGCGCTGTGGAGGGCCGGGTTCTATTGCCATCGCTGCGGGACCGCGTTCTGGCCGTACTCGCCCGTGGCAGGAATACCGGTGCGACAGTCGTTGTCGCCGCAGCAGTTCCGATGGCATGTCTGGAAGGTCGGCCGCTACAACGACACCCGATAGTCGCCGAGCGATAGCGCCCATCGCACCGGTCGACTCTCGCTCCGATCTCCCGGCACGGTCGTCGTCGAGTCGGCACGTGTCGAACCGTTCGGCGAATCATGCGCGTTGCAGCGATGGCTGGTGTTGTACACAGTTGGACGCCGCCGATCAGGTCTCATGCGCAGCCGATCTCGGTGGTCGGCGGCAATGCCGGTGTCATCTCGATTGTTCGGTCTGCGCTGGGATACCGGTGGCACGCGGTGATTCCGTGCCGTCGGTGTCGGTCTGTTTCTCCTCCGTCCGCTGCCTCTGCTCGCGCGTGAGGTCGGTCGTTTCGGCGTCCTCCGGCGGGACGGGCGGGTCGGTGGCCGGTGTTCGGGCGAGTGTGATGAGTTGGCGGGCTTGTTTCGGGGTGATCTCCAGCAGGTCGGCGACGTCATCGTCGGTGTGGCCGGGCTGGTCTCGAATGATCATTGCCGCGATGCCCTGGTCGGCGCGCAGACTCGCGATCTGTGCGGCGGCTTCGTCTTCGACGACGCTGATCTGCCGGCGCAGTTCGGCGATCTCGGTGTCGCGTTTGGTCTCGCACGCGGTGATCGCCTGCCAGTCGGACAGATAGCGGCGCACCGCCGCGGCGATCGCGCGGTCGCGTTCGCGGGCGAGTTCCCGGCGACGGCGCACACGCTCGCGTGAACGTTGCACCCGTTGCGTCATTTCCGGTGACCGAGCCGTTCGCGGTGAGCGCGGCGGTCGACGTGCAGCCATGAGCTGACCTCCAACAATATCGGCCAGCCTGCTGATCCTCCGGCAACGATGCTACTCCCCGCCCACCCATCGTGATCATCCGCTCGTCGTTCACGTTCGTGGAAGACCAATGCCACGCCGATTCCACCCGTCCGGTGCTGCGGTGCCCGACTAGCCCCACTGCGGTCGGCGCCAGCCCTCGGCATTCCCATTCCGATGTCATACCGGCACCAGCAATGAGTTGTTCGGAGGTTGTTCTATTCCCTACCAAGGAGATTAGTGATGTCCATACCTCAGCCGCTGCCGTCTCCGGGCCGGTTGATCGCCTCGATCCCCGGCATGATCGGTTTCATCCCGCAGCGGTCGCTGATCCTGGTTCTGATCCCGGCAGGATCGACAGATCCCGACCGCGGCGAGCTGGCGGCGCTGCCTCGCTTCGACCTCACCGACAGCGCCGCTTCGATCCTCGACCGCCTGCGGCCCTTGCTCGCGAAAATGGGCTCTGCCACAGGTTTCGTGATCGTCGTCGATGACCGGCTGCCCGCGCCGGGCGTCGACGGACGGGCCACATCCGGGCGAGACCATCGTCTTGTCGAGCAGGTGGTCCGCGGCCTCGCCGCCAGTCCTGTCCGCGTGTCCGGCACCTTCGCGACGGTCGCGATCGTGGCCGGTGGATCGTGGTGGTCGCTGTCGGGCACCACCGAATCCGGGACGCTGCCCGATCCCGCTCGCACACCCTCCGCGCGGCAACGCGCAGCGCTCGGGATGCCTGTCCTGGAGTCTCTGGCAGCGTTGGCCGACTCGCTGAGAACCGATCCCGCGCTCGCCGTCCCGGTGTCAGCGGCGCTGGGCGGGGCTGTCGCCGAGGTCCGTGGCCGCCGCCAGGCCGTCGAGCACGAGCTGGAGATGACCGTCCGCGACCGCCGCGACCTCGAGCAGGTGCTGTACGCGATCGCCGATCTCGCCGACGGCCTCACCCTCACCCCGAGCGACCTCGCACGCTTGGGGGCCGTGCTGAGCATCGCGACGGTGTCGCAGTGCCTGCCCGCGATCGCCATCGGCGAGCACGCCGTCGCCGCGGAGAGGTTGTGGATCTTGTTGACCCGCAGCCTCACCGGCCGCTACCGCGCCGAGGCCGCGGTCCTGCTCGCCTACAGCGCACACCTGCGCGGCGACAGCACGCTGGCCGGGCTCGCGATCACGATCGCACTGGAGGCCGATCCCACCCACATCTTCGCCCGGCTGCTCCACGCCGCGCTCGAACGCGCCCTCCCACCAGGCGTAGTGCACCGGTTCGCGCGGTTCGCCATCGCAGCCGCCGCCGACCTCGGCATCACCATCCCGTAGCGATACCCAACCCGGGCCGGGCCAAACACGGCGCGGCACAGCGCGACAGCACCGTTCGCTGCGCTGCCGCCTCATCGATGTGTGCCGCCCGAATCGAATCGGAGGGTCATCGGCCCCCCGAATGCGGCGAATACGCCTGCGGTGTCCGAGGACGGTCGGGGCCGCCGTTGCTTCGTCGTCCCGGTGTGGAAGGAGTTCGCATGATGGCCTCACCATTCGATGACCCGGCACCCGAGCGCGGGTCCGAGGACAGTGGCGGTCGGCGGTGGGACACGCCGTGGGGACCGATCACGCCGTGGACCGTCACCGCTGACCATCCTGATCCGGCGCGGCGGATGCAGTTCTATCTGGGTGTCGGTCAACCCAGCCTGCTCAACACCACACCGGTGCCGGTGTTCCTGTCCGCGCCGCGGCTGGCGCGCTACCGAACCAGGGGGGAGCGGTTCCCGGTCCGGATCAACCACGCCCCTTACAGCGGCGACTCGGGGGCTTACTCGGCTCTCGTGCTCACCGCCGATCCACATCATCACCCCTGGTGGGCCGTGCCGGACGAGTACGGGGCGTTGTGGTCGCGGCTCATCGACGACATCGGGCCACCCGGGTTCGTCGGCATCCAGGACCTGCCGTGCGAACCCGGATGCCTGCGACGCACCGGCCTGAGCATCGCCGATCATCAGCAACTCACCCTCGACAACTACCGGTACCTGGCACACAATTTCGATCACGTCCCGTGGCTGCCGACCCTTCAAGGGTGGCATCCCAGCCAATATGTCGAGCATTACCGGATGTATCGCTCGGCGGGGATCGATCTGGCCGGCCGCTGGGTCGGGATCGGCAGTATCTGCCGACGTAGCAGCGCCGACCACGATGTCGCCCACGTCCTGACCGCGCTCGCGGGATTCGGGATGAGGATGCACGGCTACGGAGTCTCGCTGCGCACCCTGGTCCTGGCCGGGCATCTTCTGCACAGCGCTGACAGCCAATCCTGGTCACTGGCAGCGCGGCGCGCCCGGACACCGATGCCCGGCTGCGTGCACCTCTCACGCCCGAATGGCGACAGCGGGCGCCGGCGGGTGACCGATTGCCGCAATTGCCTGCGCTACGCGGTGGCCTTCCGCGAAAAGGCCATGAACGCCCTGCGCCTCAACCACCACCTGCGCGTCACCACCGACCCGCAACTGTGGGAGCAACCGGCACCCACTCAACCCGCACCACGCCCGCGGCCCCGCATCGCGCCCCGCACCGAAGTCACTGGCAGCGAACAGATCCCGCTGTTCGACGCCGGATTACGAACGGTGTCGGCGGCCTGACCGGATCCGACACCACGCACGCTCCCCACCGGTGCGCGCCCCTTGCCTCCCGCTGCCCGCAGCGGCACCGACACAGAAAGGCGGTCCCGGCCGTGACCACGCCCATTGCCACGACGCGAAGGCCCGCTCGGCGTGGCCCCGTCCAGCGGTCACTGCGGCGCGGGCGCGGTGGGATCGATTTCTCGGTGGCTGCGGGGCCTGACATGGGTGGATACGACCACTACCTTCTGAGCCTGAGTGGCGGCAAGGACAGCCAGGCGATGGTGGATGTTCTGGTCGAGGAGTTCCACCACGTCGGCGTGCTGGACCGGGTCACCACCGTCCATGCCGACATGGGCCGCTCCGACTGGCCGGAAACTTCGGCTCTCGCGCGAGAACACGCCGACCATTACGGGCTGCGCCACGAGGTGGTAGCCCGGACCGGCGGGGACCTGCTCGACCGTGTCACCGAACGCGGAAAATGGCCATCTCATCGAAATCGTTGGTGCACAAGCGATTTCAAGAGATCTCCGGCGCGGCGGGTGATCACGATGCTGGTCGCGGAATCCCGCGCCGCCGGGATCGTCGATCGCCCGATCAGGGTGCTGAACATCATGGGCCATCGCAGTCAAGAGTCCGCGGAGAGAGCGAACCGGCCCGCCTTCGTGCATGAGCCCGGCAGGACGTGTCTGTGCCCGCGATGTGCTGCCGCCCGCAGCGCCGGGAATCCTCCGAAGGCCAGTGTCTCGAATTCGCGGCGGATCGTGGATACCTGGCTGCCGATTCACGGCTGGGACCTCGAGACGGTGTGGGCGCGTCCATCCGGAATTGCATCTGATGCAATCACGATTCCCGACTTTGCAGGTCAATCGGCGTAACCCTAACCCGCAACGACCCCCTATGGCAACCCTCCTACCTGCGCATTTGCAATGCTATTCGCATCTGATGCAAGATCTACGCATTAAAGGGAACGGGAGGCTGGGTGCAGAAGGGCGTGCTTGGCCCCGGTGCTGCGGGCCTCGAGTTGGTCGACGGCGTTGCCTTTCTGCATCCCGAAGAGACCGTCTTCGAAGCGATGATTCGCGGGTGGGAACGCCAGCAGCGAGGCGGACGTCGCTTGCAACCCAAGACAATTCACTCACGAGCACAGGTCGTGCGGCGGTTCCACACCTACACCAACGAGTACCCATGGAACTGGACCGCGGCGGACTTCGACGAGTGGATGGCCTACCTGGTCAGCGAACTCGGCCGCGCGGAATCGACCATCCGCAACTATCAGGGCGCGGTCCGGGGCTTCACCGAATACCTCACCAACCCCGCATACGGCTGGGAATACGAGTGCCAGAAGCGATTCGAGACTCACCCGATCCAAATCGTCCACGAGTGGAACAGCGTCGCTCACCTCCTGGATTACGAGGGCTCGCCGGACCGGCGACCGTTCACCCGGGATGAGCTGCAACGGTTCTTCGACTACGCGGACGAGCAGGTCGATCGCGCCGCGAAGTCGGGCAGGAAGGGGCGCCCTGGCCGCCTACCGCGATGCAACCTTGTTCAAGACGATCTACGCGTGGGGCCTTCGCCGAACTGAGGCGTCCCGCATGGACACCGTCGACTTCTACCGCAACGCCAACGCCCGCGAACTGGGAAAATACGGGATGCTGCAAGTCAGGCACGGAAAACGCACCCGCGGATCACCACCGAAGCGCCGCGAGGTCCCAACGCTGATGCCGTGGATCGTTCCGGTCATCGACGACTACCTGGTCAACATCCGGCCGAGATTCGGAATCCCGGAACACCCTGCGATCTGGTTGACCGAGCGGGGCGGGCGAGTACGGCCGGCCGACATCAACGACCGCTTCGCCCAGTATCGGGACGCGCTCGGATTGCCAGCAGAGCTGACCCCACATTGCCTCCGACACTCCTGGGTCACCCATTTGATCGAGGACGGCGCCGACCCGAAACTCATCCAGGCCGCAGCGGGACACGAATTCCAGTCCACCACAGCGATTTACACAGCGGTCAGCGGTGACTTCATGAATTCAATGATGCGTCAGGCCCTGGACCGGGCCTTCGAGAAGGAGTTGTCATGACCGCCAAGTTGGACTACCGCTGGAACCTCCGGCAGGTGATGGCGACCCGAGAGATGTTTTCGACTACGGCGCTGCGGCCGATGCTCGCCGAGCGAGGGATCAGTCTGTCACCGAGCCAGGTCTATCGCCTGGTCGCCGAGCGACCGGAGCGTCTGAGCCTGAAAGTGCTCGTCGCCTTGATGGACATCCTGGACTGTTCGATGGAAGATCTGATCGAACCGATCGCGGTCGGCATAGCTGCCCGGCCCCGCAAAGCAGCATCCGGCAGCGGCACCGAGACCGGCGTGGGCTCGTTCCGCCCGAAGCCGGCCCGGATCACCCGCTGAATCCGGACGAGGACGGGTCAGATGGAGCACCAATCACCCTTGGACACCCAACTGCTCCAGCTGGTCGCTGACGTCGAACCGGCCATGGCGGCCGAGACCGTGCTCGCCGCGGCACGCACGGCCGCGTCGATCAGGGCCAAACAGCTGCGCATCGTCCAAGCACTCACCGAACGCCCGGACCTGCTGACCTGCGGCAGACCGGACGGCCCTGTCGCGGTCGACCACTTCATCCACGCCCTCATCGCCGCCGGCGCCGCACACGTGGTCGCACCGCGCTGCCCGGACTGCGAGAAACCCAACAAGCTCTCCGAGCGCGCGGACAACACGCGAATCTGTCTGCCCTGCAAGCAGAAGAGAAAGCGACCGAAGGCCGAATGCGCGAACTGCAAAGCCTTCCGCTGGCTCCAATACCATGACCGGCAAGGCCGGAGGGTCTGCCGAGACTGCCGACCCGGCCGCGACGTCGACGCCGTCGCTCTGCTCGCCGCACAGTTGCGGGAGCTGGAGCCGGAAATGGACCGCGACATCATGAACGCGGCGATCACCAAGGTCTCCAAGCTGCCCAACCATCTGCTCAAGCTCTCCTGGGAGATCGAAGACCGCCCCGGTCTGCTGACCGGCGAGGCGGCATCCGGCTCGCCATTCCTCATCCGCCTGATCACCGAATTGCGCCGAGCCGGTGCACGTCACGTGGTGCTGCCGCCCTGTCCGGTCTGCAACCAAGACCTCGCGCTCGCCAATCGCCTCGACGGCCAGCGCGTCTGCAACCCCTGCTACAAGAAGGCTGAGCCGAAGAAGATATGCACCCGCTGCGGCCGTGAGCGGCTCGTGGTCGGCCGCACCTCCGAGGGAAAGCCGTTGTGTCAGTACTGCCATCGGAACGTCGGCCTTCTCCACGAGGAATGCACCACCTGCCACAGACACCGGTTCATCGTCCAGCGCCACGGCACCGAGCAGCTCTGCAACATCTGCTACCGACTCCCGCTGGCCCTCTGCGGCCGCTGCGGCCACTACCGCAACTGTTTGGGAGTCGCTGCCGGACATCCCGTTTGCGAGTCATGCTCACACAAGAAATGGCCCTGCGTTCGATGCGACAAGACTCTCCAGATCGCCGCCCGGGGCCCAGACGGCCGTCTCTGCCACACCTGCTACGAGAAGGACCCCATCTCGTTCCGCACCTGCACCGAATGCGGAACCGTCGATCGGCTCTACCACTACGGGCTCTGCCCACGCTGCGCTCTCGCCCGCCAACTCGATCAACTCTTCCGCGGTCCCGACGCCGTCGACCGCCCAGAGCTCGATGCCCTGCACCAAGTTCTGCTCAACGCCACCTCTCCCAACCAGATCCTCCAATGGCTCAGCAGGTCCGCCTCCGCCCAGCTACTGAGCGACATCGCCGCTGGAACCTGCCCACTCACCCATGAGGAATTCGACCGGCGGCTCTCCCGGAATGCCAGCCGACACCTCCGCGGGATCCTGGCCACCGCAGGCATTCTCGAACCCCGCGACGAATACCTCGCCGACCTCCAAGCATGGATCGACAAGGCGTTGACCACCGTCGACAACCCCGAACAACGGAAATTACTGCGCCGCTTCGTCACCTGGCACCATCTCAGCCGACTGCGTCGACTGCTCGGCGACGACAAATTCGCTCAACGAGCACAAGTCGATGCGATCCGCGTCAGCCTCCGAGCCGCAATCGCCCTGCTTCGCTGGCTCGACGAGCAGGACTTGACCTTGGCCAGCTGTCAGCAGGCCGACATCGACCGCTGGATCACCGAGGGCTCGAGCACCCGCTACCAGGCCCGCGGATTCGTCCAATGGTCAGTTCAGAAACACCACGCCCACCAAATCGAGATCCCCGAATACCGGAAGACCAAGCAAACGGTTCCGCTGGATGCCGAACGCCGATGGGCCCTGGCCCGCCAACTCCTCAACGACCGAACCATCCATATCGGGGACCGCGTCGCTGGCCTGTTCACACTGCTCTACGCCCAATCCGTCACCAACATCGTCCGCCTCACCATGACCGACGTCACCGTCACGACCACCGAGACCCACATCAACTTCGGCCCCAAGCCGCTGAACCTGCCCCCAGAGCTGGCTCAGCTCCTCCACGAACACATCAAGACCCGCAGCGCCCGATCAGTCGTCAACCGAGCCGGAGAATCGCCCTGGCTCTTCCCCGGTGTCGACCCAGCCCGACACCTGAGCCCGAACCACCTCGGCCACCGCCTCAAGAAGATCGGAATCTTCTCGCGACCAGGCCGACACGCCGCCCTTCTCGACTTCGCCACCCAGATGCCCGCCGCAGTCTTCGCCGACCTCCTCGGCGTCAGCCCGTCCGCAGCCGACCGCTGGGTCGATCGTTCAGGAGCCTCCTGGGCCAAATACGCCGCAGTCGTTCAACGACGGGCTCCGCAGTGACCGTCCCGGCTATTCCAGAGCGTTGAATATCGGACTTCCCCAATAGGATCGCGTCGGCGGGCACCCGGCCTCATTTTTCTTACAGTGCAGGATTTCCGCGCGCGTCGTGTGTGTTCTGCATCTATTCATCGAAATCAGGTCTGGTGCGAGCTGCGCGCCTGCACCCCGAGCTGGCCGCGCAGTACGCAGCGGTTGAGGCCGATATCGGGCACCGCTTCCGTGTGGACGTGTCCATGGCCGAGGTCGTCGCCGAAGCTGCCACCGACACCGGGACCAGGCCGGTCGCCGACTGGATCGACTGAACCCGCCCCCTTCCCGGTACGCCTGGCTCTCCTTGACGTCGGTTCGTGTCCCGGCACGGCCGGACCCGAATCGAGATCCGCACGCCCACATCCGAACTCGCAGAAAGGGAAACATTATGAGTGACAACGAGATCGACGCCTATCACCCCGATTTCGATCCGTACATGCCCGATGAGCATCGGATCGAGGACGCGGTGAAGGTGTACATGGTGTTCGAGGACGGCCGATGGTGTCTGGACGGGTTGATCCAGCAGGGCGAGCCGCTGGATGAGGTGCACGGGACCCGGTGCAGCTACGAGCAGCCGCGCGAGGATTGCGTGGTCTGCTCGACCCCGCAGGGCCTGGCGGTGGTCGAGGCCGCCGATCGGGCCCCGCTGCCCAACGGGCGGGAGTTGCTCGGCATGCTGGCCGCCGAGTTCGGATTGGATCTCGTCCCGGCCGGGATGGCAGGACCCGGACAACAGATCACGCGGCTGAGCGAGCAGGTCCAGGAACTGCTGGACAAGCGCAGTGAGGTCGACCAACTCGGCGAGAAGCTCGTCGACGCCTTCATGGCCGCGGTCGAGCTGTCGACCTATCTCAACCTGCAAACGCGGCGCGGAAGACTGCGCGCCCTGCTCGCCCACATCACCCGAAAAGCCGCCACATGACCGGCTGCGGCGACCGCGCTGTGGATGCGCGCCTGTCGTCGGCTGACGGCCGCGAAACGACGACGACCTGCGGTATGCGGGTGCTCTGCGACGGTGGCAGGCCGCTGCTGAGCATCGCCTGCGGGCGCGACACCGCGGGGGTGGTGACGGTCGAGATTAACTCGGCCGAACTCGCGCGATCGGTGCCGATACGAATCCGGTTCGACGGCGCCACGATCGCGCAACGCCACGGCACGCCTGCGGCCCGCTGCGGGTGTCCCGAGTCCGCGCGCTCGGTCCTGGGCGGTGTCCACGTCCGCCATCACGAGCGGTGTATGGGCGGTGAACCCCGACGCTACGTGTGGTCCTCCGCGGGTGCCCTGCACACCGGCAGTCTCGCCGACTACGGCGAGCACTTCGAATCCCTGGACCCTGATGCCCAGCACCGGCTCGCCGCCGCCGGGGACGAACTGCGCGCCTGGGCCGAGCACTACCGGCTGCACATCGCCACCGCCATGACCGATACCTACTGCGTCCACTATCGCCTGGCCGTCGCCGACGAACGGGTGGAACTGGTCATCGACACGTCCTGTTGACCGGCGCGACGCCGGAGTTCGAGTCCACCACGGCCTTTCGGCCCGCGCTGTGCAGCGTCGTTCGGATTCCCGCCCGCTGGGCGTGGGTCTCCTTGTCTGTGTCCATTCTGTGTGAAAGGTGATATTGATGGCTGTGAGAACGTCGGTGTCGGTGCCCGAGTTCGCTCGCGAGGTCCTGGCCGAGTCGCGAATCGAAGGCAACAACCTGTTCCTGCCCCAGCAGTTGAGCAAAGCCGACTACCAGAAAGTCAACAGGGTCATCGAAGCCATGGGCGGAAAATGGAACCGCCGGGCACAAGCCCACATCTTCCCCGACGACCCCAGCGAGACCATCGCCGCGGCCGTGGCTCGCGGCACGACCCCCAACACCGAGAGGAAAGTACTCGAGGCGTACTACGCGACCCCCGAGCCGCTGGCCCACCATATCGTCGCCGGTGAGCACTCCGGTATCGCCGCTCTCGCGCCCGGCGCGCACGTGCTCGAGCCCTCGGCCGGCGATGGCGCGCTCGTGCATGCGATCCTGGCCACCAACCCGGCTGTGCGGGTCACCGCCGTCGAGCCCGACCGCGAGCGTGCCGCCGCTATCGACTACGACCCGCGGGTCACCATCGTGATCGCCAGTTTCGAGGAATTCGCCGCGACAGCGACACCCCGGTACGCGGGCGTGGTGATGAACCCGCCGTTCGCGCTGCCGGGGCAGCCGACGGTGTGGATGGACCACCTCTACACCGCTTGGGACCTGCTCGACGATGGTGGAGGGCTGCTGGCTCTCGCGCCCAACAGCTACACCCACCGCACCGACCGCGACCACCGGGCGATGCGGGAATTCATCACCGCCCACGGCGGTCACGAACCACTGCCCGCCGGGGCATTCACCACCTCCGGCACCCAGGTCGACACCGTGCTCCTGCACGCCCGCCGCCCGCTCGACCGCTGACAGAGCGGCAATCCGGAGTACGGATCTCCCCAGAACGGGCCTCTGCTTTCGATTCCGGCCCCCTCGGCCGGCGCGGTCCCTCCACGCGGCGCGTAGTTCCCGCATTGCCTGGGCCGTGAGCGCACCCGCCCGGGGGGACTGCTCGTTCGCGTGAGCACCCGGGGTATCGGTTCCGGCCGTGCTGCCGAGCCGCGTCATCTGCCGAAAGGAACGGTCGCCATGGTCGAGGAAACCGAGGGATTATTCCCTCTTCCAACGCTTTTCGATGACAATGTGATGCCGCTGTGCTGGTCTTTCGGTCTAGGCGTGGACAGCGCCGCGGGGGTCACCCGTACTCTGCTCGACCCAGGTTTCCGGCCCCCGCAGTTGCTCGATGATCTGTCGAATCTGCTGGTCATGGTCGCCCAGACAGGAGACGAGTGGCGATCGACCTGTGACCTTGTCGCGCAACATATCCTGCCGTTGCTCGCCGCCCGGCGAGTGCGCTTCATCGAAGTCGCCCGTGCCGGTCCCAGCGTCGCCGACGGGATCGTTGTCCTGCAAGACACCCGGACCCCCACACGTCTGCATCCCGATCCCGACGAGCACGGCTTCTACCCGCTCTCGGCCGAACACCGCGGCAACGGTGTCATGCCCACCCTCAACGGGCGCGCCTGCTCATCCAAGGCAAAGGGCCAGCCTTTAGATACCTGGCGTGCAACACATTTGGGACCGCGCCCTTACATCCACGCCGTGGGGTTCTCCGCCGAGGAGACCGCAAGGATAGCCCGCGACACCTCAGTCACGATGGGCGGGCGCCGCCACCCGATCTACCCGCTGCACGCCGCCGGGATGAGCCGGGCGATGAGCCAGGGCTACCTGTACGGATTGTTCGGCGTATGGTGGCCCAAAAGTTGCTGCCGCCAGTGTGGTTACGTCAGCGTGCCCAGTTGGCCCGACCAACTCGCCCGCTACCGCACCTATCCCGAGGAAGCCTTCAAACATCTCGTCGACGAGTACTGCACGCTGGCATTGAACCACCGCAGCGGGCTGTTCGGGCCGGGGAAATCGTTAAGGGACAGGCTCAGGGCGGACGGTGCGCACGAGGTCCACGCCCTGGCCGACGCCGCAATGGACTCGTGCGAGTGGGCGGTGTATCGAGTGCGGCGCTGCTACAGCGCCCGCGCGACAGCATGGCGCGCGGTCGAGATCACCCATCGCGCCGACCGCGCCACGGCCGAGCGGTTCGTCCTCGACCTCGCCGATAGCCTGGGGATCGCTGTACGTGCCGACGGTGAGCACACCCGGCTCTGGCTGACCGTCGAGACCGAGAACTATCCACGCTTGGAGGAGTTCTTCGTCGCGGCCCCGAACACGATCACCCCGAAGAAACGTTCAGGTTTCGAAACCCGGTGGGGCGGACACGCCGACGAGCGCTTGCTGGCACTCGAACACGTGTGCCTTGCAGGGGTAATTGACCACTCTCATCGATAGTTGGCCAGTACACGTGTTTCACCGTTCAACTGGGGCTCTCGGTGGCCGTTTTCCGGATTTGTCTGCAGCGCCGGTGGTGTCGAGTGTCGTACGTTCCATGCGGAGAGCCGACTCGTGGGGTTCGCACCACCTCTCGATGAGTTGGCGTGGATAGGGGCTACAGCGGCGCGGAACTCATTGGCCTTGGGCTTGCGGCCTCATGAGCCATCACTTTGAGTAATCCGAGGGTGGCAATCGATTGCCAGGCAAAATACCTACGACGACCTTCCGATCAACTGTGGCTCCTGCCGGACGGTGGGTCGCGACCCAGATCAGCTCATCGAGTCTGAGGGTGCCGCTGCTGGAGGTCTTCGGCGTCAGGTCGAGTACGAGGAGCAGGCCGAAGGGGACGTTGGTGTTGCTGTATTCCGTCGTTTGAGTCAGGTAGGTGGACTCGATGTGCTGGCGGCTGTTGTCGTGATCATCTTTCTTGATCTCGGCCAAGTAGCGCAGCGCGTCGAAGCGTACGATGATGTCGCCCCGTCCGAGGGCCAAGTCGATTGGCTCAGCACTTGCCGCGTAGTGGAGGGGGCCCGAGTCCAGCCAGCTACGGAAGTCCAATTGCAGGTCCTCCTCAAGCGGTTGGCGTTGGTCTTTCTCGGGCCGCTGGCGGTAGTCGTAGACCGGTTCGCCGTTACGGCGCCTCTTGCCCAGAAGGCTGGATTTTTCCAGGTCTAGGCGCGACTTGAGGAATAGGACGGTCTGGTACACCAGCGCTGAGAAGGTGACATGTACTCGCCCGGTGTAGTGGGGGTGTCCGGCCAACTGGTCGAGGATGCGGTGCACGATCGGACCTACCACTGGGTCGTTTGCGTCGAAGCGGCTTTGATCTGCCTGCTCGGCGAGTCCGCCGAGGAAAGACACAACGTCGTCGGTCAGGTCTGCGGTGAGGTCTAGTGCTGCCTTCTCGCCCATGGCGCGGACCAGCAGTGGCGCCAGGCGGTACAGCCGTTGCGTAGGTTGTGGGTCTTCGTCGTCGGGGTTGGCTTCGCCGTCGGGCGCGCTGGATCTGGGGGTGCGAGGTTGTCGGGCGCGGATCCTGCCCAGGAGAATTTCGGCTGTTGGGTGGTCGAATTGGGGGTGGCAGGTGTGCTGTTCGGATTGATCTACGGCGCGTTCGAGGATGTGCAGGAAGTTCTGCTCGCGTAAGAAGGTGTCTTCGATTGCGGGCTTTACGAGTAAGGCCACGCCCGCGTCGGTGCTGGGGCCCAACGGTTGGACGGTGCGGATCGAGTTGTAGGCGGAGAGGACGGCGTCGAGGGCGTTCCACGGGCTCATCCAAACCGTGTCGACGAGAGTATTCGAGGCTGTGTCCAGCAGCAGTAGGAGCTGGTGCCATCCGAGCAGGGCCGAGCGACGGGGGCGGGTCCAGGTGGGCTGGTGGGTACGCAGCTGCCACGCGGTGAGCTGTTCTAGTGACGCGGTGAGGCGTGCGGCGGCGTTGGCGACGGCAACGGTGTCGTGGCGGCTGAAAGCGAGAACCGCGTCGCAGGCCGCGATCAAGCAGTCGGCGTCGGTTCGGGCTTCGTCGGTGGTGCTGGCGGCGAGATCTCGCCGGGCATCTATAAGGTGTTGGGTGACCTGGGTCAGGTCGGTGCTCGATAAAGCGTTCCGGAGTCGGTGGCAGCCTAGTTCGTAGACCGCGTCCGAGTCGGAAGCTTCCAGTTGGGCCAGCTCACCGAGTAGGCGGCGCAGCGTGGTGGCTGCTTCCGTCTCCTCCGCCCAGCTGTCGAGTGCCGCGCCGAGGGTGCGCGGCAGCAGTTCGACGAAGTCTTCCGGGGCGTCCTGCACGGAGAGCCGTTCGAGGAAATCCCACACCCGAAAGGGCTTCACGGCCTTGCCGATGGCCAACCGCACTGCGGCGTCCAGCCGGGTACCGGCGAGGACTGGGGCGTCTTGGACCGTCTGTGCGAGTTGGTCGAGAAGTGCGTCGAGCAGCGCTGGTCCGTGAGAACTGAGCACCGCTGGACGGGCCAAAAGTACTTCCAAGGCGCTAGACAGGGCCAGCACGCTTCTCTGCGCCGCCAGACCGTCGACGAACAGTCCGGTGACATCCGCCCATCGCTGGTCGGCGTCGTCCGCGGTAATGGCCTCGGCCAGCAACGGCGCCAATGGACCTGCGGCGATCTCGCGGGCTTTGTCGAGGATCTCCGCCACGGGAATCGCGATCGTTGTGAAGGACGCCCGCTGCCCGGCTGCGGCAAGGTTGTTCAAGCGATCGGCCAAATCAGCCACGTCGTGTTCCTGGCCTGGTCACCACAGCGGCTCGTTCTCGTCAGCTTCGATGGTGTGCTTGGCGTCGAGGACAGTGTGGACAAGGTCGTAGTCGCGGGTTGTGATCACGACCTGAATGCCCTGTTCTTCAGCGACCGCCGCGAGTTCGCGGAACAGGACAGTTGCGTCGAGGTCTTGAACCTCCTCGGCTTTGGGGCTGTCGATCATGACCAGTCCCGGATGGGTCGAGACGCCATAGGCAGCCCCGACGCGCAGCAGGGCGATGATCAATGCGATGCGCAGGCGCAGGCGGGCACCGGAATCGCAATCGCTGAACCAGTCCTCGCCGCCCCCGTCCTTGGTGACCTTCATCCGAGCACCGCGGTCGATGCGCACGTTCTCTAGCGAGAGCATGCCGAACCGACGGGACAGGTCGACGACCTCTCGCCCCAAGTCGTTGAACAGCGCGTCCGCGGCGTTCTTGTTGTCGGCGTCGAGGATCTTCACCGCCGTGTCCAGCACCCGCAGAGTCACCGTCTCGTTGTCGGCTTCGTCCCCGCCCGGCGGGGACGAAGCCGGCAGGACATCCAACGCGCCTTCGAGGCGCCAGACTGCCTGCTGGGCTTGCATCACCTCGGGCAGCGCGGTGGCCGACCGCGCAGCTCGGAGAAGTTCGTCTGCGGTAGCCAACTCCGCGGTGAGGGCCCTGAGCCGAGTACGCGTGGACTCCGCGTGGGCTCTCACCTGGTCTTCGGCTTCCGCAGCCGCGTTCAAGCGGACTTCTGCCTCTGCGATGATCTCCATCGCCTCGGCGTCGTCGGTGGCGACCGGGCGGTCGCACACGGCGCAGGCGTGGGAGTGGTGCTCCCTGTGCCTGCGGTCGGTCGTAATGGCCTGATCGCACCGCGGGCAGGCGTCGGGGTCCAGTCCCTGGAACAGCGCTCTGGCGACCTTGCTCTCGCGGACGTCGGCCAGGCGCTTGGCTGCCCGCTGACGGTCGGTTTTGGTGCTCTGTTCGGCGCGCTGGGCGTCGTCATCGACTGCTCGGGCGTCGGCGACCTGCCCGGCCAGGTGCGCGGCTTTTCGGGCGAGTTCGGTGAGGGATCCGCTGTGCCCGGCGGCGGCGGTGATCTCGGCCAGTCGTGCGCGTGCGGTCACCAGTTCGGCCTCGATGCGCGTGCGCTCTTCTAGGGACTGTCCTGTAATTCGTTGTGGTGGTTGGTGTTAGCTTTCGGGTGTGGTTGGTCGTGGTGAGTTGACCGATCGGGCATGGGCTCGGATCGAGCCCATGCTGCCGGTCTCGGGACGTGGGCGGCGGTGGCGTGATCACCGGCAGGTGATCAACGCGATCCTGTGGAAACTCCGCACCGGCGCACCGTGGCGTGACCTGCCCGAACGGTACGGACCGTGGAAAACCGCGCATGAGCGGCTGCGGACCTGGACGGCTGATGGGACCTGGCAGAAGATCCTCGACGAAGTGATCGTCAAGGACGACTCGATCGGTGAGATCGAATGGATCGTCTCGGTCGATTCGAGCGTGGTGCGGGCCCATCAGCATGCTGCCGGAGCCCGGAAAAAGGGGGCGCCGTCGGCGTCGACGGTGAAGCACTCGGCAGATCCCGGGGCGGGCTGAGCACCAAGATCCACCTCGCTGTTGATGGCCGTGGCCTGCCGATGCGGGTCCTGATCACCGGTGGTCAGGCCGGTGACAACCCGCAGATCCTGCCGCTGTTGGACGGGATCAGGGTGGCGCGGCCCGGACTGGGCCGGCCACGTATGCGGCCGGAGGTCGTGATCGCGGACAAGGGCTACTCCCATCCCTCGACACGGGCCGCGCTGCGGCGACGACGGGTGCGGTTCGTCAGTCCCGAACGCGACGATCAGATCGCTCGCCGCGCCGCGAAGGGCTCGGCCGGTGGCCGGCCACCGGCCTTCGATTCCGAGGTCTACAAGCAGCGCAATGTGGTCGAACGCTGTTTCAACCGGCTCAAACAGTTCCGTGGGCTGGCGACCCGCTACGCCAAGCGTGCGGCGTACTACCAGGCCGAAATCACCATCGCTGCGATCATTCTCTGGCTGCGATGAGTTACAGGACAGGCCCTAGGCGCTGGGCCGCTTCGCGTTCCCAGTCGGCTTGGCGGGCTTGTGCCTCGTTACGGCGGACATCGCGGGCGGTCCTGACCCGGGTGAGCGCTGCGGCTGCGGGGAGGTCCAAGAAGACCTGAAGCAGCCTGCCCGCCAAGCCTGACATCGGATGGTCTCCCAGCAGGACCTTCGTGCTGGCTGAGCCCAGGTACATCGCGGCAAAATAGGCTGGCCATCCGTGGGTCTGCGTGCTGGTCTCGTTTAGCGTGCTGACAATCTGAGACAGGTCGAGCCGGTCCAACATCAGGTTGGCCACCTGCTCGGCGTAGCTCTGTTCGCCGGTCGCCTGGAGCAGGACAGTCACTTTCTGTGCGGGGTCCGGTTCCCGGGCATGAGCAAGGATGGCCGCGCTGGGTGCGGTGAGGACGGTCGCGGACGAGATCGCCCCGTCGGTGATGTCCAAGCGGAAACCCATCGACTGTCCGGCGACGGTGATGTCCAGGTCGAGGTGCTTCAGCCAGCCCCGGACGCCGCTCTGCAATTCCCGCCGCGGTGTCCCGCGCAGGCACCATGTGATCAGCTCCAGGACACTGGTCTTACCCCGGAAGTTGGAAGCGACCAGAGCCGTCAGGCCCGTGGTGAAATCAAATGTCGTGTCGAACGCGCCGGGTGCGACCTTGCCCGCGCGGACTCCCGCCAACCGCAGGCGTACCAGGCGCAGCGACCGCGGGCGGGCCGGGGTGAACACCAACGGCCACCCATAGGTGGCGAACACGTCCCGTACCTGTTCCGCGGTGACCTTGGCCCGGTCTGCGATTCGCGTATCCAGCAACGCTTCACCGGACACCGGCGGCTCCTGCGCGCCCCCATCTGCCACGGTGCTCGCATCTTTACCGGTGAACAGGGCGTGCTGGTCGTCACCCACAAGCCCGGTCATCGTCGTTCTCCTTGCGTAGTGTCCACAGCCTCACGCGAATCGGCCAAGTCGGCTTGCAGCGCCGCCAAGCGGGCACGTGCCCGCGGTGCCACCGTCGAGATGTGCTCGTGCAGTGGTGTATCGGCATACTCGCGCTGCAAGTACTGGCGGTTCTTCAACTGCGTTCCGCCGAGACCATCCGCGAGTCTCACCACCAAGTCGACCCGGTCGACGTAGTACTGGAAGACCGGCTCGTCGGCGACGATCTCGCGGGCCACCCGCCTGCCTTCGTCGAGGAGGTAGAAATCGCTCTGACGCACCCGCTCGATCGTGCCGCTGCGTTTGCGGGAGGCAAGGCCCGCACCGCGTAGAACCGCCATCGCGTTGTCGATGTTCTCCCACGCGCCGAACTTGTTGCGCAGCATGGGGTATCGACGCACCTCGGGTTCCTCGGACTCCAAGATCGACGCGGCCATGGCAAGCAGCGGCTCCTCGCGACTGCTCTCGTAGTCGTTGAGCAGCTCGTCTGCAAGGTAGTCGGGGTTGCGCAGCCAGAAGTCGAGCTTCAGCAACCGCACCGTCGTGCGGACAACACACACCGCGGTGCTCAGCCCAGGAATCCTCCGCTCGGTGTCGTCCACTGGTTCGCCCGCGCTGTCGAGCAACAACAGGATTCGAACAGCGTCCTGCTCCCGGCTGGTCACCGGATCCTCTGCGCTCAGTGGATCGGCCCTTTGGTCCACGCGCTCAACGTATCAGCCGATCTGACTGCTGCGTCGAGAACTCGACGAAGGAAACTCCTGAACCGCAGTCGCGTCGCGACAACGGCGTCGGATGTCCGCGGCCCGCTGGCCCACAAACCAATCGATAACCGGGCCAGCCCGCAGCCCACGTCCCTGGATGCCCAACTATCGCCGCGCGGCCCGGCCAAGAATCGTTGTTCGCAACGCCTCTGCCAGCGTCACCAAGCGCGGGCACGGCCATGCATGGGTGCGAGTCACAACACGCCGCCGCCGCCGGGCGCATGGCACCAGCCCTGCGGCATGACCCACTCCGGTTGCGGCCACGACAGTTTCGGCCCGCGCCGACCGTCCTGCCGTCCCGCCGTGCAGATCACGCGGCGGTCCACTGACCGGACCAGTGGTGTCGCTGCGTCATCCCTTTGTGTCGGCACCGTCGCTCGGATCACCGCTGGTGTGGCGGCCGAGCACGGATATCGCCACAGCAGAGCAGAAAGGGACCGCCCATGTACCCGATCAGGACCGGGTTCACCACCGAGGAAATCGAGTGCCTGGTAGCGACCGCCGCGGAGTTGTGGGCCGCTACCGGGGATCCCCACGACGTCCTCGGTACGTAGCAGAAGGATCTGCTGGCCCGTGCACACGAGCTGCTCAGCGATTACGAGCCCGCCGACGCACCGGCGAGCGGTTCTCCCGAGACCGCCTTCGTCATCGGCCATCGCGATCCGTGCCCGTTCGCTCTGGACGAGGCCGCGTTCGCGGGCTGGGTCGCGGCGCAAGGGCATCGGATCGCGGGCAACATCGCGTGCAGTCACGACGAGCAGCCCGCCAGCGACCTGGTGGCACTGCTCGACGCCGCGCGCAACGCCGACGTTCGCACCGGCGACCCTCGCCTGGAAATGCTCGTCGACCACGACAACACCCCGCAGCTTCCCGGCTTCACCCGCATGTTGCGCAACTACAGCGGTGGGCAGGAAAGCGTCGCCGTGACCACCGGATTCACCGAAATACTATTCCCCGACAGTGGACTCTCGACGGCCGCGGCAATCCGTTTCCACCTCGAACACACCGTGGAGATCGCCAACGGCCTGCTTCACCTCATCACTGGTCGTCTCAGACAGCCCACGACCGGAAGAGGGGCACGCACTGCCCGCAGCGGCTCCGGCGAACACCGCCGCGGCGACGCCGCTCCAATATCGCCAGCACAGATCCCGGTCGCGTCGCCTCCTCTGACTCGCCGCGGTCGACGCTGCCGAGCGACCCGGTCGCCGAATCGACGAACTCTGTTCCAACAACAGCAAAGGAAGGACGCTCATGATCTCCGTCCCGGAACTACGTACCTGGGTGTCGGGTCTGGATACCTCCGATTTCGTCGGTATCGACGAAGGGGGCCTCACTCTGGTGGAGGTCGGCGACGACGACCTTCTCACCGGCGCCTATCTCGAGGTCGGCGGATGCGACGACGACACCGAGATCGAACCGCCGTCGGTCACCGCTGTCGAGCCCGCGCGCGCGAGTGCCGCGGCGGGGGCGGCGGTGATCTCGGTGGCGGATCTCCTGGCGATGGTCGGCGGCAGCCTCACCCGCACCGAACTCCCCAAGGTGCGCGCCGCGATTCGGAATTCGAGTATCGGTGACTCGCTCGGCGATGTGGTGTTCGCCGTCATCGCCGGACGCCGCCGCGAACTCACCGCCGAACTGCGCGCGTTCACCGATCCCGAGGCGTTCACCACACGTCTGGGCCCGGCACCGCTGGTCTCGGTCAGCGCTGAGCGCATCGGTAGCCTGTTCGCCGCGATTGAGGAAGCGACCGGACTGTCGTTGATCCGCGTGCCGTGCGGTGACGCCGCGCGGCTCTGCGTCGACGACCGCGTGACAGGCAGGTTGTTCGAGGTCGGCGACACTCTCGAGTCGTGGTTGCTCGGCGACGCCACCTTCCCCGGCCTGACCGCGGAGTGGATCGGCGCCACCGTCGACGACTTCACCCGCGACGAACTGACCCGCACCGGCCCCCGCGACTATCAGCTGCCCGAAAGCTCACCCCGCCGCGACTGACCCGCGGCTACAGAAAACGGCCGGACGAACCCAACCCTCACACATGCGTAGACGCGCATGTCGACAACTCTTGGAAGGAGGTGGCGCTCTTGCCGGCACTCACGATTTCCCATACCGCCGAAGAGGGCACCCTGTTGGAAGGGACCGACCGCGGTGATGGCACCTACGAGGTGATGTGCGCGGTACGCGACGCGATCGGGCATTGGCGGTGGGCCAGGAGCCTTCAGTGCTGGATCGTGGTGTCCTCCCGCGATCGCCAGCCCAAGCAGTACCACATCGACTACGCCGCCGAGAAGTTGCGTGAGGCCGGATACACCGTCGAGGTGGACATCGACCGCAGCGTGCGCGCCACCGAGGACGCCGAAACCGACCGCGCCCTCCGACAGGCCGACCGAGTCGATGCGTTGCAGAACAAGGCATCCCGCAAAGACGCGAAAGCCGCCGCCGCGGAAGCCGCGCATCAGCGCGCCCACAACGCCTTGCCCCCGTTCGGAGAGCCGGTCAAGATCGGGCACCACTCCGAACGCCGCCACCGCAACGCCATCGACAAGTCGTGGAAGGCGTGGGGGCGCTCGGTCGAAGCCGACCGCGACGCCACCCGCGCCCACCATCGCGCCGAGGCCGCCGCCCACACCACCGAGCACCGGAATTCCCCGCGGACAGTGGCCAACCGGATCGATACCCTTGAGGCCGAGCAGCGCGGCGATCAACGCGCCCTCGACGGACACACCCGCCGGTTCCTCGACAGCTACGGCAACGTCTATCAGACCGAAACCACCGGCCCGGCGACCGGCGACTACCGGGCGCGCGTGCTAGCCCGAATGACCCAGCGCGAGCGAGACATCGCCTACTGGAAACAGGTCCGCCAAACCCAGATCGACCAAGGCTTGACCCCGGGCTGGGGCCGTGAGGATTTCACGGTCGGGGACTTCGTGCGCGCCCGCGGGGCGACGTGGCGTCAGATCACGCGGGTGAATCCGAAATCGGTGTCGGTGGTGAACTTTTCACTGTCCCCGTTGGCAGTGCACACGATCGCGGCGAAGATGACCGGGCATCGGTGGATCACCACCGATGACACGGTGCGCTTCCACGAGATCACCGCCGTCATGACCGAGGCCCAGGCCCACGAACGGTTCCCCGACATCTTCGCCGACCTCGACACCAACAGCCTCCCGCCGCGCCCGAAACGCAAGGGCGGGAAGACGAAACTCGACTACCACCGTGGCCTCCAGGCCGAGCACTGGTCCTGGCGCATCGACGGCATCGAATACGACGCGGTGTGGGCGCACCCTTCGCACTGGTTCGCCACCCCGCCCGAGCCCATCACCGAACCGGGTGTAGTGCGTCTGCGCGCGCGTCGCCGCCCGGCCGGGCGCGTGCACGGTGACCCGGTCGAACTCCCGGTGACCGAGTTCGCGATCACCGGGCCGGTGTGCTGGCCCGAGGAGGTCCACAACCAGGTCCGTGTCCTGGTCGAGGCCCGCACCTACCTGCCCGCCGCCTGACCCGCCGACACCCCTGCGGGCGACACCGGGCCAACCGCCGCCCCGCGATCCCGTTGTGGCTCGCGCAATCCGCTGTCACACAACAGCATCCGGCGACCGCGGCAGCGCCGCCGACCCGTTCGGCCGCCATTCGACCGATCCCTGTCGGCCTGCCCTCCTGCGGCGTCCCGTCCATGTCCCGCACCGAGAACGGAGACCACCATGCCCTCCACTCCTGTCCGTCACGCCGCGGTATCGACCCGTCGTCTGCCCCTGTCCGTCGACCCCCCACATGAGGGAGATCGGTGATGGGCGCGGTGGCCTGGTCGGTGATCGTGCGCGGACTCACCGGGCACCTGCGCGAGGTCGCGGCCGAGATCACGCCGGGACTGCCCTCGCTCACCGTGACCGGTCTCTCCGAGGACCAGCCGCACGCGTGCATCGACCGGGTCCGCGCCGCGGTCGCCAGCTGCGGCTGGGGGTGGCCGCAGGCCCAGGTGACGCTCACGATCTCGCCGCCGGTCGGCTCGGGCATCGAGGGTATGCACGACCTCGCACTGGCGGTCGCGGTACTCGCCGCCACCGCCCCCGACACGATCCCCGCACCGCGCCTGGCCGGGGTCGTGCTGCTCGGCGAACTCGCCCCCGACGGCCGTCTGCGGCCCGTGCGCGGGATCCTGCCCGCGGTCCTGGCCGCCCGTGACCACGGACGCACCCTCGTGATCGTGCCGCGCGAAAGCCTCGCCGAGGCCGCCCTCGTGCCGGGGATGACCGTTCTCGGCGCCGATCATCTCGGCGCTGTGCTGGCCTGGCTCGGCGGGGCCGACCACACACTGGACGTCCCCGCCGCCGTCCCGGCACCACCGGAATTCACCGGCGTGGACCTCAGCGACGTGCGTGGTCACTACCGAGCGCGATGGGCTCTCGAGGTCGCCGCCGCCGGGGGCCACCACCTGCGCCTGATCGGGTCACCGGCCGCCGGGCTCGGCGCGCTCGCCCGCCGCCTGCCCGGACTACTGCCGCGGCTGACCGAATCCGAGTCGCTGGAGGTCCGGGCGATCGCGTCGCTGGCCGGCACCCTGCCCGAGGGTCCGCTGGCATCGATCACCGCCCGCCCCTATGTCGAAGTCCATCATTCCTCGAGTGCTCGGGCGTTGCTGGGTAGCGCCACTTCGTCTCGTCCCGGCGCGCTGGCTCGCGCCCACCTCGGCGTGCTGCACCTGGAGTCCTATCCCGACCTGCACCAGCGCACGCTCGACGCGCTGCGGGCACCGCTGGACGACGGTGAGGTCGTCGTCGCCAACCGCGACAACCTGCTGCGGCTGCCCTGTGACACCCTCGCGGTGCTGACCTCGGCCGAATGCCTGTGCCACGCGGCCCGCGATAGCGCGTGTGCCTGCCCGCCAGCGGCCAAGCGCCGCCACCGGGAGCGGCTGCACCGGGTCCTGGCCGAACGGGTCGACATCACCATCCGCGACAACCCCGACGACCGTGGCGGGTTCGGGGAGGACTCCCGCGAAACCAGCGCCGAGGTGCGCCGCCGGGTCACCGCGGCCCGTACGGCGGCAGCGGCCCGGTGGCGCGAGCACGGCTACACCACCAACGCCCGCGTCCCCGCATCGCTTCTGCGCCAACACTTTCCGTTGTCACGGACCGAGGCCGCTCCCCTTGAGGCAGCACTACGGGAGGGCCGGATCACCCGCCGTGGCGCCGACCGGACCCTCGCGGTCGCGGCGACCATCGCCGACCTGCGCGGCGCCGACCATCCCAGCACCCACGACATCGTCGAAGCCCTACACCTGTACGGATTCGGCAGACCATAGTTCCAGCCCACCGCGCACCCACACCCACTGGCGACTCCCCGGTGCCGGTCGGCGGGTGCGTGGTCACCGAACTGACCTGCCGGGTGCGTCGAGGTCCACCCTCGCCCCAGTCAACCCGCCGCCACCCTCTCCCGACGAGAGCGGCGTCGTCGTTCGTTCGAAGGAGCCACCCCCATGTCCACACCCGCCTCGCCCGACTCGCCCGCCGACACCGGCCTCCGCGCCCGGATCGACAACGATCGCGCGCGTGCCGAAGGCTTCGTCTGGGGTGCACTGCACATCCAACACTCCGGCACCCCCGAAGCCGCCACCGCCCAGGCGTTCGCGTCCGCCTACGCCGACCGAGTCACCGAATCCCTCACCAAAGATAACGTTTTCGTCCCCGGCCTGGCGGAAGCGTGGGTCGCGTGGCGGCTCACCGGCGACCTCACCGCCGACCTCGCTCCCGCCCCGTCCCCGGTCGAGCGGGTGCCGGGATTCGAGGAATGCGACGCCGCGTTACGGAACCGGACGGCGTGGTGGCTGTGCGCCGAGGCTCTCGGGTATGTGCGCGGCTGGTGTGACGCGGCCGGGGTCGGGTCCGGTGACGCGGTCGATTTCGCCCGCGCCTACGCCGTGCTCGTGGCCGCGGGTGTGTCGCGCCCCAATATCGCCGACGCCTGGACCAACTGGCGCTCGGGCCAGCCCCTCAACGCCTTCGGCGTATAACACCCGCCACCCGGGCGCGCCGAGGCGCCACGGCAGTACCGCCCCGATCGGCCAGGCCGATTCACCGACCAGCAGAACGGAATTCGCTCATGTACAGCACTGATCCCTGCCCGTTCGGAGCAGTGCGTGAGCCCCGGCGGCTGGCGTGGGCGCTGCTATCGCGCGCCGCGCGCGGACCGTCGAAACCGGTGTGGCAGTTGATCGACCGGCTCGGTGTCGAAGACGCGGCGACCGCGCTGGCCACCGGCACCGCCAAGGCCGAGGTGGATCCAGGTGTAGTCGCCCGCGCGAATGCCGACCGCGCCGCTGCCGAGTTGGTCGTACATTACGCGGGCGGGGGCCGACTGATCACCCCGGATGACCCCGAATGGCCGAGCTCGCATCTGGCGGCGCTGCACGCACCTGGGTGGGGACCCGAATACTTCGTCGGTCCCCTCGCCTTATGGGTGTCGGGCACCGCCCGGCTGCCGGAGATCGCCGAGGACGCTGTCGCGGTCGCCGGGACACCACGCCCGACCGGCTATGGGATCGAGGTCACCACCGCCATCGTCGCCCAGGTCACCGCCCGCGGCATGGCCGTCGCCGCCACAGGCGGCCCCGGCATCCCCGCCCACGCCCTCACCACCGCCCACCACATCCCGGCACCGACGCTGACGGTGCTCTCGTGCGGCACCGACCTGGCCTACCGCCACCACAACCACCACCTGCGCTCTGCGCAACCTGGCACCGGTGTGCTGGTCAGCGAATACCCGCCGGGGACCCAGCCGCGACCGCAGCGAGTGGGAGCGGCCCACCGGTTACTGGCCGCGCTCACCCGCGCCACCGTCCTGGTCGAGGCCGATTGGCGGTGCTGGAGCGAGGTGTCGATCACGTGGGCGCAGCGGCTGGGCCGCAACACCTACGCCGTGCCTGGGCCGATCACCTCCCCGACCTCCAGCCCCGGCAACTGCCTCATCGCCGACCACGACGTCACCCCGGTCGCCTCACCCCGCGACATCTACCTGCTCGCCGGTGATCTGCCCACCGATCCGTTTCCCGGCGACGACGCCCCGGACCGACCGAACGGAGAACCCGCGTGATCGACACCTTCGCCTGGACCGCGAATCTCACCCGCCACGGCGGCACCGAACTGGCCCTGCTCGCCGCCACTCCCACCACCGCGCGGGACACGGTCGCAGCCTCCGTGGCCGCGCACCCGGTCCCGCCCGAGACCCGCCACAGAGTTCGTGCCGGGCTGGTCAACAGCGACGCCGGATATCCGAGCGAGGCGTTTCGCCTCTACCGCGTCGGCGGCACCGGCCACCGGCCCCACCACGATCTGGCGGTCGCGGTCACCGTCCACCAGCTCGCCGTCGACCCGCCCTGGCGCGGGCTCCTCGACCACGTCCTGTTTCTCGCCGAACTCGGCCTCGACGGCCGCCTGCGCGCCGCTGGCCCGCCGGACACCATCGCCACCGTTGTCGCGGCGGCAGCCCGCACCGAATTCCGCTACGTCGTGACCGCGACACCGGAGAACACCGACGATCTCAGGTCGAGGGCATCACCGTCGTCACTCTCACCGATCTGCGGGCAGTCCTGACCTGGCTCGAATCCCTCTCGGGCGAGCAGCTCGGATCCGCTACGGCGTGCCCGGCGTCGCCAGGAATGCGCATCGCCCACAACCTCGGTCCCGCCCGGGTCCGGCAACTGCGGGCAGTCCTCAACCGCGGCGAGGTCGAGGAGCACGCTCCGTACCTCGGCGACGACAACCGCTGACCCCGGTGGCATCGCGCACGAGCGAAGGCATCGACCCGCTGCTCGCAGACCTCGTCGACGCCGCCGAACAACGGCTGAGCGACTTCATCCCAGACCACCTCCTGACCACCCCGCGCCCGCGGGCGCCCACTTGCGAGGAGATCGCATGGGTTCGACCGGGTTCCGGGTGCCGGTGGATACCGACACCCACCGCTTCGTCCTGGACAACCTGCGCCAGAACCTGCCCACCGGGCACATGCTGGTCGCGCACTGCCGCGCCGCGCTGGGCACCGGCCGCCGCCACGGCGGCTGGTCCTATGCCCTCTACGCCGCGATCGCCGACACCACCACACCGGTGACGGTGTCGGCGCACGTGCTGCTCTACCAGCGCCACCACCGCGGCGGTGTCTCCGAGATCGTCGTCAAGCACCTGCACGAGACCGAAGGCCCCGGCGATCACCACGGCGTCACCCGCCGCGTGCTCGACGCGCTCACCCCCACTGACCATCCCGACGCCTGCCAGTGGCGGGCCGAGGCGCTCCGCCACCACCGCGCCCTCGCCACCGCCCGCCGGACGGTCGGCGCGGTCATACGCCTGGACCGCGCCTACACCTACGGCCACGGCATCGGCGCCGTGCAGCAGGTCCTGGTGTGCTCCCCGACCCTCTGGCGGCGTGCCCGGATCACCGACTCCGGCGTGGAGATCGAGGGCCGCGAACTGCGTGCGGCCCCCGGGTGGGCCCTGCGTGAATTCGAGATCCTGCACGCACCCGGCGAATCCGCGCCACCCACCGCGCGGACGTGAACCCCGGCCCGCCGCCTGAGCGCATTCCGGTCAGGGCCGGCTCCGTTTCCTCATCCATCCCCCCTTTTCGCCGGACCCGGCTCAGGTGCGGCATCTTTCCTGTGTTCGGAGGTTGATCTCTCATGGGCAGACTCACTCGTGCCGAGGCCACCGCGCATCGCGAAGCGCTCGGGTTGGCCGGTCTACGCCGCGACCTGGACGAAGAAGAGAAACGCTTCGTCCTCACCCACTACCAGGAATCGGCCAGCCAGGCCCGCCCCGTCGAGGGCACGTTCTTCACCCCGACGGATCTGGCCGACTGCATGTCCCTCGACGTGGTCGGCAATCGGGTGATCGACCTGTGCGCCGGGATCGGCGCGCTCGCCTTCGCCTGCCGCAACCCCCTTGAGCAGGCTCGTGGGCTGCCCGCGCGCGAAATCGTATGCGTGGAATCGGATCCCGAGTTCGTGGCGGTCGGGATGAAGCTGGTTCCGGAGGCCACCTGGGTCTGCGCCGATGTGTTCGAGGTGGGGCGGCAGCGATGGCGATTGTTCGACACCGCGATCGCCAACCCGCCCTTCGGCAACCGCCCCCGCACCGGCAACGCCCCCGGCTACCGCGGCCCCCGCTTCGAATACCACGTCATCGCACTCGCCTCGCACCTGGCCCGCCACGGCGTGTTCCTGGTGCCGCAGACCTCAGCGCCGTTCCACTACAGCGGACGCCAGGAGATGCTCGAAGGGCAAGGCGACGCCGAATACAAGCGTTTCTCCTCCGGCACCGGCATCGCCCTCGAGCCCGGATGCAGTGTCAACACCGCCTTCCACGACCCGCACTGGCATCACCCCGCCCCGCGCACCGAGATCGTCACCACCGAATTCGCCGACACCGCCCTCGCGCGCCGCCGACGCGCCCGCACCCGAGCACGCGCCGGTGCCGTGGTGGCGCCGTGGGACCGGGCCACCCGCGCCAGCTGAAAAACCGCCACCCCTCGTACCCGCCGATTGGACAGGAGCCCGGATTCGTCATGCCCACACCAGGTTTCAGCCTCAGCACCGACACGAACTCCACCGATTACGGGGCCTCCTACACGCTGTTCCGCACCGACGAGGCACCCCTGACCGGGACGGTGTTCACCGACATGGGCGAACACACCGTCCTGGTCGACGGCATCCCCGAACGCCGGTCGATGGTGATCGTGCGGTTCTTCGGCCTGCGCGCCCAAGGCGAGCCCCTGGGCAACCCGCGGGTGCTGGCCCGGTTCGTCCCCGGAGAGCCCGGCCGCGGGGCCGCGGCGGCGGTGTGCCTGGGCGAGCCCGGACGCCTGCACCTCGAACTGGGCCATCCTCTCACCACCGCCGATGCGGACCTGCGGGAACTGGTGTCCGACACCGTCATCGAGATCACCGCCGAGAGTTCCTCACCGACGACCGTGCCGCCCGCCATCGCCACTTCTGCGCCGACCAGCGCCGCCAGGACGCGGCCACCGCTCTCGGGACCATCGACGTGCTCCAGCAGCACGGCTACCGGCGTCTGGCCGCCGCCCGCGCCGAGGCCGATGCGGCCTGGGCGCTCGTGCAGACCCTGCGCCAGCGGAACTGACCCGCGCCGATCCGTACTGCTGATCGCAGCCACCCGAGGAGTTTCAATGATGCTCGACACCGACCTGAGCCTCACGCCTGCGGTGCTGGCGGACCTGCGTGCGGTCCTGGCCTATGCGGAGATCGGGGAGGAACGCGACTACGACGAGTGCGACCCGCAGGACCGGGCGCATCACATTCTGCACCCGATCCGGCGCCTGTCCGCATGGCTCGCGGGTGCTGCGGCTCCGAAGACATCCTTCGTCTACATCCAGCAGGGCGGCGCGAGCAGAGAGTTCTACCTGCATGCCTTCGACACCGAGGCCGACGCCGAGGCGGGCCGACAGCACGAGGATTCCTTCGGCACCACCGCGATCGTGCGTATTCCCGGCCTCACCTCCGAACAGCTCGACGCCGTCGAAGAACTCATCCAACAGATCGACAACCTCGTCTTCGACGTCGCGGCCGAGGCCGACCCGGCTCACCCCTGACACCTGAACCGCACTCACCAGCCCGAGGCGCACGCAGGTCACCGCGCTCGAGCAACCTCACGCGCCCGACGCCTTCGCCTATGGCGAGGCGGTCGAATCGGCCCGTGCTGTCTGTGATCCCTGCAACTGCCCTTGCGCCCCTTCCTGCCAGCGACACCCGCCGCACCCGGTGGGTGTCGCGTCGTATCCGCCTGTCCCAGAGAGGAATACACCGTCATGTCGATCGCCTCGTGTGTGCGTCACGCCGAGTTGGGAGACCTCGTCGGTCTGCTCAACGATCAGCAGGCCGCCAAACTCGACGTCCTGGCCCCCGCGTCGGCGCTGCGCGCCTGCGACGGGCTGTTGCAGCTGTCGGGTGTGGAGCCGGTCCTCGACGACCGCGGTGTCACCCCTGTCGATGGCCTGTATCGGCCGACCGGTGCCGCGGATTCGCATCTGGGGTCGAAGCTGAAGATCCCCGCCGGGTACCTGAAGTCGCTGCGGGAGATACAGCGCACCGATCTCTACGACGCCAACGTCAACGGCCTGCTGCACGGCCCCGACGATCCGCGTCTGCCCGGTGGGCCGGACGAGCGCTCGTTCCTGCTGCGGTTGTTCACCTCCTCCACGCCCGGTGAGCCGGGGGTGTTGCGGGCGGTGCTGTCGGACCGCTACGGGATCATCGACAACCTCGACGTGCTCACCGCGGTGCTCGACGGTATCCGCCTGGCCGACACCGACGTCACGGTGCGCTCGTGTGATCTGTCGGAGTCCTCGATGCACTGCAAGGTGTATTCGCCGAAGATCCGCACCCTCGCGCCGACGTTCCTGGAGAACTATCGGACCCCGTTCGCCAACCCCGACCTCGAGGCCGAGCGCCGTCGTGTGGCCGGGCAGATCGAGACCGGGCGGCGGCTGGCCGCGCGGGAAGGCCGCGGCTACCGGCCCGGTTCGGAGCCGGTGGTGTTCGCCGGGTTGCGGTTCTCCAACTCCGAGATCGGCCACCACGCGGTCACGTTGAAACCGGAACTGGTGGTGCAGATCTGCGGCAACGGGCTCACGCTGCCGTTGTTCGCGTTCACCAAACGCCACGTCGGGGACCGCCTCGAAATCGGCGGCACCCGCTCGTGGTCGCAGGACACCCAGCGTAAACGGCTCGCGGTCATCACCGCCGAGACCCGCGACAAGGTCTCGGAGTGGATGTCGCCGGAGTTCCTGACCGCCCGGGTCGAAGAACTCGAGCGCCACGCCGGGACCCCGGTGACCCAGCCCGACCGCACCCTCGAGGTCGTGTCGAAGAAGCTCGGGTTCACCGAGGACGAGCGCTCGGGGATTTTGTCGCACTTCATCGCCGGGGGACAGCTCACCGCCGCCGGGATCGCCAACGCGGTCACCAGCTACTCCCAGACCATCCCCGACCCCGACCGCGCCGACGACCTCGACGACCTTGCCCTCACCGCGATGACCCTCGTCTGACCCGCACCCGAGGACCACTCTCCCGCTCGATATCCCTGTCCCTGCTTTTCCGAAGGAGTTACGCCCATGGCCGAAACCGTTGTTCTGACCCGTGCCGAATTCGACACCGCCGAGCACTTCGGCGCCGCCGGCGCGGTGACCGCGCTGGGCCCCGACACCGTGGACCGCTGGCGCGAGCAGTACCCGGACTGGAAAGCCAAGCACTGGGGCTACACCGACCCCGAATCCCCGCACGGCGCCCGGTACCTGCGCCCGATCAACGTCGCCCCCCGCCCCAAGAAGTAGCACCCCTGTCCCGAGCGCCCGCACGCGGTCGGAAGCGACATCGGCAGCCCGGGACCGCTGGCCGTTCCGGTGTCCCTCGATCTCGCCACCGGCCACACGGTCACCGACATCGCGCGGCGACCGCGATCTCGTGTTGCTTCGCGCCGACAGAACCCCTCCGAACCCTGGAAGGACATCTGCCCATGACGAAGAAGAAGCGAGAACTGCGACTGCCCGCGGGTTTCGATGCTGTCGAGGACATCCTCGGCCTCGACGCCGAAGGCTGTGTCGTCATCAGATTCGCCACTCACCACACGGCGGTGCTGACACCGTGCTGTCACGCCAGCGGCAAGGGCAGCGCCGATTCGATCTCCGGGGTCGTGTGCCGCGCCTGCTACCGCGACGTGCACCACAAACACGGCGGCATCGATGCCGAGATCGCCATCGCCCGCGACGACCTCGACATCGTCATCGATGGCGACCCCCCGGACCTCACCAAGCCCGCGGGCGGTTAGCCCGCGCTTTCGCCCCATCCATCGAAGTCCCATCCCACGAGGCAGGGACCAGCCAGTCCAAAGCTGGCCGGTCCCTGCCTCTTTCACGATAGGAGCCCATCTCGATGCCCACCGACACCGACACGCCCACCACCGACACCGACATCGCCGAGCATGCCCCCGCCGTCGACCCGGCACCCGGTCCCGCCCCCACCGACACCGAACACCGCGGCTCGGGCCCCGGCGAAGCCGACACCGACGAGGCACCCGGGTCCCTCGACCGGTTGTGCACCGGCCCGACCGTGAATCCCGCCCTGCTCGAGATCGACAAGAACGTGCGCGAGACCTTCCAGCTCGAGGACCACCCGGAAGTCACCGAGTCGATCCGCGAACACGGTGTCCGGGACCCGATCCTGGTGATCCGGATGCCCGACGGCCGTCTGGTGGTGCGCGACGGGCAGGTCCGAACCCTGATCGCGCTGGCCTACGAACTGCCCGAGGTGCCGGTCTACATCCGCGATTTCGACCCGAGCGTGGACACCAACGAGGCCGAGATCGAGCGCATCACCGAACAGATCACCCTCAACGACCGCCGCATCCCGCTCACCAACAGCGACCGCGCCGCCGGGATCGCGGCGATGCTCGACCTCGGCGCCTCGGTCACCCGCGTCGCGAAGGCGTTGCAGACCAAACGCGACGAGGTCAAACTCGTCGGCAAGGTCGGTACCTCGCCCACCGCGCGCACTCTGATCGACGACGACCAGTACGACCTGACCCACGCCGCGGTCATCGCCGAATACGAGAACGTCGGCGACCTCGACGCCGTCCGGCGGCTGCTCAACGTCCGCAGCGGGGTGTTCGACTACGAGGCCAACCGGATCGCCGCCGATCGCGCCGAACGCCGCGCCTACCTCGCCGACGCCCTCCCGTATGCCCAGGCCGGGCTCGGGATCCTCACCGACTACCCCGACCTCGATGACGCCGACATGGGACTGTTGTGCGCGGGCGAACTCGTCGACGCGGACGGCAACGCCGTCGAATTCGAGCACATCCGAGCCCATCCCGAAGCGTGGCTGGCGTGGTTCGAGATTGCCGAGGAGCAGGTGTGGGTCGAAATCGAGTCCGGCCATATCGTTGACCCCGACACCGTGGACTGGGATACCCGCGATCAGCCCGACGCCGAGCCCGCCGAGGGGTTGCGCCACGCGCGCGAAGTCGAGCAGCGCGACCAGCTGCTGTGCGAGTACTTCCTGCCCCGCGACCTGTTGGATGCGACAGGGTTGCGCGAACGCGTCGACACCGAGCCCGACAACGCAGACGACACCGACACCGATGCCGGTGAGGTCGGTGAGGGCGAGCACCTCGGCGAGCGCGGTACCCGTTTCGGTCAGGTCGATCAGGAGCAGGTCGCCGCGGATCGGCGCGCCGCCGCCGAAGCGGCAGCCGAAGCCGCGGCGCAGGCGGCCGAGATCGAGCGGGCCGCGCGGCGGCGGGTCCGCGAGCTCAACAAGCTCGGTCTGGCCGCCAAGGCGACCCGTATCGAGTTCGTCACCCGGCTGCTGGCCCGCAAGACCCCGCCTACCCAAGCCGCGTTGTTCATGACCCGGTCCCTGCTGGCCGATCCGGGACTGACCGGCGAGTACCACGCCTTCGACTCCGCGCTCAAGCTGCTGGGCATCGAGGGCTACCGGTCCCGCCTCGACATTCTCGCCACCCTCGACACCACCAAACCCGCCCGCGCCCAGGTCATCGCGCTCGCGCTGGTGCTGGGTGGCTACGAGCACCGCGCCGACAAGGACCTGTGGCGCTACACCGAATCCGCCGTACGCCGCTACCTGAGCTTCCTGCGCGAACTCGGCTACCCGCTGGTCCCGGTCGAACTCGCCGCCCTCGGCGAGATCAAGGCCGTCGACATCGACATCGACAACCCCACCGCCACCGGCGAACCCGGCGACACCGGGGCCGATGGCGTCGTTGATCTCGACGCGGACGAGGAGACCGAGGCCGACGAGCAGGACCTGCCCGACGCGGCCTGACCGTCTCGGCATCCCCGCGGTCCCGGTGCGCCCGGAGGAGTTTCGGGCGCACCGGGGCCGCGTCCCGGCCTTCTCCGGCCTTCTCCGAAGGAGTCAGTTGTGCGCACCCCCGACGAACCCGCCATCGAGGCCCTGGCCCGCACCGACGACAACGGCTATCGCGCCCGCAGCCTGTGCCTGGTCGACGCCCAGCCCGCCGACATCACCGTCACCGTCGAGGCCGACGGCGGCTTCCGCGCCACCGTGCGCGTGTTCGACCAGATGAGCTTGTCCTGGCATCTACTGCTGCGCGCCGACCATCTCGACTACCCGCGCCTGCCCGCCGACCCCGACCCGCCTGCCACCCTCGAGGCGGTCTGTGCACGCGTGCGCGAGTTGCACGCCACCGCAGTGTGGATCGCCCGCACCGCCCGCCACGTGGGACCGCGGTGGTGACCGCCACGTCGGCGCAGGCCGACGTCGTGGACCTGCGGGCATTCGCTCTCGACATCGCGGCGCGCGGGTGGCCGGTGTTCCCGATCCGGCCCGGCGCAAAGAAGCCGCCGGTGTTCAAACGCTGGCCCGACCACGCCTCCACCGACCCGGCCCGCATCAACCGGTGGTGGGATCAGGACCCGGCCCGCAACGTGGCGATCGCGACCGGCCCTGCCGGGTTGTGCGTGATCGACCTCGACCCCCGCCATATGAGCCCGCCCGCCACCGGATTCGCCGACGCCATGACCCGGCTCGACGCACGCTCAAGCGCGCCGGTGCCGGTGACGTGGACGGTGGCGACCCCGCACGGCTGGCATCTCTACTACCGGGCCCCGCAGACGCCGCGGTTGCCGTGCAGCATCGGCCGTCTCGGGGACGGCATCGACACCCGCGGGCACGGCGGCTACGTCATCGCGCCCGGATCACGGACCCGCCACGGCGACTACATCGTCGCCGCCGAGCATCCGGTCGCCGAACTGCCTGCCGAGCTCGTCGTTCTGCTCACCCCGCCACCACCCGCGCCCACGATTCGGTCCTGCGCGGGTGCGACGCATCCCGACGCCTACCTCGCGGCCATCCTCGCCGGGGAAGCCCACCGCGTCGCCAGCGCACGAGTCCATCTGCGCAACCACACCCTGTTCCGGTCCGCGCTCGTGCTGGGACGGCTGGTGGCCGCCGACGAGATCAGCGAACACCACGCCCGCACCGTGCTCGCGGACGCCGCCGCGGTGCACGTCGGGGTCGAGGGCTTCACCAGCAGCGAGGCGGATCGCACTATCGCCAACGGGCTGCGCTACTCCCGCTCCCGCCCCCGCTACCTGCGCCGATGACCCATCGACCGCAGCTGGAAGGAGAGACATCATGCCGGATCCGAACGTGGAAGTCGTGGTGGTCCGTGACCCGTCCGCCCAGACCTGGGTGTCGGTGTATGTCGACGGCGTCGTCGCCGACTGCCGATCGGTGGTGATCGATGTCGGTCACGGCTGGGAATGGGACGACTGGCGCGATTTCCGCGACGCCACCCTGGCCGAAGCCAGCAGTCCGGCCTGCCGCGCCGAGTTGATCGACGCCTTCGACGACCCGCCCGGCGGTGAATACGTGCTCGGCCGAGACCGCAGGCACTGGCTCGACGGGGTCGAGGCCGAGGACCGGCTCGCTTCGCGCTATCGGCTCACCGGACCACGCGCGGTCGCGGTCACCGTGCCCGCCGCCACCGATATCGACGCCTTCGCGCTGACGTATCTGCGCGAGCATTTGCCGGAGGGGCAGCGGTTGCTCCGCAGCGATCGCACCCCGGCCGCCGACGCGGTCGCGGCCTGGGCCACGACCAGCTGGGACACGGTGTTGACCGCCGCGATCGCCGACACCACCGGCGAGGTCACCGCGCATCAGCTGCTCTACCGCCTCGCCCGCAGCGGCGGGTCCGGCGACCGGGTCCGGGTCGAACTGGCCCACCGCCACGAGATCGAGGGCAGTGACTATTACCGCGGGCTGGACCCGGCACTGCTCACCGCGCTCACCCCCGCCACCCGCAGCCGCGCGCGCATCTGGCGATGCCTGGTCCAGCAATCCGCCGCGGCACCGGCCACCGATACCGGCACCACCAGGAAGGACACCTCACCGCGATGACCTGCGCCAAACTGTGGTTTCCCCGCGCCGACGTACTCGACCTCGCCGAGCACGCCATGGCCGCCGCCGAACACTCGCTTCCGCCCTTCGACAACACCGGCGTGGGGTCGCCGTCGCTTATCTGGGTCAAAGACGACGGCATCTATCTGGCCAGCAACGGTCTGCCCCGCCAAGCCCGCACCGCGGCCGATCACCCGGACAGCAAGATGCATGTCGTCTACGCCCATGGCCACGGATACGGCACCCACTGGCATCACGGCCCGCCGCTGGGTGACGACTTCGTCGAATACCTGCCGCTGACGGAGTCTCTCGGCGAGGACGGGGCCGCGTTCATCGACACGCTGCGCGGACCCGACACTGCGGCCTGGCTCGTCATCACCGTCTACCCGAACACCTTCTCCGTCGAACTCTCCGACACCTGCCCCTCCTGAGATCCGGTACCACGGAATACGACACGGGCGGGCGAGTCCGGCCAGGTGCCGCCCGCCAGTGTCGGTTCGTTCGTCCACCGCTGCCCTCGACCACCGGAGTCTGGGGTACCCGCATGCTCGATCCCACCCCGAACCCCTCGACCGCCGAACCGGTCTCGCGATCGACGGTACCCACCGTCGCGACGGCCGGTGCGGGCCTGCGTCTCCAGTTCTGTCGCGGCGATGACGATCTCACCGCGGACCCGGCCGGCGAGACGGACGCGAGCGAAGTCCGGGTCTGGGACGGCGAGCTGTGTCTGGCTGCGGTCACCCACGATTGCGACGGGTGGGGGGTTACGCCGGAGGTGACTGCAGACACCGGATCCCCGACCAGCACCTAAACACCCGCTTCGCCGACTGGCGCCACGCCCTGCACACCTCACCGGCATCACCATCGCACCCGGCTGACCAACCCTGCGACACCCGACTCCGGTGCCCAGGCAGGCCGCGATTCTCCCGCCCCGGCAACCGGCCCGGCACCACCACTTTCGAGGAGCATTGCCATGCACACGATCGCCACGGTCTCCGATACACGGCTGCGGGCGTGGGCGATCCTGGCCCGCGCCGCGCTCACCCCGGCCACCACTGCCCGCGCGCTCGCGGCCACTCGCTCGGCCGCCACCGACATCGAGGAGGCCGCCGACCGGATCGGCGCGCTCCCGGCCGGACCCGGTTCGAGGTTGTCGGTGGCCGAGCTGGCTGCCCGCGATCTCGACCGCGCCACCGACATCGGGGCGTGGTTGCTCACCCCCCACGATCCCGCTTGGACCGGACTGGGATTCGACGACCTCGACTCCCCCGACGACCGGTATCTGGACGCGCCGGTGGCGGTCTGGGTACGCGGCACCATCGACCCGGTCTCGGTGCTGACCCGCGTCGGTGTCATCGGTACGCGGGCGGTCTCGCCGCGCGGTGCCCGCATCACCGCCGAGATCGCAGGCGCGTTGGCGGTGCGGGGTGTGCACATGGTCAGCGGCGGCGCTTTCGGCGTGGACGTGCTCGCCCACCAAGCCGCCCTCGACCACGGCGCGCCGACCACGCTCGTGTCCGCGGCCGGGATCGACCGCGTCTATCCCACCGCGCACGCCGAGGTGTTCGACGCCGTCGCCGAGACCGGCGCGATCGTGTCGGAATACCCGCCGCGCGAGGGTGTCGACCGTGCGCGGTTGCTGGCGCGCAATCGACTGGTCGCGGCGATGTCGCGGCAGCTGGTGATCCCCGAGGCCGGGCTGCGCTCAGGCACCCTGTCCACCGCGCGGTGGGCGCGGCGGCTGCACCGCCCGGTGCTGGCTGTGCCCGGCCCCCTCTCGACGTCGCTTGGCTGTCACCAGCTCATCGGCGACGGCCACGCCCGCCCCGCGCACTCGGTCACCGACGTGCTCACCGCGCTCAACGAAACCGCCGACCCCGAACCCCGCCACCAGCGCGGCGACCAGCCGCGTACCGACACCGAACACGACCGGCTCGGAGCCGCACCCGTGCGCTGATCCCGCGCGAATTCATCTGTCCCTGTTGATCATCGAACTTCGAGGAGAACTGCTATGGCCGGAGACACCGTCATCACCGTGATAGGGAATCTCACGGCGGACGTAGAGCTGAAATTCACGCCCGCTGGTATCGCGGTCGCGAATTTCACCGTCGCATCCACCCCGCGATATTTCGACCGCAACACCAACCAGTGGAAGGACAGCGAAGCGCTGTTCCTGCGGTGCAGCCTCTGGCGAGAGGCCGCCGAGAACGCCGCGGAGTCGCTGACCCGCGGAGCGCGTGTTCTGGTCAGCGGCCGTCTCAAGCAGCGCAGCTACCAGACCCGCGAAGGCGAGAAACGCACCGTCGTCGAGCTCGAGGTCGACGAGGTCGGTCCCTCGCTGCGCTACGCCACCGCCAAGGTCACCAAACGAAAGCCCAACCACACCAACACGAACGATAGCAGCGATCGCTCCCGCGAGCTCGTCGGCGCGGCAACCGGCAACCGCAGCGGCGACGACGATCCCTGGGCCACCACCGGTAGCGGATTCGGCGGAGGGTTCGGCGGCGGATTCGGCGGAGGCGAGGAGCCCTCGTTCTAGAAACCCGTCCCGCGCGACTCCGACCTCCGCGCGCGCCCGGCGTCAGCGGCGCTCGCGGAAGCGATCGCGCGCCCTTCTCGCATCCCGCGCGCCCCGCCCGCGTGCGCCGATCCACTGTCGAAAGGTCGACCACCGCGTGCACAATCCCGAGAACTCGACCGACACCCGCGACCACGGTGACTGGGAGCCGACCCGCTGGTACAGCGTGCTCGGCCCCGACGGGCAGCTGTGGTGCGAGTCCAGCGACCGCGCAGAGGCCGTCGCGGCCCTGCGGCCCGGTGATCGACTCGTGCGCACCTGGCAGCGGATCTGCCGCGAGTCGCAGATGCGCGAAGAACAGCCCTGAATCGAACCCACCCTCTCGACAGCGGTGGATCCACGCGAGTGGTGTGGATCCACCGCTGTCTCACCCGGACCAGGAGATCCCCAGATGAGCGAGCCAGTCCCTACCGAAGCGCCCGCGGTCACCGCGTCGACAGCGGCGGCGTCCGCGTTGATCGCGCTCGCCGAGCGCGCGCCCACGCGAGCGCGCGCCGCGATGGCTGCGGCGCTGACCGAGTTGGCGCCCGAGGACTGGGCGTGGCTGGGGCTGCTCTACCGCGGTCACGCCCATTCACCCGACGCCGCCCTGTCCAGGGTCCTCGCCCTCGCCGCAGCCCGGCTCGGCACCGCCGACACCCAGGCTCTCGACCACCGGTCGCACCCAGCCACCGGCGTCGAGGTGATCGAGGTCCCGGTCGAGGTCGAGGTCCGCAGCTGGGTGCGCCGCCCGGTCCGCGAGGACTGCTACGACCTGCGCCTGCACGCCGAACCGAGCCCGACCACCGACGCGGTGCGCACCACCAGCGAAGCGATCGCAACCCGCGCCCGCCGCCGACCGCGCCACCCCGGTTTCGAGACGGTGACCAGCACCAGTACCGGCGCGCACGGCCGGTTGGTGGCCTGACCGGGGAGCGGGGTGTGCAGTGAGCGCCGATGACCCGCGTGAGACGGCCACGATCCAGATCCGGTTCCTGCGCCATCTGCTCGACCGTCTCGATGCCCTCGCCGGTGAGGCCAGCCCGTGGGAAGGGATCCGTCGCCTGCGCCGGGTCATAGCCCAACGCCTCACCGTCATCACCGACACCGAACCGGCCGAACCCGGAGCGGACGGCGCAGACAGCGGGCATGGTCGGCTCGCGTTGATCGCGGTCGAGTTGCACCGGCTGCGCCGTACAGCGACCGGGGCCACGATCACGACCCGCGGCGGGCATTGCCACCGTGTCCACGTCCTGGCGGTCGGTCACCGTCACATCGTCGTCCGCACTCACGCCCGCCTCGGACTCGCTGCGGTGCTGGTGCCGCTGCGGTTCATCGAATCGGTGGACCCGCTCGAATCCGCCACGCAGCACTGACTTCTACCCGGCACAGCCACCGACCGCGACACGCGGGGTCGCCGCGGCACGCGCTCGCGAGACCCCCACCCAACCCGGCTCGAACTCACGCGCACTGTCGCCGGGCCTTCGCGGGGTGGGTGCACCGGCCCGGCGACAGACAGGAGGCGCAATGTCCATCGACTCACCCAATTTTCCCGCGCCCGAACACATCGCGGCACCGCTGCTCGCCGCCCACGGTCCCGAAGTCGAGTTCCTGACCGGGATCGGCGGCAATCCCCGCGTCGTCGACACCGGCGGAATGCCCGCCTTCGCGTTCGTGGCCATCGAAGCCGACGCCGGGCCGATCATCGACCCGAGCGGCACCCTCTACGTCCTGATCACCAGCATCGACGCCGGACTCGCTGCCCGGCGCAGCGACATCGACAGCTGGACCGTCGTCATCTACGACGCGACACAGTCCCACGACGAGGGCATCAGCGCCGCCGAGAATGGCACCAGCTTCACCGCCGCCTGGCAACAGGCGTGGGCGGCCATCGACCGCCCCGATGACCCGCACACCTGATGCCTGGTGCTGGGCACGTGAGCGGGCGGGTGTGGCGGTTGGTGAGGGCTGGGCCTCTGGCCGTCTGCCCCGCCTTGCTGAGTGCTACCAGGGCGTGATCCCGCCACGGCTGCGGGCCCCGCGCCCGGCCGTCACCGAATTCGCCCGGCGCGCCGGCTGTCTCGTACCCGGCGGCCGAGTGATTGGGCGCAGCGAATTCAGCGCCGCCCGCTTCGGCGCGTTCCCTCCGCCGCGTCGGGCTCCCACCCTGGTCGGCCGCACTCAGGCGGGTCAGACGACCAGCCGCCCAGCCCCGTGCCGGGGTTACGTACGCGTGTGCGTGCGTCCGGCGCGGGGCCGAGCTGTTTCCAGACGACAGAACAGGAACCCAGTGATGACCGCCACGTTGAACGCACCCGAAACCACCGCCTCTGTCACCGAGACCGTCACCGACGTTGTCACCGATCCCGTGCAGACCGTGTCCCCGTTCGCCGCCGCGCTCGGAGAGATCGAATACCTCCTCGACACCGATCCCGACGCCGCGCGAGAACGCTTCACCGCCGTGCTGGCTCTCGCGTCCCCGGCCGAGCGTGCCTTCCTCGATCGCGCTGCCGAGATGCTGACCCGCTCGCCGTGGAAGACCGCGGCGCGTCAGCTGGGGTGGATGGCCAAGTCCCGCCCCGAGCTGCGGTCGATGATCGTCGAGCACACCGCCGAGGGTGACCCGGGTCTGTACCGGCCCGAGCTCCCCCAGCAGTCCGAGACCTCGATCGAGGCGGCCGAATGGGTGCGTCGCTCCATCCGCGAGCGCCGCTACCGCGACCGCGACACCGCCACCCCGTCTGCGGCGACCGACGCCGCCCGCTACCAGCCCGAGAAGGTCGCCGCCCGCCGCGCCCGCATCCCCGCACCCACCACCGGGCTGGTGAGTCTGCGCCACCGCCGCCGGGACCTGGCCGTCGCCGAGCGCCGCCACCGTGAATACGCGGGCTATGCCGCGCAGCGGTTGTACACGATCGACACCGCCGTCGACGACGACCGCACCCCGCCGGTTCCCGAGCCCCGGAAGAAGGCCGGGCAGCTGTGGGCGCACGTGCAGGCCGAATTGTGGGACCGCTCGTACTTCCTGCACGTCGCCGAGTGCTACACCGAAGCCGACCGCCATCTCCTCGCCCCCGAGCTGCCCGAACGCCACATCGCGCCCGAGCGCCGTCACGCCGGTCTCGCGGACGCGGCACGGGAGTTCCTGCGCGAGCACGACACCGAGCCCAAGCCTTCGGCCTGGGCGCGCGGCGCGCGTGCCCGACGCACCCGCCCGCAGTACCCGCCGCGGATCACCCCGGCCGACCAGTCCCGCTTCGCCGCCCGCAGGACCGGGCTCGCGGTCCCCAGCGACCGTGACGAGTATCTGCCCTACAGCGAACTCGACGTCCGCGAGTCCACCTGGCAGGGCTCAGGGTTGGACTACGACCTCGCTGCGATGACCCCGTATCTCGGGTGGCCGTGCGTGGGCTGCTGGATCGACCGGCCCTCCGGCGACCGCCGCCCCTTCCACACCCGCCACGGAGTGATCGTCAGCGACGACGGGCTCTGCGATGTCTGCCGCGCCGACGGCCACCCCGGCATCCCCGCCCTGCCCGCCGGGTTCGAGATGCAGACCTTCGTCGAATCCCGCTGCGCCTACATCGCCGCCGCTCATCCTGTCCAGGTGCGGGCTTTGCTGGATCGGGTGCGGGCCGCCGCGGCGAACACCGGACCGACCTGGCGGCTGATCACCCGGTGGATGGCGGCCAACCTCGAACAGCCCGAACGCGCACCCCGTCCTGCCGCCGCGCGACGGCCGCGCCGGGGCGGGTCCGCGCTCGGTGCCGGGCAGCGCATCGGACGCTGCGACGCCTGCGCCCGAAACGGCATCGTGCACGCCGACAACTACTGCACCGACTGCCGGATCGACCTCGGACTCGTGCCCACCACCCGCCGCACCGCAGCGGCGGCCTGACCCGCCCCTGCTCGGTTCCCTCCCGTTCGCCGGTCCGCCGCGGTGTCGACCCCTGCGGCGGACCGGTCCACCACTCCCGATCCGACAGGAACACCACCGTGCATCGACTCCCGAACCGAGCGCGCCGCGCCCTGGCGGCGCTGCGCGACGCCCCGCTCGCACCCCGCCGCCCGACCGAGGTCCGGGTGCGGGTCTACCTCAACACCGACCCCACCGCCCTGCTGACCGGATACCGGCCCGACGCACCCCTCACACTGGCCTACACCTACATACTGCGCGTCGACCCCGCTACCGACACCGACCAGGCTCTGCTCGAGCGCGTCTTCGCCGCCTTCAACGACCACCCCGAACACGACGACGACCAGATCCACACCGACACCTGGTACGGCATGCGACTCCGGTCACTGTCGGTCGGCGACGTCGTCGGACTCGACGACCGCCACTACACGTGTCAGTCCCGCGGATGGACCCGCGTCCCCGCCCCACCGGGCTGACCGGCACCGCGCCGCGACCGGCCGTCCACGCTGGCGATGCACGGACCGAGGGTCCGCACCCGCCATTCGACCACCCTGACCGGAAGGACCACTACGCCATGACTCATCCCGCGCCGCCGAGTGACCCCGCGCACCTCACGATCACCGAACTGCACCAGACCCTGGCCACCGGCCGCTCGGTCGTGGTGTCGATGCGCGCCGCCGCCGGACACGCGCACCTGATCGAGTGGGCACGCCGCCACGACCTGTTCGTGCCCATCGATCGCACCAGCAGCTGGGGCAACCCCTTCGTCCTCGGACGCGACGGCAACCGCGACGACGTGCTCGCCGCTCACGCCCGCCACCTCGCCGACCAACCCGACCTCCTCGCCCGCCTGCGTCGCGGCGAACTCGCCCGCCGGGTGCTCGGCTGCTGGTGCGCGCCCAAACCCTGCCACGGCCACACCCTCACCGCCCTGACCCTCGATCCCGACCTCGACCCGCTCGCGGCGGTCCGGACCCGGCAGCACCGGTGAGCGTGCCCACCCGACCGTCGGGCACCCGACAGCTGTGATCACGGTAGGAACCGGGTCACCCGTTCCGGTTCCTACCCGCCCCAGTCCCTACGCACTCACCGATCACCCGCACACCGCTCCCCAATCCGTCCCCAGCCATCCACAAGCCCACCTGACCATCCACCCCCCACCATCCATACACTCATCCACCCCCTTCATCCCCATTCTTTTTGTCAAGCACACCTCTTGCATCCAGGACCCTCCCCCAGCCCATTTTGGTAACGATCCGGTCTCGTACTGGGATTTTTCGTAAACAGCCGAAATCTGCATAACCTGGATCGCTCGACTTTCGTCGAGCCGGGGCGCTCGATGGATTTATGACCGCGACGATCCATAAAGTCGTCGCAGGCAATGGCTACCAGTATTACCTGCGAAATATAGCCGCGAACGACATCAACTCCCGCGGCCGATCACCGCTGTCCGATTATTACTCCGCCCACGGCGAGTCTCCTGGCGTGTGGAGCGGTACCGGTTTGGCCTCACTCGGGATCGATATCGGCGCGGAAGTGACCGAGTCTCAGATGAAGTCCCTGTTCGGACTGGGTCGCCATCCAGACGCCGAATCGATCGAGGAGACGGTCTTCCACCACGCTTCGGCGGCCGGTTCGACACCGAAACAAGCCAGCGATGCGGCCAATAAGGCGTCGCGGTTGGGTAATCCTTTTCGCGTTTACGCACCGAATTCCGATTTTCGAAAACGGTGCGCGAAGGCGTATGTCGAACACAATATCGCGCACGGAAGACCGGCCGACGCTCCACTTTCGGAGTCGGATCGCAGGCGAATCCGCACACATGTCGCGTTCGATATGTTCACCGACGAGTACCAACGGCCACCACTGAACGCGCGTGAGTTGTCGGGATGGATCGCGAAAAACTCACGCCCACCCGCCACAGCAGTCGCGGGTTTCGACGTCACTTTTTCTCCGGTGAAGTCGGTGTCGGCGTTGTGGGCAGTCGCACCGCTATCGGTGTCGGCGAAGATCGAGGCCGCCCACCGCGCCGCGGTGGCGGATGCGTTGCGGTGGTTGGAGCGCCACGGCATCTACACCCGACTCGGTCGCAACGGCGTCCGCCAGGTCGACGTCGAGGGCATCGTCGCCGCGTGCTTTTTCCACAGGGATTCGCGTGCCGGTGACCCTGATCTGCACACACACGTGTTGATAGCCAACCGTGTCCGCACCGCCGACGGTCGCTGGCGGACCTTGGACGGTGCCGCGCTGTACCGGGTGGTGGTCACGGTGTCGGAGATCTACAACACCAGCCTCGAGCACCACTGCGAGCGGCTGGTGGGTGTGGAGTTCGCCGAGCGGGCCGGGAACGACCCGGGCAAGCGCCCGATCCGCGAGATCGTCGGCATCCCGCTGCGGTTGATTCAGGCGTGGTCGCGGCGCGAAACCGCGATCCGTTCCCGCGTCGGTGAGCTGGCGGCGGTGTTCCAACGCGAGCACGGTCGCGAGCCCACCCCGATCGAGATCCGTGATCTGGCCCAGCAGGCGACCCTGGAAACCCGGCCCGCAAAACACCTGTTGCGCTCCTTCGCCCAGCAGCGGCGCAGTTGGCGCGAAGAGGCCGTCGCGCTGCTCGGCGGCCGAGACGCGGTCGCCGCGATGGTGTCGGCGGCACTGAATCCGGTGCGCTCGCCGCGGATCACCGCCACCAGGGAGTGGATCGCGCGCACCGCGGACCGGGTCCTCGAGACCGTCGCCGAGCAGCGCTCCACCTGGCGCGCGGCGAACGTACGCGCTGAAATCGAACGCCAGATCCGCGGCAAAATCCCCGGCAGCCAGTGGGAACACGTCAGCGAGGCCGTACTGGATGCGGCCCTGGATCCGGCGCGTTCGATTCCGATGGGCGACCCGGATATCGCCGACGAGCCCGAACTGGCCACCATCCCGGACGCGTTGCGCCGCCGCGACAACTCCAGCAGCTACACCCCCGCTGGCGCCCAGATCTACACCTCCACCCGGATTCTGGCCGCCGAGGACGCCCTCATCGCTTTGTCGGTGCAGCCCGGTGCCCGCGTCGTGGACCCCGCGGTGGTGAACGCGGCGATCCGTGGATACGACGCCGCCAACCCGGATCGGGTGCTCAACGCCGGGCAGCGCAGCGTGATCGAAGGCTTCGCCGGCTCCGGTATGCGCGTGCACACCGCCAACGCGCCCGCCGGAACCGGCAAGACCACCGGCATGGCCGTGCTCACCACCGCGTGGAATACCAGCGGCGGAACGGTGCTCGGGCTCGCGCCCACCGCCAACGCCGCCGCGGTCCTGGGCGAATCGATCGGCGCGCGCTGCGAAACCGTCGACAAACTCCTCACCGTCATCGCCCTGCACACACCGCACCCGAACAGCCCCGCCAACGAACGGGAACATCCCCCGCCGCTGCCGCAATGGGTCCTCGACATCGGCACCGACACGCTCGTGATCGTCGACGAGCACGTCAAGATCGGCACCCTCAAACGCCTGAAACTGCTGCGCTTCCTCACCGATCGCGGCGCGACGATCCGCTGCCTGGGCGATGACCACCAGCTTCCCGCGATAGAGGCCGGTGGCGTCGACGCCGACATGGCGACAGCGGCACCCGAGCACACGCTCACCCTCACCCACGTCGTGCGGTTCGCCTCCACCGCCGAGGCGTCGGCGAGTTTGATGCTGCGCCAAGGCGACCCGGCAGCGCTGGGCTGGTATCTGGACAACGGCCGAATCCACGGCGGGCACACCGGCGCGACCCACGACGACGCCTACACCGCATGGGCCGCCGACCACGCGGCCGGGCGTAGCGCGATCATGTTGGCCGCCAACCACGACACCGTGACCGCGCTCAACGAGCGTGCCCGGGCCGACAGACTTCTGCGCAAGGGTGGTCTCGACGGCCCCGAAGTGGTGCTCGCCGACAGCACCGCCGCCTCGGTCGGTGACACGATCCGCACCCGTCAGAACGCGCCGAAGCTGCGTATCGGTGTGCGGGATTGGGTGCGCAACGGCTACGCCTGGACCGTCACCGCCGTGCATTCCGACGGCAGTGTCACCGCCCGACACCACAGCAAAACCGGGGCGATTGTGCGGTTGCCTGCCGACTACGTCGCACACAATGTGCGTCTCGGGTATGCGGCGACGATCGATTCCGCGCAAGGAATCACCACCACCGCATGTCATGTCGCGCTCACCGGCGGCGAGACCCGACAGCAGTTCTACGTCGCGATGACCCGCGGCGTGCACGCCAACCACGCCTACATCCCTTCCGCGCTCAACGGTGACGAAGGCTCGTTCTACAGCGAGGACGCGGTCTTCCCACGCACCGCAGTCGAGAATCTCGTGCGGATCCTGGGTCGTGACGGGGCTCAGAAGTCCGCGCACACCCACCTGCGTGACGCGCTCGACCCGCACCGGCGTATCGGTCGCGCGCTCGATATCTACCTCGATGCCCTCGGTCTCGCCGCCGAACACGCCCTCGGCGAACCCGCACTCGCACGCCTCGATGCCGCCGCCGAACTGCTGCACCCGGGGCTCACCGACGCCCCCGCCTACCCGACACTGCGCCAGCATCTAGCGACCCTCGCCCGCACCGGTGCCGACCCGGTCACCGCCTTGCGCGAGGCGATCGAGGAACGTGAACTCGACACCGCCGCCGATCCCGCCGCAGTCCTGGACTGGCGCCTGGACCCGAGCGATGCGCGCTCGACCGGGACCGGGCCGCTGCCGTGGACACCCGCGTTACCGCCGGGACTCGACACCAGCGCCACCCAGGTCCACGCTCGCGCGCGTGTCCTGGGCGAACTCGCCGCACAGATCCGGGCCGCGACCGCGCCATGGACACCGTTGACCGCGCCTGTCTGGGCGCGACCTCTGCTCGGCGCCAACCCCGCCTTGTTGGCCGATCTCGCGGTCTGGCGGGCGAGTTTGCATGTCGAGGACACCGATATCCGCCCGACCGGTCCGCGCCGCTACCCGGTGCGCGAACGCGACCACCAAGACGTCCTCGACGCCCGCGTCGTCGCCGCGCTCGGCGATCCGGCACGCCCGGTCAACCGGTGGGCCGAGACCGTGCGCGAGATCGAAGCCCGCATTGTCGAGGACCCGTATTGGCCCGTGATCGCCGAACGCATCGATCTCGCCACCCGCGCCGGCATCGACATCACCGAACGACTTCACACCGCCGCTGATCTGAGGCCGTTGCCCGATGAGATGCCCGCCGCCGCGCTGTGGGCGCGTCTGGAACTCGACGCCTCCGCACTCGACGCCCGCGACCACAACCTGCGCCCGGACTGGATCACCGACCTAGCCGACGTTCTCGGCGCCGACACCGCCGACCGGGTCGTCGACGACCCCGCTTGGCCGCGCGTCGTGGCCGCGGTCGACCGCGCCACCGCCACGCAATGGAGGCCCCGCCAGATCCTGGCCACCGCCTACGAACTGCTGCTCGCCGCCATCCCCGACAACGAGGGCACCGGCCTGCGCCCCGACCAGATCGCCGCCGCTCTCGCCTGGCGCATCGACGCACTCCTGCACCACACACCCACCACCAAACCCACCGAAAGCACCCCACCCATGAGCGAAAACACCACCACCCCACCAACCCCCGCATCGACGGCCCGCGAGCATCCACCCGATCATCTCGAACCCGACAGTCACCACGAAAACCGCGCCCCGGTTCCGGCACCGGTGCCGTCTACTCCGGCGAACATCACCGCCTCCGGTTTCGATCCGGAGCTCGCGGCCATCGCGCAGCTGTATCGCGAAGGCCGAATCCGCGCGGCCGTGCACCGATTCCGGCAATTCGCCGACCACCTCGATGACGAGCAGCGTTGGGTGATCGGCGCGGTCACCGACACTCTCTACCGCTACGCCTACCCCGTCGCCACCGCCCGCCTGCGCCAAGCCGGGCAACAGTTTCCGCAACATCGGGCGCTCATCGACGCCTGCACCCCGGCCATCGACCCCGGCGTCCACGACGACCGACCCGACCGCGAGCCACCCTCACCGGTATTCGACCGCGCTCGCCGTCATCGAGCAGCCCGCGACAATGACACCCGAGTCGACCGTGACCTCGTCCGCGACCCGCTGCCCGACCCGCAGGTCCGTGCCCGCCGCCATGAGCAGGACTACCACGACGCCCGCGCCGGAATGGACGATCAGCCCTGGGCGCGCCCGGACGCGCACGAGGTCCGCGGTCTCACCGACGACCCCGCGCTACCCGACTCACACCTACCTCCCCTACCGCGGCGCGCGGTGCCGACGCCTCGCGAGGCCGATCTCGCCGTCCGTAGCTACCGCCGTGACGAAGCCAAAGATCCCACCCCGGCCGCGTATTCGCTCGACTACGACAAAGCCGCCACCCCACGTGCCCGCGGCCTGGAATGCGTCGCGTGCAGCATCGAACGCCGCCCGCGCGACGCGACACCGGTGCCGCCGCGGCGCTCCGACGACGGGCTCTGCGGAGAATGCCGCGACAATGGCGAGACCGGTATCCCCGACCACGACCCGAGCCGGCACATGATCGCGCGCGCCGACCACCTCGCGGCCACCAAACCCCTTCCCGCCGTGCACGCCATCCTGCGCCGGGATTGGAAAGCCGTCACCGATCTCGACCGCCGCGCCCAGATCGAAGCCTGGATCCGCACCCACCCCGCGCCGATCGGCGACGTCGAGCACCAGCAGCCGGTCGCCGATCCACTCTTCGCGCTCACCGACGCTCAACTCGCAGACCGGTTGAGCGAACTTCACCAGCAGCTCGCGCTCACCGACACCTACGCCGCTGCCTACGCTCCAGCATCCCCCGAACAATCCGAGGGCGTCGATATCGATGAACTGCTTCTGCGTCACCGCGACGCGCAAACCGCTATCCGCGCAGCACTCGATGCCGAGCACCGTCTACACGATGCGACCCGCGCGCTGCACGCCACCCGTTCCGAACTCGCGACCCACCGCCAACGCCTCGACACCACACCTACCTACAAACGCCACGTCCGTCACGTCCTGCGTACCCGCATCGATGAACTCGTACGCCAGCAAGGCGACCACGAACGTGCCCGCACCCGCGCCCGCAGCGACGCTCGAGAAGCCCACCGCGACGCAGTCAACCACGCCGGAACGCCCGACAAATGGGACGACGTTTTGAACACGAGCCCCGATGACATCACCACCCGCAACAGCCACACTCGCCGCGGGGAAGCCGCCGTCGACGCGACCGCCGACCGGTTCGCCGCCGATACCCGCAGCGAGATCGACCGCGTCCACGCCGAGCAACAACGCCGAGCCGATCTCACACCGGCACAGGCACGTCGCGAACAGGTGATACGCCTCGCCGACGAGCTCCACGCCCCCCTCGACCACACCGGGCTGGACCAGCCCGATGTCAGCGGCTCGCCGGAGCCCGACGTCGGATTGTGAGATCGGCTTTCGGGCGGGTGGTTCTGCCCGCTTGTTGTTTCGGACAGCTTGCCTCCGGACATCCGGCAGCCCTGTCGTGGTTCGGCGACGGTGAGGAGCGGCACCGCCGGGCAGTCGAACAAGATCGGAGGGCTACAGGGGGTTGCTACGTAGTAGACCGGCGTTCGAACTCGCGATTTCGCACCGCTGTGGCGAAGGCGCGGTATTCGTGGTGGTCGAAGTACAGTCTGGCCGTTCCGGCGCTTCCCGCGTGCCCGTCGGTGGCGCTGAAAACGTAGCCGTTGCCGCTTGTTCGGGTGATCGTGAGCGCGTGACGCACCGGCTGGCCTGTCCTGATGGCTTGTTGGATCGCCTCGAATTGGTCGTGGTCCAAGGTCAGGCACTGGTCGAGGGGGACTTCGTGGTCGCCGTTGTGGGCGAGTTTGTCGTCCCAGAGGATGGTGCGGGTGGCGTCTCGGTAGATCATGACGCATGCCTGTTGGGGTGAGCTGGCGGCAGCTTTGCGGAATTGACTTACGGTCGGTGTCGGCAGCATGGGCCTTTCCTTTCGAGCGCGCGGGACCGTGTTTTCCGGTTTCCGCACCGGTCGACGCTACGGGAGGGTGGCGGTAGCGGCGAAGTTGCAGCGGCGTGCGTCGTCTTCGGTGTCGGTGGGGGTGTCGGGGTGCCAGTCGGTGGCGTAGGTGATTCCGGGTTCGGTGAGTGTCCATCCGTCGAAGAAGCTCGCGAACTGTTGTCGGGTTCGCAGGGTGACGGGGGTACTCGCGTCGGCGAATACCGACGCACCGGCGGCGACCTGGGTCCTGATTTCGGGTCCTGCGTCTTCGAGGGAGACATGGGTCATCGCGAGGTGGCTACCGGGCGGCATCGCGTGACGGAGTTCGGCGAGGAGTGCGGCGGGGTCGTCTTCGTCGGTGATCCAGGGCAGCACCGATATCAAGAGCAGCCCGATGGGCTGGGTGAAGTCGAGCAGCCTGCGGGTCTCGGGGTGTTCGAGGATGCGTGCCGGGTGGCGCAGATCGGCGTCGACCATGGCGGTGGTGTCGAGGAGCTGGTGTCGGGTGAGCAGTTCGCGGGCACGGTTGATGGCTTCTTCGTCGTTGTCGACGTAGACCACGCGCGGGTCGGCGAGGAGTTCGCGGGCGACTTCGTGGGTATTGCCACCGGCGGGCAGTCCCGATCCGATGTCGAGGAATTGCCGGATGCCGTTGCCGACCATGTGCCGGACCGCGCGGGCGAGGAAGGCGCGGTTGTGTCGGGCCCACGTGGGGTAGAAGGGGATCGCGGTATAGAGCTGTTCGATGAAGGGGAGGTCGGCTTCGTAGATGACCTCGCCGGTGATCATGTGCAGGTAGATGCGTGCCGAGCTCGGCTTGGCGGTGTCGAGATGGCGAGGTTCGAAGTCGGGTTCGGACATCGACAGGTTCCTGTTCGATTGTGGTCGCGGGGGTCGGCTATCGCGTGACGCTGGGTCGGTTGCGCAGTCCGCGCAGCAGGTGGTGCATGAATTGCCGGGAATCGGCGGGGCTCAGCGCGGTCATGGTGAGGCGGGTGAAGATCTTGTCGCGGATCGCGACGGCGGGTTTGTCGTCGATGTAGCGGATCTCGCCTTGCGCTTCGACCACGGCCATCTCCAGATCACCGGCGGCGCCGGGTGAGGGGACACGGACCAGGATGTAGCGGTCTTCCATACCGGCGCCGGGGGCTTGGTGGGTGAAGGGCATGACCTGGAGCTGGATGTTGGGTCGCCCGGATAGTTCGATGAGGTGGCTGAGCTGGTCGACCATCACCTGGTCGTTGCCGTAGGTGCGGCGAAGGCAGGATTCGGACAGGATCGCGTGGAACTCCGGTGCCGTGCGGGTGAACAGGATCTGCTGGCGCGCGGTTCGGGCTTCGACGTAGTCGTCGACGGTGATGGCGTCGGGGTCGTGGTCGTCGGGCTGGAACGGTTGGTGCAGCGCGCGGATGTAGTCAGGATGCTGGAGCAGACCGGGGATGATCTCGGCGGCCGTTTCGCGCAGGCGATCGGCCACGGCTTCGAGATCGACCAGCAGTCGCAGGTCCTCGATGTAGGCACGCCGGTAGCCCGAGGTCCAGTACCCGCGGCGATGGTTGTCCTCGCGCAGGTCGAGCAGGATCTGGAGATAGTTCTCATCGCCGATCCCCAATTCGGTGACCAGCTTCTTCAGCGCTTCGGCGGTGAGATTGCCGGTTCCCGCGATCGCGGCGGCGATGCGCGACTGGCCGACACCGACGATCCGGCCGGCGTCGGCCTGCGTAACACGCGACCGCCGCAGCAGGTCATCGATTTCCCGTCCGAGCAGCACTTTCCTCGCGGTCCTCGCCATGCACTCCCACCGTATCCACAGCTCGATCGGACTCTTTCCACCCGTAACACTGATTATCAGGTTAGATTATCAGTCAAGATAGTCTGTCCGAGGCACGAGAGCACTCCGTTAGTCGATGTTCGGTTGGGCGTCGCCGCGCGAGGGAGATGTGGGACGCCGAACCGGCGCGCGCGGCGTCAGGGTTCAGCAGGTGGTGTCCGAAGGTAAGGGGTGGCCGGTGGAGCCGTCGATGTTGCGCGATCCCATCGCCGAGTTCGCGGCCGGCGCTGAGGCGAGCGACCGATCCTGGGGCGAACGCCTGCGGTCGTTTCGGCTCGATCACCTCCAGATCAGCCGCAAGGACTTCGCCGAGCTCATCAACGCGCGCGCCCGCGGCGAGCGTGTCAACGTCGCGTGTTCCGAGCGTCATGTCGCACGGTGGGAAGACGGCGACGTCCGGACCCCGAGCGCACCGTATCGACGTCTACTGGTGGCAATCGGCGCACCTGTCCCTGACCACGACCAGAGATCTGCACGCGCGCGACCCGCCACCGATGCCGTGCCCGTGCAGGCACCGATGTCATCGTCTGTCGGGTCAGGCGTATCCGAGCTGCGACGCGCGCCGGAAGCAACGTTGTTGGAGGCCGTCGCCGCCGCGGTCGTCGGATCCTTTTCCGCGCTGGTCCCGTGGCTTCCGCGACTCTACGAGGCAGAGGCGACGGATCGGGTCGGCCGCGGGCGGGCCATGGATGCCGATGGTGTGCGGTCGGCCACGGCGCGTTTGCGGTCGCTCGATCAACAACGCGGCGGCTTCGCGATCACCGGTTCTGCTACGGCGTTGTTGGGTTCGATACCGGATCTGCGGAAGCTGTGTCGCGACGAGACTGCCGATCAGGCGATTCTGGTTGCCTCGGCCGACCTGGCCCGATTGATCGGCTGGGCGTTTCACGATGCCGGAGATCAGTATCGCGCGCGCCAATTTGCCACCCTGGCTCTGGCCTTCGCGCGTCGGGCGGGCGCGGACAGTCTGACTGCGTCGATCCTGTACGTGCTGGGCCGCATCAGTGTGATCGAACGCGATCCGCGCACCGCACTGCGCATGTTCCAGCTCGGGCAACTTCCCGCGCGCGACGCCGCTGACGGCGGCGAATCGGCTCGCCTGTACGCCAATGAGGCGTGGGCACACGCCATGCTGGGCGATCAGAACCGCATGAACTTCGCCTTGGCATGCGCCGAAGACGAGATCAACCGCGTCGGCGACATCGTCGCGCCATGGACTCGCGTGTTCTTCACACCGGGCGAATTCACCGGTATCCAGGCCGTGATCTACAACGAATACGCCACCACCGCGCCCCGCGCCGTCGCCGACCGCTATTGCCTCGCCGCCCTCGACAGTGCCCGCGCCTCCCTGCAAGCCTCCGCGCCCGGGCGGCCGGCCCGCAGCATCCTGTTCGACAACATCACCGCCGCCACCGCCTGCTTCCGACTCGGTGAGATCGACACCGGCCTGTCCTTCGCCACCGCCGCCGTCGAGATGGCCGAACGGATCACCAGCGCCAGGGTCGCGGACCGGCTGGAGAACATGGTCCGCTGCGCCACCACCGCGACACCACGCAGCGATGTCCGGGACTTGTCCCACGCGGTCAAAGCGAGCCTGCTGGCGATCCCCCGCGCGTCACATCACCCGACCACGGGCCGTGCCACGACCGGATAGGCTGGGGGTGTGGCGACCGATATCGCGGCCGAGCGTGCCGCCGAGTTGCATCGCATCGTCGAGCTGGCCTGCGCCCGAATCGGTTTGAACTCCCACGGGGCAGAACTGATCAAATACACCGTCAACGCCGTTTACCGGCTCCCACGCGAACGCGTTGTCCTTCGCGTCGCTTCCGACCGGGTCGGAGTTTCGCGGGGACAGCGCGTGGTCACCATGGCCCGCTGGTTGCAGGCCCGAAACGCCCCGATCGCGGCCCTGCTCGACGGTGAACAACCGCTGAAGGTCGAAGGCGATTACACGGTGACGTTCTGGCACGAACTCGGCCGGCGAACAGACTGGGCCGCTGCCGATCTGGCATCGCCGCTGCATCGACTGCACGCCCTCGACCTCGACCACACCGTCCTGCCGACCTGGGACCCGTTCACCACCGCACGCGATCGGCTCGCACACGCCGGCACCGCTGTCCTCGCCCCCGCCGACGCCCGGTGGCTGCGCGAGCAATGGGACCGAGCCGAACAAGAATTCCGGCGCGTCCAGGACCAGCTGCCAACCGGCATCATCCATGGCGATCCCCACACCGGCAACCTACTGCACCGAGACGATGACACCGTCGTGCTCTGCGACCTCGACGAGGCCGGGATCGGTCCCCTCGCATACGATCTCGTTCCCCAAGCGGTCGGAGCGACACGGTTCCACCGCCACGACTTCTACCGCGAGTTCGTCCACGCATACGGCAGCGACGTCCGCGACGATCCGGCGTGGCCGATCCTGTCTCGTATCCGCGAGCTGATCATGGTCACCAGCGTCCTGCCCGATCTCCAGCACCGCCCCAGCGTCGCCGCCCAACACGCCCACCGCCTGGCCACACTCAAGACAGGCCGGCACGACATCCCTTGGGACCTCTACACCTAGATCCCCGCGTGGCGGCAAACCGGCCTTCGACCGACAGGACCGGAGGGCAGTCGCATCGACGATCCTCGACAGCTTGTGCCTGGAGTCATCGGACCGGCTGTCCGAATCTGTCATGTGAATGTCGGCGAACTTGCCCGATTCTGCCCTGCGCGATGTCATGGTGGCAGTCCTCTGGCGACGATTAACTCTGTCTATGACAGCAGATGACGTACTCCGCGCCCCGCCACGTCGGCGCCGGACCGGATCGACACGATAAGTCGCCACACGCCGCCTGGACGGCAGCCACATCAGCGCTGCGGAACCCGACGTTCCCCAGAACTGCTTTCCCTGATCACTCGTTGTCAGGAACCGCCCACGTCATCGTCGGCGACACGCAGGCTCATCTCGTGCCTGCCTGAAGACCCTTCGGGTCGCCACTGGTCATCGGTCACTACCGCCCTTCACCTCTTCGAGGAGAACCAGCGAAAAGGGGTCACAGGAAATGTGGATTGGATACGCCCGTTCGGACCTGATGTCCAGACACGGCGCCGATGCTTTCGATCGATCCGTGCACGACTTCGCCGCGCGCAACGGGTTCGGGGACGGCCGCGTGTTCTTCGAACCGCTCGCACCGGAGACCCTGATCGGTGATCTGCTCACCGAGATCGACCGTACCGTGCCGGTGTTGAACCGCCTCGAGTCGCTGGCACGGTCGCGACGGGTGGACCTCGGACGGCTCCTGGCACCGGGTCACCGCCGAGCCGATCTGCTCTGGTCGATCCTGTCGCGAATTCCGGAAGCGACCGACGTCTGGTTCCTGGTGCCCTCCCGACAGCACCTGTCCGATCTCTACCCGTCAGGACGGGCGGCACTGTCCCACCTCACCGCCCTGCCCACGCTCACCCTGCACTATCTCGACGGAACCGCGCACCGACCCGCTCCGGTATCGCGTCCGGTCCCCGAGCACGACGCGGACCACGAACAGGTCGTGGTCGAGTCTCGGGTCGGCGCGATCCCGGCCGCGGCGCAACTGGACGCCGCCGAAGCGCTGACCCGTAACGGGTGGCCCGAGGTGATCGAACGCGTCGACGCGGTCTATGTCGCCCTCATCGGCGACCGCCACCACCCGGCCACCCGGACGCTGTGGCTCGAACCCACCCCGATCCCCGACACGGTGATCCGCACGTTGGTCGACACCCTGACCGGGGCGCTGGCCATCGAACTCGACGAACCGTATCCGCGAAGCGATGAGCCCGCCCACGACTTGGTCGTCTTGTGCGAGCGTGTGCAGCGCTTCCCCAGCGGCGCACACACCATCACTCGCTGCACCCTTCCGGCCCGCGTGAGCACGACCGGCGAGTCGGCGGTGAGTCAGCGATGAGCACCACAACACCTATCACCGGCCCGCTGTCGATGACGGAACACTATGCCGGACAGGGTGATCGCGGCGGGGCGGTCGACAACCTGCTGGAGGCTCGTGAACTTCACCTCGCGGTAGCCGGACGCCGTGTCGAGGGCTGTTCGTCGCTGATCGGGTGGGCGCGAGAGCTGGCCGACATTCACGCGAGCTTGCTGAGCGCGGCGGTGTCACCGGATCGGCGTCCGGCCGGGTTCGACGAGATCGCCACCCGCGACCACATGACCGCGGTCATGGCGGCGATCGACGAGTGGGCGATATTCCGCCTGCCCCGACCTGTCAACGCCGCCCACCACACCCATCCTCTGGGCGAAGTGATCAGCCACTACGCCAATGTCTTCGCCCAGTCCCAGTGGATCCTGCGCCACACCACCAACACCGAACACCACCACGAAGCCGCTCTGCGGATGGCCCAAACCCACCAGGGCTACGCCGATCTGGTCACCGCGATCCGTACCCGACGCGTCCAACTACCGCTGGGCTGGCGAGCAATCCAGGAGCTCCGATGAACCGCACACGCCCCGGCACCGGGCACCAACCAGACCCACCGACGCCACGCGCCGCCGGCAAAGACTCATCCTGGTTCGGAGCGATCCCATCCGCGCACGTGCTGTTCCGCGCTTGGAACACACCAGAATTCGCCGCCGCCGACTACCCGTTCCCCACGCTGGTCGGTATCGCGGTGCAGATGCTCGATGCCCATCACCACTACCGGGCCGCCTTCGGCCAGCTACTGCGGCTGCCGCCCGGCCACGACGACAGCGTCGACATCGACGTTCCTACCGACGCCCTGCATACCGCCCACCGACGACTCGGCCGATTGATCGACCGGATCGATGACCATCTCGCCCATACCCTCGCCCCGCCGGTGCACCGGCCGGCGACCTGTCATCGCAACGGTCTCGGCGCCGAGGTATCTCAACTGTGCCGATGCTGGATCACCGCGATCGACCCCTCTGTCCCGGTCGAGACCGGTCCGAGAGCACACCAGTCCCTGGTCGGTCAGGCCGTGGTCTACGACCTGCTCGCCGCCGACGTCGCCGCAGGACGGGTCCATCTACCCACCCGTGTCCCACAACCGGCCGATGCACGGCACTGACCACGCCCCACACCACAACCACCCTGCCGAAACGCCACACGCGATCCCTCGGCGAGGTCGTCCGCCACGCCGCGCAGATCCACGCCAATCCCGGTCCGTACTACGCCACGCCAGCAGCGCCGAACACCGGCAGGAGCCGGCACTGCGCATGGCACAAGTCCAGGAAGGCCACGCCGACCCGGTCACCACGACCCACGAACCCCGCGCGCAGCTCCCACTCGGCCGACCGCGGAAACGATGCCGACCGTCCATCGAATCACCAAGAGAGGTAGGAAAAACGTGAAGTTCGGGACCGTGAAATGGTTCAACCACGAGAAGGGTTTCGGGTTCATCACACCCGACTCCGGCCCGGACCTGTTCGTCCGTCAAGCCGATGTCCACGGCCACGACGCGCTGCACCGGGATCAACATGTCACCTTCGATGCCATCGACAGCCCGAAAGGCCCTGCCGCGCAGAACGTGCGGTCCCTGTGACCGCCCCGGCAACGGCGCGTCGCGGGCGCGGGCAACGGACCCGGCGCCGACTGCTGCTGACCGCACGACGACTGTTCCTCGCCCACGGCTACGGGCCTGTCCACATCACCGATATCGCCGACGCCACCGGGTGTACCACCGGTGCGCTGGGCAAGCACTACCCCTACAAACATCTGATCGGTCACGAGGTCGCCGAGAGGCTGACCGCCTTGGCCGTACACCACATCCGCGATGCTCACCCGAGAGACCGCAGCCACCTAGTCACGACGCTGACGAAGTGGGCGCGCACCGTGACCAGCCACCCCGAATGGATCTGGTTCGAACTCGATCTCGCCACCACCGGCCCGGAACACCGCGCACAGCACCACGACCGCAGACACCGAATCCACGCGGCACTGACCGAGCTGCTCACCACGACCATCGAACCCTGCCCTGGCATCGAGCTCCCGACCACTGCCGCATCACTGATCGCCGCCCTGGTCGGGCTCGCCATCGGCCCGCCCGACGACGCCACCTCCGACCACCAGTGGATCCGAACGCAAATCGAACTCGTACTGCCTGCCCCCAACGACCGCACATTCCCCAGAACGAGCACCCCCATCCAGGAGAGCTGACCCATGCCCGATCCCAGCCGGCTCACCCCCGACCGCACCACCACCGATCACGAGATCGCGCTCACGACTCCCGCCGACGAGGACCCCGACGTCATCACCGTTGTGCGGGACGCACTCGCGGCGGTGCGCGATGACTGAGCCCGCCGTAACGACGAGCGATCCTCGACCCCACCCCAGCGGCCCGACGCGCAACCGAACCGAGAAAGACCACAGGTGAGCATCTTTCGACCGGCCCCGGCCTGTCCGGACATGAACCGGCTCCTCGGCATCCGGCACGGATCAGTGACCCCGGCGACCACGATCGAGGACGCGCTCGACACCGTCCACGACATCTGGGCCGCCTACCTCGCCGGTATCGACATCGTCGACAGCCACGACTGGACCCTGCACGGCGGCCAGGCCGCACTAGCACGGGGCCACTACAGCGATCATGTCGAACTCGCCCAACGGTTCAGCCACCGCCACGGCGCGGCCTTGCCCCTCGATGACGAACCCGGCGGGATCGTGACCATCGGCGATCTCGTCGCGCCTATCGCGATGCTCGCGGTCCTGCTCCACAAGGTCCGCCCCGACATCACGCAACGCTTCATCGTCCCCGAATTCCTCCACCTCGGTCAGCGATACGAAGCAGTGGTCACCGGCGTGGGACGCGGCAGCCGACCTCGAACCGGCCCGCGCGCCCACACCCGCCACGAAGGCGCGCCACCCGCGCAGACCCACCACACCAGCGACGAGAACAGCGAGCGACAGTACCGATGACCACCTCCACGGAACTGCCCACTTGAGCGGCTGAGCGCAGGCCCATGCCGGACAGCGGTGCAGGCGCTGGAACAATCCGGCACAACGATCGCAGACCGACTGCTGCACATAGCTGCCCGGCGTGCCCGCTCGATCGTCGACGACGGGACCGCCCAGACGCGCGGATCGGATCTGCTGCGGCCACGCCAAATGATCCGCTGTGCTCGGTAACCCGATAAACTCCTCTGGGTGGCGCATCAGTTCCCCGCGAACCCCTTCGCGACGCGTTCGCGTTCGGCCGCGCGAACGAGTCCCGATCGCGGCCGATGAGCCCGGTCACCCTTCCTTCCGACGTGCTCGACCGTGCCGACTTCGAGCGTCACCAGATTCCGATTCCCGCCGCGTTGGATCAGGCCACCGTCGAGCTGGTTGCGGCCAGGTCGGGTAAATGGCATGCCCGCAACGGATGTCAGTACGGGCGTGAGGGAGCCGTCCAGCAGATCCCGCTGCTCGGAATCCGGTGGGCCGAGGTGTGCCGCAACTGCGCGAATGTCGCCAGATCCGTCGACCCCGTACACGCGAGCACCCTCCGAGCCGTCGGCGAAGTGAGCGCGATGCGCCGACACATCGACTCGCTCACCCGCATGCTCGCCGATCCCGACGCCACCTTCGAATGGCTCGACTACGCGAAATGGCGTGCCCGATGCCCGATGTCGACAGAATCGATAGCGGGATTGATCGACCAGATCCGGGGCGTTCGGGGCTACTCGCGCACGATCGCCGCCATCAACAGCGCGGCCCTCGACTACTCGCGCCGACACGATGAGCTGCTCGCGCAATTGGCCACGCGGCTCGGCTCCGATGCCGAGGACGGGCTGCTCGATCGGGCGGTCGACATCGTGGACACCGACTCACCCGCACGCGCCGAAAGCGATCTGCTTGCGGCCATCACCGGTACCGCCGATTCCGGTATCAGGGTCTACGGCCTGAAGGATCGGTCCTTCGACGCTTGGGCGTCGGTCGCTGGTCTCTGGCTCGCCGCGCACCGGCAGGGCCACTCCGATCCCGCCATGATCACCGCGAATGCCACCAGGTATGTCGCCGAACACCTGTCACAGGTGAAGGACCTGACCCGGTTACCGGCCGATCCCACGGTGGCGGTCCATCCGGCCGACACACCGCAGAGCTGGGCGGATCGGGTCTTTTCCACGTTGCGGGACCGGACCGTCACCGCCTGGGTGGACCGCGCGGAAATGGCCCTGCACGGGCTGCGCGGAGTCCATCGCCGCGACCACAGCACCGAACCCGAACGCGCCCTGTTGGTAGCCGGATGGCCTTTGCACGTCGCATCCCGCGCACGACTGGCCTATCTGACCCAATACCCGCAGCTGCTGCCGCCCATGCCGATCGAGCTCCGATACGGCAGCAGATTGTCCGACGACTACGACGATCGCGACCGGACCACCGTGGCAGTGCTGCGGGTACCCGACCACGCCGCCGAACAGGCGCACGCTATTTCTTCCCACATCCGCTCGACACCGCTGATCGACGACGTCGACCCCGTCACTGCGGCTCGTCAACTGCTGCGCGAAGTCGGAGTCGTGATCCACCCGGCCGACCTGGCTCACTCGCCCCGGCTGTCATCGCTTGTCGAGACCGAACGCCGCCACCTGGTCACCGCGCTCAACGACGCCCAGTTCCAGTACCACTCCCGCCCCTTCGCCCTGAACAGCCGTGAGCTTCCCGCGCACCTCCACGGCGACGACCGTAGCTGGACCACCTGGGAGGCACGAGCGGCGTTCAACCATGCCGGCTCGATATTTATCCCAGGTGTCGATGACCTCGACCTGTTCGAGTTAGCCTTCTCCCGCACCAGCGCCCACAACACCGCCGACGTACAGGTCCGACTCGAAATCGCCGCCGCGAAACCCCCGACAGTCCATTCGCGGTGGGGCCTGCTCCCCGAGATCGAGCATCCACCCACCGAATACACCGCGGGACTGATCGATATCCCCGCAGCCCTGTACGGGATCACCGGCGACCACAGCGCCGTGCTCCTGGAGATCAGTCCATGCCGTGAACCCGTCGCTGTACCACTGAACTGCATCGCTGTCATCCAGAGCGTTCGCCGATAGAACCACCGTCGAAGGATCAGCCCGGCGTGTTCGGTTCCTCAGTCCATCGGCCAATCGTCTTGGGCCGATCGACGCGCCGAACCGCTGTCGAGTCCTCACCGGCGTGGCGTCGAATCAGGGGTCCGCTGCCCGTACGGGACGGTGTGAGTCTAACGTTCGCGAGGGGGCAGCACACGCTGATCGTCGTCCGAGTGCCGCCGGATCCCCTCCCCAGCGGCACCTCGGTCGGCGTCGCCCGTGGAACGTCGGAGTTCGGGTCAGTAAGCCGACCGTGTCGATCCCGTCGACTCGGTTCGCTCACTGTGCGAACTCACCCGCGAATGCCATCGTCGGAGGCTGGTGGGCAATCGTTGTGAAACAGTGTGTCGGCGGGTTCCGTCGCAACTTCTTGCGGTATTGACCTACGGTCGCGGGCCAGGGATTGGTGACCGCGCCGTTGGCGTGTTTGTACCAGCTCTGCGGGCTGCGCGGCCAAACGGTTGTCTGGAGGGCCCGGTCCATCCATTCCTGGTAGGCCGACATCGCCTCGGAGTCAACTTCTATTGCCATGTCACCGCTTTCGGCACGCAGCCGCAGACACGCCAGGATGTAGTCGATTTGGAGTTGTTTCATCGCCGGGTTGCTGCCCGCGGCGGTGAAGGAGTTGGGTCCGGCGATCAGGAACAGGTTCGGAAATCCCGGCACCGCCATGCCGTAAAAGGCGCTCGCCCCCTCGGCCCACTGCTCGTGCAGCAGTCGCCCGCCACGCCCGGATACCGTAACGTCGGCCAGAAATTGCGGCGCGTGGAAGCCGGTGGCGTAGATGATGGTGTCAGCGTCGTGGTGTGTCCCGTCGCTTGTGATGAGTCCGCGGGTGTCGAGTTCGCAGATCGGTGTGGTGATCAGCTCGACGTTCGGTCTGCGCAGGCTCGGGTAGAAGCCGTTGTCGAGCACGATCCGTGTGCCGCCCAGAGGGTAGTTCGGTGTCAGTTTCGCGCGCATCACCGCGTCGGATATGTGGTGTCGCAGATAGCGGCGCGCGATCGCTTCGGCAGGGCGGGCGGTCCAGCCGCGGCGCATGATCGGCGCCAGCAGGTTGTCAGCGCTGTGGTGCAGCAGCCGACGGTAGGCGTGATGTGCGCCCGGGACCGCCAGCAGCGCGGTGGTGACGGGCCCGAACGCGGGACCGGGTTTGGGCAGCACCCAGTGCGGTGTGCGCTGGAAGACTCGGACCCGGGCTGCGGTGTCGGCGAGACTGGGCAGGATCTGGGCAGCGCTGGAACCGGTGCCGATGACCGCGACGCTGCGACCGGACAGGGGATGGTCGTGGTTCCAGCGCGCGGTATGGAACGTGGTGCCGCCGAATTCTATGTGTCCTGGCAGGGTGGGGATGTGAGGGCGGTGCAGTTGACCGAGAGCGAAGACCACGGTTTCGGTGAGGATCGTCTGTCCGGAGTCGGTGACCAATTCCCAGAAGCCTGTGGCGTCGAGATAGGTGGCGGCCGTGATCCCGATACCCGATCGCAGGTGCGGTGTGAGTCCTTCGTCGGCGACGATGCGGTGCAGGTAGTTCAGGATCGCGCGCTGATCGGGATAGCGGATATGGCGATCTCGGTAGGGCGCGATCGGCAGCGAGTACAGGTGGGCCGGGACATCGCAGTTGCATCCGGGGTAGGTGTTGTCGCGCCATACTCCTCCGATGTCGCCGGATCGCTCGAAGACCGCGAACCGGGTGATGCCCGTTCGCCGCAGTGCCGCGGCCATGCCGATCCCTCCGAATCCGGCGCCGATGACTGCGACCTGAAGCACTGCCGGGTTCGCGGCGGAACGATGCCGGTGCGTATTCCCCTGCGCCAGGTCGTGCGCTGTCGGTTCGGATGTCATGAGCGATCGCCGATCGTCAGATGGCACAGCGACTCGTAGTGCGCTCTCGGGGCGATGACGGCCGGTAGATCGGTACGCGGGTGTAGGTGGATGTCGAGGAGGTGGTGTCTGGCGAGCCGTGGCAGAGGGTTTCCGGCCACGCGCCGCCAGCGTGCGATTTCGTGCGCCTCACGGCGGGTGATGGCGTGGCGTATTTCGACTGCGGGTGTGGTCGAACGAGTGCTGGTGAGCATGGCATTCCTTTGGTCTGTGCCGGGGCGGTTGCGCCGGCCGTCGAACGACAAGAAGCTGAGATCGTTTGGGTTCCTCAACTGGGGTCGGTTACCTGTCGTTGGAGGGGTCAGCTCTGCGACGCTGCGGCCTGGTCCGGAATTTCGTTGACCTGGACGCCGTTGAGAAGGCGGCCGGTCGGTGCCGACTGGCCGACGACGCGGTTGCGCGGGGCGGATCTCTCGTGTGCCCGGCAATCGCGCCGTCGCGCCGCGTGCGAGTTCAGCGGAGGTTGTGGGTGAAGAACCGGCCTTCGCTGGAGGTGTTGATGGTCAGGTCGATTCCGGCGAGTTTGCCGAAATCGATGGCGGCGCCGGGGGTGTGGACGGTGAGTCCGCAGCCGTGATAGAAGCTCAACAACGGCGGTGTGTTGGGGAACTGTCCGTAGAGCACGTGTGCTTTCAGGGCTCGCGAGGATCGGATGGCGCTGTTCACCAGGGCTGCTCCCGCGCCGGTTCGTCGATGCTGTTCGTCGACGGCCAAGACCTGGATCTCGCTGGTGCGCAGCAGCGCGAGGAGTAGGTGGTCGGGGCTGGTAGCGATGACGCGGGTGAGCAGCCATAGGGTGGGCCCGCTGAGGATGCCTCCGGCCAGTTGGCCGTCGACCACGGCGACCGAGGCACTGGTGCGGGTGGCCGCGGCGGCGGGCACGCCGTGGGTGTCGAGGGTCCGGCGCACTGTGGCTCGGGTGGTGATGAGGTCGCTGCCGAGCAGTCCGTCCTGGTGGAACCCGAGCAGGTGCTCGACCAAGAAGTCCGGATCCCCGACGCCGCTCATCGCGGCCCAGCGTACGAACTGGTGCAGTTCGGCTTCGCTGTCGATATCGCGCACGGCGATGCGGGGATCCGGTCGGTCGGTGTTGACGGTGGTGGGTCGGTATTGGGTCATGGTGTCGTCTTTCATCGGTGTGGTGGCGGGCGCTATTCGGGCTGCCAGTGGTTGGTGTGCTCGTGGGTGACGAGGCGGCCGAACTGGATGTCGGCGAAATGCATGCCGAACCCGCGGGTGTGCGGCTCGGCGAGTTCACGCAGAAGCCGGGCGGCGGAGTCCCGCGACTGTGCGTGGTCGTCGTCAATGGCGGTGGTCAGGTGCGGGTGGGTGATCTGGACGGGGGTGGTGAGGGCGTCGCCGAACACGATCAGCCGCTCGCCGAGGCTGCTGAGTAGGTAGCTGGTGTGGCCGAGGCTGTGTCCCGGTGTGGGCAGGGCACGCACGCCGGGGAAGAACTCACTGTCGGGGACGGGACGGATCTGGGTGGCGAAGGTGGCCAGTACTTCCGGGGGTGTGCCGTCGGCGATGGCGAGGTCGCGCATGTCCCATTCGGTGGTGCTGACCAGTACCGGGATTCCGGCGAAGACGTTGATGGTGGTGTCGGTATGGGCTTGCCACAGCCAGCCGATGTGGTCCATGTGCAGGTGGGTGAGAGCGACGAGTTCGATGTCGTTGACCGATTTCCCGGCGGCGGCGAGGCTGTCGATCAGTTGCCCGCCGCGCAGTTGTCCTACCGGGGTGGGCGCGGCCAGCGGCCCGAATCCGGCGTCGATGAGCATGGCGCGGTTGCCGTATTCGATGAGCAGCGCGCCCACGCTGGCCACGAGGTAGCCGTCGGGATCGAGCAAGTCGGTGAACTGACGCCACACGTGTTCGTCGGCGTCGGGCAGCCAGCGCCGGGCATCCAGCAGCGCCACGCCGTCGGGCAGGTAGGTGACGCGAAGGTGGCCGAAGACTTGGCGGCGAAGTCCGGCCGGTCGGGTGAGTCGATCGTTGGTGACGGACACGGTGGGTTCTCCTTCTGATGTTCGAGACCTGTTGTCTCGGTGCGGGATCGGCCGACTGCGTCGTCGGCGGTTGTGGCGGTTGTCGGGGCCGGGCGGGTCGTGTCTGCCGCGAGGGCGGGTCACGTCTGCTCCTGTGCTGGTTGCGGGCGCGCCGATGTCGGACAGATCACGGGTCGGGTCCGGACTCCGTCGCGACCTGGTGGTCGGCGAACTGGTCCACGACGGGGTCGTGGTCGCGTTCTCGCTCGGTGCCCTGGTCGGGGTCGGTGTCGGTGACGGCTGCGGCGACCGCAGCGGCGATGTCGTCGGCGGGGTCGGTAGGCAGCGTGCTGGACAGACCGGTCCGGGCCTGTTCGAGCCAGTCCGTGGGAGCGGGAAACGCGGCGTTGGTGGTGTCGCGTTCGGGCGCCTTGGTGAGCTTTCGGCGCGCGGTGTCGCCGAAGGCGGCGCCCGTGTAGGCGTGCCACAGGGTGTCGAGGTCGTCGAGGGTGAGATCCCGGTAGATGCTCAGGCGCTGGTCGAGGCCAGCGGCGGCGGCATCGGTGATGCGTTCGCGCTGGGATGTGGGCATACCGATCGCTGCGGCGGTGACGACGGCGCGCTGCCAGACCGTGTGCATGTTGCGACGGAACTGGTGTTCGGCGACCGAGTTCGGGTCGATGCTGATCTGGTGGTGGGTCAGCAGGTGCTGGCGCACCGCGGAGACCGCGGCCATGTCGGCGAGCCGATGGATATCGGAGGCGACCCGGTTGCGGTTTCCGCGCGCAAGTGTCGAGGGCGAAGGCGGGGGCAGGATCTGTGCCGGTGTCCAGGGCTGTCGGGAGAATCCGAGTCGCCGGGCGAGGTCCACCCATTCGGTGGGGACACCGTTGCCCCGGACCGTGATTTCGAGCAGGCCCCGCTCGCGGTCGGCCCGATCGATCTGTTGTTGCCGGCCCAGCCGCTCGGTGACCGACGCCCCTGCGGTGTTCTGGAGATGGTGCAGGCGGGCGCTTTCGGCGGCGAGCTCGTGGATGCGCCGCAGTCCCTGCGCGTGGTCGGCGGGGATATCGCGCACCCGCACAGGCATCGCGACCCCGCTCACCACGGACTGCCCTCCGCGCTCAGGAATACCGGTTCCGCACCGGCATGTTCGGAAACCCACGGTTCATCGGGGGACGGTGCGTCGCTGAACAGCACCTCGGTGCTCGGCGATTGCTGGTCGGGTTCGGGGATCGCCGCGTCCAGCGCCGCGCAAAGCTCGGTGTCGCGCGCGGGAACGAACTGCGCGTGGACTGGCCCCAATTGGTCGGCGATCGCGGTCCGCAGGGCCGCAGGGGCGGGCAGCGCGGGGCTGGTGTCGACGGCGATCCTGGCGTCGGTGGCCAGGGCGGTGGCTTGCCCGGCCCAGGCGCGGGTGTCGGTGTCGGCGGCGGCGTGCCAGCGGTGCCGGATCTGTTCGGCGGGCAGTCCGTCGAGCGTGGCGGCGGCCGAGCGTGCCCAGTCGTCGAGTTCGCCCCACAACTGGGTTCCTTGGTCGGCGGTCAGTCCCAGCAGATTCGCGACACCGGCGGTGCGCATGTGCAAGGCGGACAGGTTGGTGCGCAGGCTCGCCGACGCGCCGCCCGGGTCGTGGGCGTGCAGCTGCCGGTTCGCGGCATCGAGTACTTCCCATTCCTGGATCCGGGCCACATCCCCGGTGAGATCGCCGAGGATCCGGTCCCAGTCTGTCGGGCCGGGAGTGGCCAGATACAGATCCGCGCGCCATCCGATCCCCCGCTCACCGCGCGCCTGGGCCTGGTCGAGCCACTCGGTCGGTACTCCGCCAGCGGTGGCGGCGGCGATCAGGTCCGCGCGCGTGATCGCGTGGTGCTGGTAGGTGCTGAACCACTCCTGCGTCGGTGAGCCGTCGAATCCTTCTGCCTCGGTGAGCATGGCGGCGATGACGCGACTGCGGTTCTGGACGGCCTTGAGCAACCGTGTCTGGGCTCGGGTGGGCGTGATCACGACAGCTCCTCCTCGTCCTCGCCCGGGGCGAGCACTCGGAAATCGGGCCCGAATCCCAGCCGTTCGATCGCGGGCCGCGCGCCGGGCGCGCCGAACCAGTTACGGGGTACGCGGCTGGCGGCCAGTCCGGCCAGCTCGACGTGGTCGCTGGGTGTGCAGCGGTGCAGCGGCCCATTGGCGGCGTCGAGGACCAGGCGCATGGTCGGATCGATCTGACGGGTGAACAGCGACGACATCGCCGTCTTGTCGGTGGAGATGACCGCGGCCTCGAACGCCGCGTGCAGCAGCGCGAACCGGACCGAGACACTGTGGTGTTCCCACCAGCGGGTGCACCAGGTGTAGGTGCCCTCGCGGTGCTGGGCGGCGATGCGTACCGAGGTCACCGGCAGCAGCCACTGCTGCACCCAGAGCCCGTAGTCGGTGAACCGCGGCGGCGGCTTCTTCTTCTCGGAGTCGGTGTCCTTCGCCGAGCCGGTACCGGTCTCGGTGGGTGCGGCTTGTTCCGCGCGGTCGGTGGGCGGGATGCGTTCGGGGGGAACGGGTTCGAACGGCAGCGAGGGTGTCTTGACGTGGTCGGTCGGGGTGCAGCGGTGCAGGGGTCCTTTGGCGGCGTCGAGTATGACGCGGAAATGGGGGTCGACGTGGCCGGTGACGAATCCGCTGGCGCCGGGGCCACGGGAGGCTTCGAACGCGCCGTGCAAGAAGGCGACGCGGACCGCGACGGGGCGGTGCGCCCACCATCGCTCACACCAGGTGTAGGTGTTCTCGCGTTGGCCGCCGGAGATCCGGACGCTGATCAAGGGCAGCAGCCATTTCTCGGCGAAGGCGACGAAGTGGGGATACGAGGATTTGCGGGCCTGCGCCGGTTTGGCGGCTGGTGCCGTCGGGTTCGTGGCGTTCATGACCGCTGCCCTTCGGCGTCCGGACCGTCGTCTGCGTCGTCGGGTTTCTCGGGTACGACGAGGGCGACGGGCTGGCTGTCGGTGGCGAATTGCTTCAGCGATCGGTGGATCAGCGGTGCGTATTCGGTGTCCTGCCACCAGGTTTTGGATACGAGGACCGGTCCGTGTCCGGGCAGCCGGACCAGGGCGCGGTCTTTGGGGAGCGCGGCGAGCTGGGAGACCTCGAGGATGGGTTCGGCACGCCACGACAGCGTGCGGTTGGTGCCGCCTTGGCCGCGGCTGCGGGAGCGGTCGGCGACATCGTGCTGTCCGGCCATCTGTGACCAGTGCTGGAGGTAGTCGACCGCGGCGATTCCGCCGCCGTAGACCTCGATCGACTGGGCGCGCATCGTCTTGAGTCCGTTGGCGCCCCACAGGTCTTCGCCCTGTTCGAGAACTTGCAGGATGGTCATCAAGATGATTCCGCAGCCCCCCGAATAGGTGTAGTAACTGGGGAGTTCGCTGATGCGGGCGCAGTTGGCGGCCTCGTCGAGCACACCGAGCAGCGGCACCGCCAGCCTGCCGTCGGGCCGGGCGCGCGCGGCGCTCAGCGCGGCCTCGATGATCTGCCCGACCAGCGCCGAGGTCAGCGGGGTCGCCCCGTCCGGTCCGGCCATGCTCAGCGCGTACACGGTGTCGGTGGATTCGACGAAATCGACCGGCTTGAACTCCGGCAACTCGTGCGTGCGGGGCTGGGCCGCCTTCTCGATCACGACACCCGCTTTGCCTTCACGCACCCGCAAATGAGTGCGTGAAGGCGGGGTCACCATCCGCGCGTAATCGGCGTCGGCCAAGACGTTCAGAAACCTTCTGGCCATGTCGTAGAGCCCGTCTCTTTGGCGGGAGTAGAGGGCCTGGGACTCGCGGATACGTTCGGCGGGACGGCGCTGGCCGTGGGCATCCAGGATCAGTGCCGGGGTGGGATCCTGATCCTTGCCCAGCCATTCGGCCACGTGCAGCAGATCCCCGCCCGCGCGGGCGGCGGCGAGTATGTAGAGGGCGAGTAGTTCTTGGGCGCCGCCATCGAAGTAACTGTCCACCTTGGCATTCGCGGCTTGGGCGGCGGTTCCCGAGGATGCGGAGACGAAGAACCCGGCCAGTTTGCGTGCCGCCGGCAAGCCTGTGACCTGTGTCAGCAAATTCACCCAGAACCCGCAGGTCGGTGTTCCGGTGACCCCTTGCAGGTCCGAAAGCCAGATATCGCCCGCCTCTTGCCGTCCGGCGAGGGTGTGGCGGTAGAGATCGGGTTTGTTCGAGGTGGCCAGGCACGGCCCCCACGCCGCGAGGACCGCCGGGATCGCCCAGGCCATGGTCTTGCCGGTGCGGGTACCCGCCGCGATCGTCACCCCCAACTCGGCGGGCACGAACAGCTCGACCCCGCCGACGACCGTTCGGCCCAGGGGCGGGCCTTTGAGTTCTTGGACGTCCTCGGGTGCGTCGGCCAGCAACCGCCGGTTGGCCGCGGCGTTGTCGCCGGCGCGTGCGATACGGATCTGGCTGGGGCGCTGCATGGTCCGTGCGGCGCTGTCGATCTCGTGCGGTGTGCGCAGCAGTCGCCATCCGGCGACGAGCGCGCCCGCTTCGAGGCCGTAGAGCGCGACGGCCACGAGCGTGGCCTGCCACGGCCAGCTCGCTTTGCCGAGCGCGACGGCCAGCAGCGCGGCGGCCGGGTTCCCGGTGACCGGCAATCCGGCCCACCACCGGCCCAGCGACAGCGCCGCCCAGGCGGTGAGCGCCACCGCGACCGCCGCAACGAACAGCATCAGGATCGTGGTCTCTTCCCCGATCCCGCTCTTGGTCCGTCGACGGGTCTCCCGTGTCGAGATCATGCGCGCACTCCTCGATCGGCTTTCGATATCTGTTGGTGGACAGTCGTTTTCACAGCGACACCTCGATGTCTCGGGACGGGTCGGGCTCGGTATCGAGGTCGGGCTCGGGCCCGGCGCCGGGTGTGTCGACCGGGTCGGCGGGGATGGCGGCCGAGACTGCCGCGCCGATGCGGTCGGCGGCGGTCGCATCGGGTTCGGTGGTGGTGTGGGCGTAGGTGCCGTCGCGTCCGGCGAGGTAGGCGAGGTCGATCTGGTCTTGAGTGGCCCCGGCCCGTGCCGCCTCCGCGCGGGCGTCGCGGGTCTGGGCCAGCAGCTCGTCCAGGCGCTCGATGAGGTCCTGGTCGTGGCTGGGCACGCCGGCGAAGCGGGTGCTGGTGCGGGTGTGCTCGGCCGACAGGTCCTGGACCCGCCGCAGTGCCGCTTGCCGCTCGACGCTGCGTTGGTCTGCGCCGGTATCGAGGTCGCCGTCGCGTTCTTCGGCGTCGAGCAGCTCGTCGGTGGAAGCGATGAGCGCGTCGACTTCCTTCAGCGAGATCTCGGGTCCACGTCCGCCGAGTGCGCGGTCCACCCGGCTCGTCGGGCGCAGCTCGATCACTTTCGCCCGGTCCTGGGGGCGTGAGCGTGCGCTGTCCTGTACCGATCCGGTGATGCCGGGTTCGATGCGTCCGGTCAGGATCGCGGTCTGGCGCAGGGTGCGCCAGGTCAGGTCGTCGACGAGCTGATCACCTGTGGCATGTGCTTGTGCGAGGCGGTCGTAGGCGGCGCGCGTGGTTTCCGGCCGGGCCAGCCAGGCAGCGGTGCTGGCGTCCAATTGCATCCACAGCCGGGCGAATTCGGTGTGACCGGCACCGGTCCACCGCTCGGCCAGCATCTGGGCTTGGGCGGTCAATTCGGCGACTTGATCGGATGTTTCGCCGAACGGCGCGATTTCGCGGAGGTTGTGGTAGAGGGCGAAATCGGCGCGCAGTTGGGCTTCACGCTCGTCGGCGGCGTCGTGGTAGTAGCCGGGATCGGTGGGCGATCCGGGGTGCGAGTCGGGCCAGCTCATCAGCGCCTGCCCGCGGTGTGGTCACGGTGTCGCGGTGTTCGGTGGTGTGGTGCTTGCGGGATGGACATCGGCAGCCTCCGAAACAGAGAGGAGGAAGAATCGGTGTCCCCGGTGGCGGGTTCGATGTCGCGGCCAGTACCCGTGACCGACGGCATCGACGAAACGCAGGGTCTGTCAGGTGGTCAGGGGTCGGTGCCGTAGTCGTGGCGATATCCGCCGTCACTGTCCGGATCCGGTCCGAGGTCGGGGTCGATGGCGAGGCCGGTGTCCTCGGCGGGCAGCTCATCGTCCACGGCAGCGGAGATGGCGCCGAGCGCGGTGGTGGTGTCGGCGGCGACGTCGGTGTCGGCTAATGCGGCGTTGATGAATTCGGCGCGCAGTGTCGCCGCGGCGGCGGCGATCATCTGTTGCGGTGTCGGTGGCAGCGTGTGCGCGCCGACGATTGGGGTGCCTGTGGCGGGGTCGGTCGGAACGTAGGGCGGTACCGACAGTTCGGTGCTGGGTTTGGTGTAGGAGTGCCATGCTCGGGCCACACTGAGTTCGTCGCGGATTTCCAGCCGTACGGCGTGATCACGCCGGTAGGGTTCGGCAGCGTCGCCCCACAACATGTCGGCCTCGTCCTCGGTGATCTGCGCGGCGTGTGCCAGCGCGACCACCCGTTCGTGACGTAGCTCCATGTTCTGGGCGAACTGCTTTTCCGACATCGGGTTCTTGCCGTAGCTCCAGCGGCCGGTCGCGACGCGGTCGTCACGTTCGGCCGCCAACGCGGCCATCCGCTCCAAATGCCACAGGTCCAGCCCGAGCATGCCGACGAAGAATCCTTGGGCGGCGTTGTCGCGCCAGGGCATCGAATCCAATCTCGACAGGGCATCCACACGGGGCCGGGCACTGTTCTCGCCGAGCGCGACCGCGTCGTCGATCCATTCCTGCCGCACACCCGCCGAGAGCGCGGTCTGCTCAGTGCGCTCTCGCTCGGCGGACAGGGCGTCGAGGTGTTGCCGCCAAGCCGATTCGGCGTCACCGCCGGAATCCAGCGGTTCGAACCCTTCCCAGCCTGCACCGAGGATTCGGGTGTGCTCGCCGGTGAGCAGCCGGATCTGGGAGAGCAGCTGGGCTTGCCACTGCACGACCGATTCGCGGGATCCTGGCGCCGGGGGCGGAGTCGTCATGATCGCCACCCGCTCACAGCTCGACCCCGCCGGTCGGCCCGTTATCCGGCGGGTGATCGGGTGGTTCGAGCCACCGATCCGTGCTCGCCGCCACCAGCCGCGACCAGCCGAGGTCGTCACGTCCCCAGAGTTGATCGCGTTCGGCCAGGGTCAGTTCGGCGAGCGCCGCGACGGAGTCGACGCGTTCCCACAGCAGGTCCATGTTGATCAGGTACTGCTGGTGACCGGCGCTGTCGGTCGGGTTGCCGACCTCGCGTTCTTCGCGCGCGATGGCGATGGCAGCCATGTGTTCCAACGTCCAGATGTCCTCGGCGATCGCCGCAATCATCTGCGCGCGGACCGGGTCGTCGCCGTGGCGGGTTGTCGGTGGGTCGGTCACGGCCTCGCCCCACCGTCGGCCCGCCTTGCCGTTTTCCACCGCCGCGGCGATCGCCGTGGGCGGGATTCCGGGGGTGTCGGTGCGCAGGATCAATTCCCGCTGTTCGGCCTTGAGGTCGCGCAGGTGCGCTTGCCAGGATTGGATCGCGATGTCACGGCGTCCGAAGCCGGGGCCGTATTCGGGATATCCCCGATACAGCAACCGCGCGTCCTCGACGCCACGCACTTGGATCCGCGCGAGCAGCCCGGCTTTCCAGCTCGCCAAGTCCCCGAGATCATCGGTTCGACTCATCTGCCTTCTCCTTCCTATTCGGGGTTGTGGCACAACGGTTTTCGGTTGCATCGCTGTAGCTGCCGTCATGGTTCGGCTCCGTCGCTCGGATCGGGGTAGGAGGGCAGGGAAATCTGTTCGCCCGCCGCGGTGGAGTCCGGGTCGGCGAGGGCCGCGCCGGGCTCGGGTGAGGGCTCTACCGCGGTGGCGATCGCAGCGGCCGTGCGGGCGATGGCGGGGTCGGGAATGTGGCGTTCGTCGAGCAGGGCGAGGGCTTCGGTGACCTCGGTGACCATGTCGTCGGGCGAGGTCGGCATCGCCGCGTGGGCGTCGGCGGCGGTGATCCCGGCCGCTTGCAGCACGACCACCGGGATGGTCGCCGCGCTAAAGTCAGCGGTGACGATCCGGTTCCAGTCCTGTGCCAGCGACTTCAAGTCGGTGTCGCGGAGTCGCTCGGCGACCGCAGTGGACCAGTGGCGCTCGCCGCGGGCCCAGACCTGGTGTCGTTCTTCGGTCGTCAACCCCAGGGCGTGGGAGATCGCGCCCAGACGCTGCCAGGTCATGCCCATGATCCGGCGGAAGCGGGCGGTGACCTCGGCGTCGACGCCACGGTGGGTGAAGACCGCGCCGATACCGGACATGTCCTGCAAGCCGCGAACGTCTCGGCCCAGCGCGGTGATCAGCACTGAGCGTTCGACGCGCCCGGATCCGAGCATCTGCCGGCCCGGCTGCCACCGTTCGCCGCGTTGCCCGGATGCGCGAGCGTAGTCGATCCACGCGTGCGGTACCCCGATTCCGAGGGCGACCTGTTCGAGTTGGTCCAGGCAGCGCTGCCCGATTCCCCACTGTTCGTCGGTGGCGGCGGGTTCGCCGGTCTCGGTCGGGCGCGGGCGGTGGCGCTCGTTGTCCAACGACAGGTTCTGGATGCCCTTGAGCAGGTGGGCCTGCAGCGCGGTCGGGCTGTCCATCACCGACTCCTCGACCCGGTCACAGCTCCCACTCCGGTTCTGGACCGAACTGCTCGGTCGTGGGATCGATGCCTGGTGCGTCCTCGGGCAGCGGTTCCTCACCGGTGCCGCTACCGACCGCGGCGTCCACGGCGTCGGCGACCGCCGATGCCATCGGCAGATCAGGCTCGGGCGCGGGATCGATCAGTTCGTCGACCGCGTGTGAGAGGCGGGTCTCGGCGGTCAGGTTTTCGGTCAGTCGCTGCCACGCATCCGGTGCCACCGAATCCGGGTACTCGGGTTCGGTGGATGCGGTGGGGTCGGTGACGCCGAGGTCGTCGCCGCCGGGTTGGTCGGGCTCGATGTCGAAGAATTCGACGTCGATCACGGCGTCGGCGTCGGCAGCCGGGAGGGAGGGAGCGTCGATGACCTCGGTGACGTTGTGGCCGGTGTCCTCGGCGAAGCGCTGGTCGTATGCGTCGGCGTCGCGCTCGTGTTCCTCGGACAGGTCCCGGTTGGCGTCGGCGGCGGCGAACGCCGCCGTTGATGCCGCAGTCTCACCGTCGGTGCCTTGGCTGGTGAGGGTGTCGGTGAAACCGGCTGCGCGCTTACGGATTCCGATCAGCAGTTGCTTGTATTCGACGTCGAGGCTGTGGAGTTCGTCGGCGCGTTCGATGCGTCGCTTCGTTTCGGTTTGTGCGAGGGTGTGGGCTTCCTGGTTGTGGGTGGTGCGACCTTTGATTTCGGTGATGCGAGCTTCGTTGACCCGCCAGTCGGATGTCGATTTGTCGATCGCGGCGGCGACCCTCACGTTGTGCTCGCGGATCGAGCGCAGCTCGCGTTGATCGGCTTGTTCGACGCGCTGGAGGTGTTCGGTGCGGGATCGGCTATCGGTGCCGCGTCCGCGCATCAACGCCGCGGTGGTATGTGCGGTTTGCAGGGCTTGGACGAAGCCCTGACGCATCTGCTGGCCGCCCTCCTCGACCGGATCCCCGCTCACTGGGTCACCTGCAATCCGGACAGAAGCCATGGCATCTCGACGCTGCCGCGGGTCGCGGTGGCGTAAACCGCGAAGGCGCCAGGATCGGACTCGGGCGCGTCGATGTCGACGGTCACGACTCGGGCCACCCTGGTGGTGGTGTCGGGTTGGTGGTCATCGGCCAGTACTCGCGCGGTGGTCGCGACCTGCACACGGTCGTGGCGCCACTGCTGCCAGACGGCGGTGGTGACCGGCGCCCACACCAGCGCGCTGGATGCGGCGCTCGCGGCGAACCGGTCCTCGAGCAACGCTCGTGCCGAGGCCAGCGCCTCGGTGGGGTCGGCCTGCTCACTGGGCCGGTAGCCGAAGATCGCGCCGAGCGCGGCGGTGAGTACCTGGTCGGCATCGCAGGGATCGACCTGATCGAACGGTGCGGTGAAACCTTTTGCGTAGCAGTTGTTCTGGGTAGTCGTAGGGCTGGCGGGAATTTGTGCGGCACATCCTGTCGCGCAGATCGCGACGGTGGCGATCCATGCCGCCGTTGTGCGTCGGCTGCTCATGACTGGTCCGGGTCGTGGTCGGGGTCGGTCAGCGACAGCAGGTCGCTGCCGCGCCATTCGACGCGGGGGGCGCTCGAGGCGCGGGCTGCCGGATTGCGGACGGGATCGGTGACGATCTCGAGCAACAGATTCGCGGCGAGGGCGGCGCGGTAGAGCCCGGCCAGATCGAGCCCGTGGCTGCGTGCGACGGTCAGGCGCAGGGCGGCGGCGTCGACATCCCACCGTCGGCACGTCTGCCCGGCGACCCGGATCGCCTGGAGTGCGGCGGATTCGGCGGCCTGCGCCGCGCTCTTGACCGTCGCGTCCGGCGGGTGGCGGTCGCGCCAGACGATCTCTCCGCCCGAGCGGATGACGGTGAAATGAGCACGGGTGCCCGCGCACCACAGCGCCAGTCGCGGACCGTGGACCGCGCGGACCGCGAAGATCGGGTCGGCGCCCTTCTGCGCGATGTTCAGCGCGCGCACGGCCTCGTAGTCGACCCCGGCCATCGAGCGCAGAACGCGGACGAATCGCTGAAATCCGGCCGGATCGTCGAGTCCGTGCTCGAGCGCGAAGCGCTCCAGGTCCAGGGCACGGGTGGTGCGGCGAAGCAGCGCGGTGTTGGTGGTGACCAGTAATTCGATATCGCGCATCGTCGTTCCCGCACCGGCGGCGGGGCGGTCTGTGGGGTTCTCACTCACGGTTCGACCTCCGTGTGTCGTTGTCTACGTGCTGTTTCCGGTTCTGCGGGGGCGTCGGCAGATGGGGCGGTGATCGCGGCCGGGGTATGGGTTCTCGCGGCATGCTGTGGGCCGTGCACCGGTGCGCAACGGGATCGACGCAAGATCCGGTGAGAAGACGCAATCGGTCATGACAACCCGGTCGATTCGCGGATTTCGTAGCGGCGTACGTCCATTCGCTCCCCCTCGAATCCGCTGAGGGCAGTGGTGGTCACCGTCTGTCCGGATTGGGGAGCGTGCAGGAGCTGGTCGCGTCCCTGATCGTCGGGCCCCAGATAGATCCCGACGTGATGGGAATCCGAGTCCCCTCGGGAGGTGAAGAAGATCAAATCGCCGGGCTGTCGTTGCGCGAACGGGACGACGACCGCGCTGGGATGGTCCTGCTGGGCTTGGGTGTAGTGCGGGAGCCGGATTCGGCCGCCGGAAGCGTGGTAGATCGCGTACAGGGTCAGTCCCGAGCAGTCCAGGCCACCGTTGGTCGGGCCGTTGATATCGCCGCCGCCCCACACATACGGGGTGCCGATCCAGCGGGAGGCGTGCTCGATCACCGCGCGCCCGAACGCGCTGGCCTCGGCGGGACTCAACACCGCCGCTGCCCCCGACCCACAGCCTGTGGGCGCCGCACCCGCCGAGGCGGGTGCGGTGCGGGGGTCGATGTCGGCGAAACGCTGATACAAATCGCGTGCGAGTTCGATCTGTCCGGCGTAGGCGTTGGGTGCCGATTGCTCGATGTGCTGGGCTAACTCCGCGGGTGAGAGCTGTTGCGCCAAGAGACCTGATTGTTCGGCGCGGTCGTAGAACCAGTTGATCTGGTAGCTCGATTGCATCAGCTTCGCGATGCCGACCGATCCCCACACGCTGGCCCGGAGTTGATGCGGGCCGACCGAGTCGTGGTCGTGGCCCAGCCCGTCGTTGGGATAGGTCAGCGATTCCGGCACCGACGGATTCGCCAGATTCCGGAACCCGGACTCCGTGGCTTGGGCGGCGAGTTCGGCGATGATCACCGATTCGGGCATCCGGCGTTGTTTGCCGATCACGACCCCGTCGCGCGCGAGCCGCAGCTGCGCTTCGCTCAACCCCGCGACCGTTTGCCCGGTCGGCCCGCCCGCTCCGGCGGCCAGCGGTGTGGCGCAGGAGGTGGGTGGATCGGCTGCGATCACCCCGAGTAGCAACACCAGCAGCGTGATCGGTAGTAGGATCGCTGCGGCGGCGGTCGTTTTCGAGGTCGCGTTCATCATCGTCGCCGGTCATCGCCTTGTCGCCTCGCTGTCCAGATCGAAACGTTGATTCGTGTTGTGGACCTGGCTCGCCCGTTCGGTCGGGGTGAAGGTCATGCGGAAGGCCACACCCGGCTCGGCCGCTTCACCGGTCTTGAGGAGGAAACATCCTGTGCCGGGCGGTGTTTCGCGCTGTCCGGGGTCGAGGTCGTCGTCGGTAGGTGGGCGTGGCGCGGCCCAGGAGGTGACGAGGAGTTTCTCGGTGTCGGTGATGCCGACGGCGGCGCGGATGCGGTCGATCTCTTCCGGGCCGACCGGGCCGATGATCTTGGCGCGGGCGCGTTCGAAGAACCCGAGCGCTTTGGCTTGTGCCGCAGCGGAATCGAAGGCGGCGAGGTCTTTGATGGTGTGGCTGCACATGATCAGCCCGGTGCCCAAAGTCCTGTTCAGGCGCGTCAGGGCGTCGACGCGGTCGACCATGAATTCCCCGACCCCGAGGACGCGCCAGATCTCGTCCATCACCACTTCGAAGGTGCGCGGCGGGGCGAGTCCGGCATCGGAGAGGGCGTGCGCGGCTGCAACGGCACCGAAGCCCTCGCTCCAGCACACCATCAGCACCGCGGCCAGCAGTTTGGTGTCACCTTCGGGGATCCGTGAGACATCCACGCACACCGCCGGGCTCGCCAGGTCCAGCCGCGTGGTGGTGGGGCCGTTGAAGATCGCCCCGAACGGCCCCTCCACCAGGGCACGCAAGGAACGACGCAGGGTCTTGGTGGAGGCGCGATAGCTGGTTTCGTCGTCCTCTTCGGCGAAGCGCATCATCCGGTCGCCGCCGGTGGAGATCACCGCGAGCAGGTCCTCGATCAGCGGTGGCCGCTCGTGGGTGAAATCGTTGGCGGCGCTGTAGAGTTCGCGCAGTCCTGCGGCGATGAGGACTTCTTCGTAGTCGGCGACGCGGGAGCCGCGGACGAGTTCGATCAGGCCGGCGACGATGTTGACCTGTCCGGCTTCGACCCGTGCGGTGACCTGGCGGCGCTGGTCGAGGTCGGTGAGCCGGTCCACGATCGCCCCGAGCGCTCCGACGTCGAGGGGGTTGAGGGTGCCGTGCCCGTAGCCGACGTCGACGACCTGTCCGCCCAGGCGCAGCACGAGGTCGCGGTAGTCGGGTTTGGTGTCGCCCATGCACAGCACGGTCTCCCCCGCCGCAACCGCTCCGGTCACCATGCGCCGGATGAGGGAGGATTTGCCGAATCCGTTGAGTGCCAGCACGAATGCGATCGGTGCGGTGATGAATCCTTTGAGGAACCAGCTCATCGGGTCGAAGTGGACCGGTGCGCCGGTGATGTAGTGCGAGCCGACCGGGGTGCCGACGGTGGGTGCGCTGGCGCCGACGGAGAAGGGCCAGAGTCCGGCGACTTGGACGGTGGTGGCGCGCCATTCCGGGGTGGTGGGGACGACGGCGGCCCGGCCGCCGCCCGGCCCGCGGTATCCGCGGTCGGTGAGCTGCGCCAGCGATCGGTCGAAGCCATCTCCGGCACCCGCGTTCTCGGTGCGGCGGGCGGCGGTGGCCCGGCGATGATCATCGCTCGATATCGCCAGCCGCGCCCACCAGCCCCGGATCCCGGGCCGGGCGGCAGCGGCTTCGGTCGCCGCCCGCGCGGTCGCGGTGAGCACCCGCACCCCCGCGACGGTCTCGCTGCGCCGCCGATCACGGTGGTTGCTGTTGCCGGTCATGCGCTTACCCGCTTGGAGATCGAGGAGTGCTCGGGCAGGATCAACCCGATCCCCAGTGACGCGGCGAAGCTCGCGGCCTGGGAGCCGTAGCAGCGGCGCACGCTCAACCGGGACGCCGCGCTCATGGCCTTGACCGATGCCTCGATACCGGGCAAGTCACCGTCGAGGTGATCGGTGACCGTGACCAGCGCCCCGAAGCGGGTCAGGCCCGCGCCGCGGGCTTGTTCTTCGCGGGCGGCTTGGGTGTTGCCGACCCGGATACGCGCCGAAGCCGAGGCGATCCCGCGTTCGGTCTGTTCGGCGGCGATGGCGTCACGGAAATCGGAGTCCACGAGTGAGGTGGCTTCGGCGGCCGAGTGCAGCCGGTAGAACAGGGCCACGCGTTTGCGTGGCACGTCCGCGCGGGGGCGCAGTAGTTCCTCGAGAACGGTTTCCATGACCGCGCCGCGGGGGGCGGCGTCCATCTCCCAGGTGATCGAGCGGGCTCCGTCGTGGACGTAGTGATCCCAGCGATCGACGTGGGCGATCGGCCCGACCGAATCCCAGGACTGGGTCTCGAGCAGTGACGCGCCGGCGGCTTCGACGTCGCGTTGGGAGGCCAGGTCGTAACGGGTCCGCACCAGCGCCAGGACTTCCCACGCTTGGAGCGGGGTGGCGGGCAGGCCGGCGCGGGCGAGCTGAGACAGCACCCCTTGCAGGCGTTGCCCGATCTCGCGGGCCTGCTCGGCGTCGTCGCGGAGCACGCGGCCCTTGCCGATGGCGCGGTAGGTGATCGCGATCCGGGCCTCGATCCGCACACCGACTCCGCCGAGGTCGGCGGCGGCTTCGCGCATCACAGCCTGGGCGAACTCCGGGGCCTGCTCACGCACCAGCCGGGTGACCTCGCGGGCCTGGCGCAGCCGGGTCTCGACGACGTTGTCAAGAACTGCGGTGACCGCCACGACCTCGCCGCCGCGGCTCTGGGTCGCCAGGAATTGCCCGTACCCTTCGACCCAGGCATCGATCTGGGGTTGATCCACCAGCTCCTTGCCGCGCGGAACGACCCTCAGCACCACCGCGTAGTGGTCGCTGCGGCGGATGTGCAGCATCGCGAACCGGCGCCCGCCCGCCGTCTCGTACTCCGACAGGCTCGAATCCGCCAGCAGACCGGGCAGTTTCGCGATGCCAGGGATGCGGGCGAAGCGCCCGGCCCGATAGAGGTGTTCACCGCGGGCGCGGGCGGTGGCGAACTGGACGCGCAGCAGCGCAAGTTCCCAGCCGGTGCGGCCGTTGATCGTGACCGCCAAAGGTGCGAACACCGCCGCGGCCACGACCACCAGGACGGCGGCGACGCTGAGCGAGCGCGAGATCAGGAACCCGGCCATGATCGTGATCACCAGCCCGAGCCCGACCATCGACACACCCCACGTCAGGCCGAAGAAGCCTGCGCTGCGGGGGCGTTCCCACCGGCCGTACATCCGCGCGGTCATCGCCGCACCTCCGCCGGGGTCAGCGAATCGGGATTCCAGCCCCCGTCGGCAGCGTCGCGGGTCTGCGCCTCGACCGCGGCGACTCCCTGCTCGCCCGCGGCTTTGATCTGCTGCGCGGCCATCACCGCCGCACCGGCCGCACCGGCACCGGCAGCAGCCCCACCACCACCACCACCACCAGCAGCACCCCCGGACTCCGCTCCCGCTCCGGAGGACGGCTTCGCGTTCGGCGGGGTCGACCGGGCTGTGGATCCTGCGCCGGATCCGCTCGATCCCCCGGTGCCGGCGCTCGCTTCCGAAGCGGTGCCGGAGTCGCTGCCCGAACCGCCGCCCAGTGGTCGGCCCCCTCCCCCACCACCGCCGCCACCGCCACCACCGGAGGCGTCGCCGGGGCCGGATCCGCTGGGCGCGTTCTCGCCTTCGCTGACCTTGCGGGCGCTGCCGCGCTCGCCGGTCGAGCCCATGGCGATACCCGCCGCGCCACCGGCCAGCACCGCGGTTGCGCCGCCGCCCCCGCCGAGGGTGGCCACCGCCGGGGCGACCAGCCGGACTAGGGCCGGGAGCACGATCACGCTCATCACCAGCAGGATCAATCCGAGCAGGACCTGCTGCGGGTCGGTCTGTTTCTCGTCACCGATCACGGTGAAGGCGATGGCGTAGACGAGTGCCCCGACGGGTTTGTAGAGCACGAACGCCAGCGACCAAGACAACAGTTTCTTGTAGGACTGCGATCCCGGACCGGTGCCCGACGCCGCGGCAGCCAGGGGGATCACCGCCACGACCAGGATCAGCAGGGCTTGGCGGATCACCAACATGACCAGTTGGATCAGGGTGCTGATGAGTCCGAGCAGCCCGACCACGAACAGGATCCCGGTGCCGAGCCCGGCGTTGGTTTCCTTGTCGAATTCGGTGAGCCGGTCGACCGCGCGCATCCAGTCCCCGTGGCTGGAGGTGAAGATCACCCACTCCGAGAAGGCATCGCCCGCGCGGGTACCGGTGGTGACCAGGACCGCGAAGGCCATCGAGGTGAAACTGGCGCGCACCAGCATCAGGAAGCTCTCCTGGGCTTCTCCGGCCAATCCACCGCGTTTGGCCAGGGCCAACCGCGCGGCGGCGAACATGATTCCGGCGGTGAGGAACACGACCTGGAGCCCGCCGCTGAAGTCGCGCACTGCGGTCAGTGCCGCGCCCGGTTGGCCGCCGGGACCGGTCAGCACCGGGGAGGGCAGGTCGGTCCACCAGGCCATCACGAAACGCACCCCGCGGCCGAAACCCGACATCAGGAAATCGACCATGTCCTCCCAGGCCGAGCCCACCGCCTGGGTCGCGACCTGGCCGACCTGGCCGCACACCTGCTGCGGGCCGAGGGGGATATCGCAGACGCCGGGCACCGGCAGTTGCTGACGGGCGCCGCCGGCCGGGGACGCCAATACGAGGCTGTCGTTCATGAGGTGGCCTTCCATGTACCGAATCCGGTCATCGAGTCGACGAAGGTGCCTGGCCCCCAGAGGGTTTCGATCTCAGTGGGCACCGCGACGCGCCAGTCGCCGTCGAGCCAGGCCATCGGCCAGCGCGCGATCCTGTAGCCGAGCCCGTCGCGGGTCGCAAATTCGACGACCGCGTAGTCGGGGTTATATCCATCGGCGATGCGCACACCGTCTGGCACGGTGACGTAGCGGGCGGCGTCGGGGGTGCGCGCCCGCGAGCGCGCGAACCGGTCGACCAGGGCCTGTCCGCCGCCGTGATAGCGCAACGCGAGGACCTGTTGCCAAGTGGGTTCGGGGGCTGCGAGCGCGCGGGCGAGCGCGTCGGCAGCGGCCAGCCCGGCGCCTTGAGGGGTGTGCGCGAAACCCGAGGCGATGCCCTCGGCGATCGTGGTCGGGCCGTCGCCGGTCGAGACCGGCAGCGCCGCACCGCCCCATCCCCGTTGCCAGCGCAGGCCCGCAGGCGCGTGCACCAGGTAGTCCGGCTGTCCAGGGTCGGCCCGGCGGGTGCGATCCTGCGCGAGTGCGGTCCCGGCCTCGCTCGCGGGAATCTCGAGCCGGTTGCCGAACAGGTCCGCGGTCAGTCCCGTGGGGCGGGTCTCGGAGGAGGAAAGCGCCGGACGTGTTGTCGTACTGCCGGATTGAGAGGGGCCGTCGTCGCGGGTGATGGTCACGACGAACACGACGATCACCACCACGACGATGGCGGCGAAGACGATGATCAGCAGTCGAGGAATTCGCATGCGGGGCAGCTCGCTTTCAGCGCGGCAGGAAGACGACGAGGTCGGGGGGTGGCTCGGTGATGACGGTGACCGCCGGCGGGGCGGCGACGGCGGGGGCGGGCAGGTCCAGGCGCCAGTCCTCGTATTGCCACAGCACGGCGGCGCGGTTGCGGGTCACCGAGTTGTCCGGGTGCAGGCTGTAGATCTCGACGTCGGCGGCCTCGGGGCTGTAGCGGGTGACGATGTAGCCGAGCAGGCGCGGGGCGCCCTCGGCGACGGGGGCGGTGATCGAGATCTGCGCGCGCGCCACTGCCCAGCCGTCACGGCCCGCACCGGGGGCGAGCATCTGCGCGCCGACCTGGGGCCATTGGGTGTCGGTGGCGATCGAGGCCCGCACCGTCGCCTGCGTCGCGGCGACGGCGGCACCTGCGGGTGAGTGGTCGAACCCGGCGGCGACGGCACCGTCGATACGGTGGGGGCCTTGGTCGGTGACGGGCAGGTCGACGCCTTGGAAGGGCTGCCATCGCAGCCCGGTCGGCGGGGTGAGGGTGTCGCTCGCGGCGGCCGGGGCGCGGGTGGGTTCGGTGGCGTCGGTGCCGCAGGCGAGTAGAGCGGCGGCGGCCAGGAGGCCGGTGAAAGCCAGGACGGCGGTCGCGGCCCAGCGCGGGAGTCGGTCGGGGTGCGGGGGTGTCGGTGTCGTGGGCATGGTGGTCACCGCGGAATGACGGCCAGGGCCAGGGAGCTGGCGGTGCCGAGCAGGGCCGCGCCGAGCAGGGCGCCGAGCAGCCCTTCGACGCTTTCCTCGCGGTAGGTGCGGATCGCGAGCAGCCCGCCCACCCAGATCGCGCGCGCGATGCACAACAGCAGCACGCACCAGGCCAGATACCCCAGCAGCTGGGCCAGAGGTTCGAGTACCTGCCTCGGCAGGATCGTGCTGCCGGGCGGTGAGGCCGCCAGCGGATTCCAATCCTGATGCGCGAGCACGGAGTTCGAGTTGTTGGAGGCCATCAGGAGCCTCCGGTGACGACGGCGTTCATGATGGGGCCGGCGCTGGTGGCCAGGATGCCTCCGGCCATCGCGGCGGCGATGATCTTCGGGGATTCGACGCTGCCGCCGTGCCAGCGTTCCCACCCGAATTTCCCGCCCGCGTAGATCAGGGCGGCGATCCCGGCCAGGCTCACCAGCCAGGCCAGATAATTGACCAGGTTGATGATCTGCTTCGAGCCCGGCGGGGTCGTGGGCGTGATCTTGATTTCCTGGGCCAGCACGGTCGAGGCCACGTCGGTAGCCAATGCGACGATGGTCATGTCGTCTCCGAATCAGGATGTGCCGCAACCGATGTGTGGGTCGCGGACAAGCGGGTGATGATCTGGGTTCCGGCGCGATGCACATCAGCGGGAACGGCGTGGCGCAACCCGGCGCGACGGGGCGGTGGTGGGTCGAAGGGGGTGAATTCGGCCAGCTCGCCGAGTTCGATCTCGAGGAGCTGGTCGTGCCAGCCGATGTCGTAGACGTCGGTGACCAGGTCGGTGACCAGTGCCCGGTAGCGGCGAACCACCGCCGGGACCTTGCCGGGCCGTATCGGGGTCAGCACCAGCCCGATCACCTCGACTCCGGTCGGTGCCAGACCGGCGTGCCATTCCCGCAGTCGATCGGCTGCCGCGGTCAGACCGGGTGTGCACAGACGCGCGGCCACGAGCACGCGTTGGGTGGTGTGCGGGCAGGCGGGCCAGGCCGCGCCGGTGTCCGCGGCCGGTGCCCACCAGCGCGCCAGGGTCGAGGCACCAGCGCCTCCGTGCGCGCCCAGAACCGCGAACAGCGGCGGGTGCGCGCCGGTGATCGCCAAGGGCTGTTCACGCACCGGGGCACGGTGCTGCGGGTCTGGCACGGCGACGGTGTCCGGGTTCAGCCGCGCCGGCCCGGGCGGTCGCGTGGTGTCGGCGAGGCGGTGCGCGGCGGTCATCCTCACCCTCGCTTCTGGATGTTGGAGATCACCAGATCGCCGCTGTTCGGGGTGCCGGCGCGGACGTTGATCAATTGCAGGTAGTCGATGCGGCTGCCATCGGGATGCCGCTGGACCAGGTGCACTTCGGCGGTCGTCTCGGCGACCGCGGTGATCGCCACGCAGTGCGTGCTCCCGGTGGGGATCGAGGCGATACCCGCGGCCAGGGCCTCGGGGACCAGACCGGCCTCGGGTGCGACCAGCCGCAGCGCGGCCTCGGCGTCGCGGCGCTGGTAGTAGGCGTGCTCGAAGGCCGCGATCACCCCGGCTATCGTGCGAGGGTCACCGGCGGTGTCGGTGACCACGTCACCGCTCAACCCGGTGCACGCCGCGGCGAGGACCGCGGTCGTGGTGGGCGGCGCGGCCAGGGCGGTGGGCGCCACCCCACTGGTGTCGGGTTCGTGGCTGCCCCAACGGACTACGACAGCGACGAGGACGACGACAGCGACCAGTGCCGTCCCCAGCGCGATGCCTATCCGCCCCAGTCGCGCCGTGGGCCGGGCGGTCCGGCGGTTGCGGGGTTGTGGTGGCTCCTCCGGAGGCCGATCCAGCCACCGCCACGCGTGATCGTCACCGTCGGCGGTTCCCGTATCGGGCGCAACGGCTTGCAGGGCCGCGGGTGTCGATTTCTCGAGCCACCCGGCCCCGTGTGGGGAGTCGATCTCGGTGTCCGCCATTGTCGGTGTGTCACCTCCTTCGGTGGCCGGTGTCGGGGTCGGGGTGGGCCCTCCGGGCGGAAGTTCCGGGGAGGATCAGCAGACCGAAGGGGTAGCGTCCGCTGAATCCGGCTTCCGCCCGAAGGGGTCTGGGGTGGTTCACCGGCTCGACGGAGCCACGGAGCTCGTGGACACCGGTGGGAGGGAATTCGGCCGGGAGGGCGCGGTGGCCGAGGGCGTTCTCGTCGTCGAGGTCGCCGTCGTCGGTGTGGTCGGGGCGGTCGCCAGGTCGCGGGCAACGGCGGTGAACCAGGCCGACACCGCGCGCAGCGCGGATTCGCCGGTGCCGGTCGCGGGCACGCTGTCGTAGGAGCCGTGGCGGCCGGTGGTGTCGCTGTACTGGGCGGACCCGGCCAGGGTGTAGAGCTGATCGGGGGCGGTGACGGTGCTGGTGATCGCGTCGAAGGCGTCGTTGACCCACCGGCTGGCGGTCTGGGGCGGCACAAGTTGCACCACCGCGGCGGCGAGTTTCGTGCCGAGAATCCCGACCGCGGCCAGCGGGTCAGCCATGCCGACGGTTGCCAGCTCGGCCACCGTCGCCGGAGTGATCACCGTGCGGGCGACCGAGATCGCGGCGTTGAGCCCGATCGTGCCGAGTTTGAACAGCGCCGAGAGCGCGTCGGCCTGGCTCGGTGGTGTGGTGGCCGGGTCGGAGGCTTCGGCCAGGCGCTGTCCGAGGGTTTTGGCGGGGTCGTAGGACAGTTGGTCCAGGCTGGTGCCGGACAGGTCGTCGTTGACGACGCCGACCGCGGTGGTGAACACCGTCGTGGACAAGGCGGTGGCGATGGTGGAGATCGCCGCGATCGGATCCCGCAGGTCCGAGCGCGCCGCGATGTTGGCCACCGTCGTCGCCAGCGGACTGCCGGGTGCGGTGTCGCAGGTGGCGTCGCCGCCGACACACAGATCCGCCACCCGCCCGGTCAATGTTCCGTAACCGGTCGGGGCGGTGGTCGGGGCGGTGATCCCGGCTCCGGTCAGCGCCGAGTTGAGCAGCGTGATCGTCGAGACATGGGCTCCGCCGGTGCCCGGCGCGGCCGAGGGGGTGTGCGCTTGCGGACGGCCGGGCAACACGGGTGTGCCGAGTTGGCGGGCGGGATTGGCCAGCAGCGCGACCGCTGCCACCCGGTCCGCGTCGACCGTGCTGCTGCCCGCGCCGACCCGAGTGGCGAAGCGGTCCGCCGCCGCGGCGCCGTGCGCGTATCCCGCAACCGCGAGACGGGTGTCCGGGCAGCGGGTTTCCACGGCCGCCGCGGCCTGCTCGAGCTGGTCGGCCGCTGCGGTGACCGCGTCGTCGTAGGCCAGTGAACTCCCGTCGCCGCTGCGCCCGAAGGGGATGTAGGCGCGCTGCACGGCCTGTCCCGCCGCAGCTGTCAGCGGTCCGAATACCTGTCCCAACGCGCCGGTGTCGCTGCCGGAGGCGACATCACCTTCCTCGCCGCCTTGCACACCGAGCACGTACAGCACCGGGCACGGGCCGTCCACAGCCGCGCCGGGCTCGGCTGATGCCGTCACGGTGACGTTGACGGTGGTAGTGCCGATGATCAACGCGATCACGGCGCTACGGAGTAGGTGGCGGGGTCGTATGCTGTTGCTGTGCATGAGATTTCACCTCGATGGGGGGTGCCTGCCCGCCCCGTGGCGAGGGGGCCGGGGCGGGCAGACACGATTCAGGTGGCGGGTGGTTGCGAGATGGTGGCCGCAGAGGGTGTCCGGTGGCGCGGCAGGAAGCTGTTCAGCTGCGTCAGCGCTTCGCGTGCCCCGACGGCGGCGGTGCGGGTGTGGCCGGTGTTGTATTCGCGCCAGCTCAGATCCGCCCCAAGAGCCCGGTATTCGGCGAACAGGGCGCGACTCAGCGCGATCGGGACCAGCGCGTCCTCGGTGCCGTGGTAGAGGTGCACCGGCACCCCGGGGGCGCGATAGGCGGCGGATTCTGCGGCCAGCACGTAACGCCACATCGGGTCGTTCCAGGGTTCGCGGCGTTCGCACCACGTGCCGAGTGGAATGTGCCGGTAGGTCTCGATCAGCTCATCGACGGTCAGCGTCTGGGCGTGCGCGAGGCCACGCCGTCCCTCCTCGGTGAGCAGGTGGGTGACGGGCAGATGGCTGTAGGCGCGAGCCAGTCCGACCATCCCCGCGAAGACCAGTCCGGCCCACGGTCCGGCGTCCAGGTCGGCGACCAAGGCTCGCAGGTTGCCGACGACCGCGCCGGCGGCGACGCCGCGCAGGTCGAGTTCGGGGGCGTAGTCGGGGTGGGTTTCGGCGGCCAGCACCGCGGCCCGCCCGCCGTCGCCGTACCCCCAGATCGCACACGGGCCGGATGCGCCGAAATCGGTCGAGCTGGTGATGGCCCGGCCCAGGTCGAGCACGGTGTGCGCGGCGGCGGCACCGGACAGGAACGGGTGCGCGCCCAGAGCGCTCATGCCCACGCCCTGGCCGTCGGGCACCCCGACGACCCAGCCCCGCGCCAACGCCATCGCCACATCTGCGGCCACATCCGCGAGGGCCGTCTGGTCCAGGCGCCGGGATGGGGCGATGCGCCCTCCCAGTCCCTGGAACCGCGGGCAGTACAGCAGTATCGACCCGTCACCGCCGACGGCCTGCTCGGGAGCCACCACCAGCCCCGACGCCGGCAGTGGGGCGTGGAACGCGGTGCGGGTCGAGTACACCACCTGCCACGCGCGTCCCGCTCCTGCTAACACCGGGACCTCGACCTCGCGTGCTCGTAGCAGCGCACCTGCGGGCTGGGTGAAGTCGTCGGAGTCCGGTGCGTAGAACTCGTCCTCGGTGTCGTCGATGCCGAAGGTGGTCATGGTCACCGTCCCGCGAGGTCGTGGGCCAGGGCGACCATCCACGCCACCCCGGAAGCGAGTTGGCCGCCGGTGGCGTAGCCGTTATGGCGGGCGATGGTGTCGACGTAGCGCAGCAGCACCGCCGGATTCATCAAGTCGGCGTTGTCGGCGACCAACTGCCCCCACGCCGCCGACAGCTGTCCGGCCAGCTTCGGTAGCAGCACAAAGGGATTCGAGGCGACCGTGGCCGTGATCTCACCCCAGCGGGCCGCCGCCGCCTGTCCGTCCGGTGTCGGGGTGCGCGGGTCGGCGGCCTCGACGAGCCGATCGGCCAGCCCCTGCTGCGGCCGGTAGTCGACATCCCCGCCGTCGACGTAGAAGTCGTTGAGCAGCACCGTGTTCCACGCATCGCCGAGCGCGGCCTGCAAGAGGCCGCTGAGGGTGCCCAGCGCGGCGATCGGGTTTCGCAGGTCGGCTTGGGCCGCGATCTCGGCGCCGACCCGCAGGAGCGCGGCGCGGTCGGGGGCCGAGCAGGCCAGGTCGCCGTCGGTGCAGATATCGGCGACACGGCCGGTCAGCTCGCCGTAGCCGACCGCGCCCGCGATCCCGCCGCCACCGGCCGCGGGGTTGGTGATCGCGACCTGCGAGACCGCCGCACCGCTGGTGCCCGGCGCGGGATCGGGCACCACCTGCCCGGGCCGGCCCGGTAAGACCGGGGCGCCGGGCGCGCGATCGGGGTTGGCATACAGCGCGACACCGGCGATCCGGTCTGCACCGATCGGGCCCAGGCCCGCGCCGATGTCGGCGGCGAAATCCGAGACAGCTTGTGCGCCTTGGGAGTATCCGATTCCGGCGATCAAGGTGTCTGGGCAGGTATCCACGATCTGGACCGCGGCGGCGTCGAGCTGGCGGCGGGCGTCGGTCACCGACACCGCGTAGGGATCCGGGCCTCCGCCGGGAACGGCACCGCCGAAACCGGCACCGTAGGGGATATAGGAGCGCTGCACCAGGCCGGGGGCGGCCGACAGCACCGGAGCGATGAGCGCGCCCACCACCCCGGTGTCGGCGAGCGGGTCCGCCGTCGGGGACGACTGGCCCGTGCCCTGCACACCCAGCACGTACAGTGCCGGGCACCCCGGGCCGATCGGCACCGCCGAGGCGGGCGCCGAGGCCAGCGTCAGACCGGACGCGGTGGCGGCGATCGCCACGGCAGCGGCCAGTCGGCGGACGTTCGAGGTCGTCGTGGTCACTGGCCGACTCCGACTCCGGCACCGAAGCCCGCGCCGACGGTTCCGGCGGCGACCGCGCCGACAGCGGCGACGGGGACACCGGCCACGACCGCCCCGGCGACGGCACCGGCCGCCGCACCGAGTGCGGTACCGGCGACACCGGAAGTCACCTCGCCGATGACCGGGACCGGCACGATCGTGCCCAGGGCGGCGCCCGCGATCCCGCCGACCGTGCCCCCGATCAGGCCCCCGGCGACCGCACCGGCGACCGCTGCGGGCGCACCGACCGCGACCGCACCGACCGCGCCGCCGATCCCGGCACCGGCCAGCGTCGCACCCGACACCCGATCCGAGCGCCCGGCCGGGATGCCGATCGAGTCCAGCGCGGTCGCCAGCTGCGCCTCCACGCCCGCGGAGAAATCATTGATCGCGTCCGCGCACTGCGGATCCAGCCAGCCGGGACGCGCGGTCTCCCACTGGCCGAACCGGATCACATCGTCGGGGACCTCGACCGGCGCGACCGGCTCCACCGGCTCGGGAAGATGCAGGTCCTCGATGCGGATCGGCTCCACCGGCTCGTCCGCCGACGGCGCCGGGCGCGTCGGCGCGTTGCGCACCTCCGGCGGCTGGGCGTAGTACACCGGCGGTGCCGGCGCGGACTCCGGCGGCGGCGCCGGTTCGGGGGACGGCTCCGGCGCGGGCGGCGGTGGCGGCGGCGCGGTGGTTCCGGGCTGACCGGGGCTGGTGACGCCGGGCTGGTCGGCGATCGCGGTGAGCGGCTCGGCGGCCTGCGCAGTCCCCGCTGTCGCGAGAAGGACCGCGACCGGGACCACCGCGCAGAGGGTGACGCGGGCTACGTGTGTGGTGCGCGGCGTGTGCCGGGCTCGGCGTGCGGCGCGATTACCAGGCGTATGCGACGCGTGGTGGTCGGCCGACGTGCGATGGAGCGGTGAATTCCCGGATGAGGGCATGACGAAATAAGCCTTCCCAGTGAGGGTGAGCGATACGGGGAGTGGAATTGCCGCGCGAGAGTGCGGCCTAGGAATTGGGCGGCGTCTCCCACAGCGGGAGATACGCTGTGGGAGACCGCTTCTCAGGTCATCTCGGTCAGATGAAGGGCAGGATCAGGCTGAGTGCCTGTGCTGCGACGTTCAGGCCGCTCGACAGCACCGACAGCCCGGCGTTGATGTAGCCCAGAATTACGAAGGGATCCACGATCGCGTTCCTCTCAGCGTCTTTCGGATTCTCGGCGGGATCGGTGTCGACCTCGCGCTTCCAACCAAACGCCCGGAACTGCTGGAAATCCAGGGTTTTCAGGTATGCAGTTTGCGGTACCGCAACTTGCATACATTTGCTATTCACTACTTGATCAGCAGATTTGCTGCGGAATGTATGCAAGCTGCAATACCTGGAATTTCCACCGAAGTCGCTCCGCCACAACGCCGTCCATCGAGACGACCATCCTCGGCGCTCGCATCCTCGGAGCTACTGGTTTGGATGATGTGATCATCTAAACGCTTGCCGGGCGGTACCCGCTCTGGTAGGAACGAAACATCACCTGGGGGCCAACCGATCACCATAACCTCTGCCCATCCTGCCGTGGAAGACTTTCGAGGAGGGGGATTCCACTCCCATGACCCGTGATCCCGAACTACGCCGATCACCCGGATCCCGACACGCACTACCACCGCGTGTCCCCACTCTCGGCAACACCGTCCGCCGAATCCGTGACGAACGCGGTTACACCCGCGACTACGCCGCGGCCATGCTCAGAATCAGCCGAAGCTACCTCACCGATATCGAACGAGGCCGCCGAAACCCCAGCCCAGAACTGCTGGAGCTGATCATCGCCGGCTACCGACTCGATTCCGCCCTCGCCCGCCACGTGCGCGAATTAGGAGTGGCAGCGCTCGACCTCGAACCCACTGCGGTTCTGGCCAGGTCGGTCACCGCCAACGACCTGCTCATCGCCCATCTCCGCGACCTGAACGCCCGAGGCGACCTCGCCGCCTACATCGACCCGATATGGAACGTGCTGGCCTGCAACAATTTGTTCCGCGAGGCGACACCAGGACTCGAGCGCACCGGGTCGGTCCCGGTGTGGATGTTCAGCGACAACACCAAACCGATCCTGACCGACCGGCCTTTCGAACTCGACTACGCGGCAGCCTCCATTCGTGCCATGACCGGCCGCTATCGCCACACCGAGCAGGTCCGAGTGGTCTTCCGACACCTGGGCCCTAACATCGAGTTCCGGAAATCGTGGAGCGATGGCGTACGCGCCGCCTACGGGCGTGACCCCAGTGCGCTGATGCACACCATCCATCCCGTCACCGGCCAGCCGGTCGCCTACAGCCTGACCATCTCCAATCAGTCCGAGTCCGTCCTGCTGCTCATCCTCTCGCCCAAACCGTCCCCCGGCTCGACCACGAACCGAGAAGCCGACGGATAGAAAACTTTCGACACGCGCTACGACACGCCGAAGACCTCTCTCGGAGTTCAGCCGACCGCCAGGTCATGTTGATCAAGCTCAGCGTTACCGCACGCCGACATGTTGCCCGCCCGAGGCTGTCGATGCCCCTCCATCGGCAACCTGGGGGCACCGTGACATATCTGTAATCCGCTGCCATGAAGCGGACGCAAAGAACTCGTCGCCCCACAGCCGTCGAAAAATTGCTGGAATATTCGGATCGAATCGACGTCTCGACGTCGATTTCGCCGAATCCGCACTTCGGGATCCATAACTGAGCGCAGGATCTGACCATGGTTGAAAACCCTCGCACCCCCGCACCCGGTCCGGACCCACCTCTTCCCACCGGACCTCACGAGCAGACCTATCCGGTATCCGCCGGTGCCCGCAACTAGGGAAATCCGAACGCTGGTACGTCCAACAACTCAAGAGTGGACGCTTCCCGGCCACAAAGCCGGCCGCACCTGGTTCCTCACCGCCAGCGACATCGACGCCGCGATCGAAGTCTCCCGAAGCCCATTTTCGCGCCCCACCAAACGCCAACCTGCACCACAACCAACCAACCGAGCTCGACCCACCTGGCCCGGCCGACCAAACGAACCCGCCACCGCCGATACATCCCGCCTCAAGACCGATGACCGAATTCACCGATGGTTTGCGGGTCTCAGCAGGCTGATCATGTGCGCGGCGGGCTCGACGCGCCAGTGACCCCACGATGCATGTACCGCCAGCGGCGACGGGAAGCAGGTGATGCGCGCGGTGCACTGTTCGGTGACTGCCCTCGTGCGAGCTCTACGATCGTGTGCATGGCAGCTGTGCCGCATCCCGATCCGCCGCCCTCGTCCGTTCTCGCGCACCACATCTCATCCTGTGGGGACACGCTCCCTGTCCTGGGTGTGGCCGCCGCCGAGTTGCACCGCCAGGCTCTGGACAGTCCGAACGCGTCGGCCGGGTTCTACAACCGCAATATCCGAGTCGATGTCGCTTGCGTCGCGGTGAATGTCCGTATACCGCTCGAACACGCGGACATCATGGATGTGACCCAATGGCCCGAACCGCGGATCCTAGCCGCGATCGCCGCCCACGTCGCTGCGGCCCCACGCCTTTACAGTTCCTGTGACCAGCCGCGCTACCAGATCCAGGAATACATCCACGGCCACCAACTCGATGCGATCGCACCGCGCGGCACCGCCGTCCCCGAGCACGTCCCGGCCGACGTCGCCAGCCTGTTCGGGCAGCTCCGCGCGATCCCCACCGACCAGCTGCCCTCTCCGGCAGACGAACTCGACGACGATCCGCGCCGGTTCGCGAACCGGTTGTGGGACAACACCCGCCGCTTGCACGACAGCCACCGCCCGGACTTCACCGCGCTGTTCCGGCGCCTGGGCATCCCCGAGGATCCGTTCGCGCCCCTGTCGGGTGCCGCCGAATCGCTGCGTGCACGCCCGTTTCGGCTGATCCATTGCGATGTCCACCGAAAGAACATGATGATCCGCGAGGGTAGGACGGTGTTCCTGGACTGGGAACTGGCCCTCTACGGTGACCCGTTGGCCGATGTCGCGATCCACTTGGCGAAAATGACCTACCTCCCGCACGAACAGCAGGCGTTCCTCACCGCGTGGGCCGCCGCCGAAAAAGAGGCCGCACTCCCAGGCTGGCCCGAAGACCTGGACCGCTACCTCGCCGGCGAGCGGATAAAAGCCGCTGTCATCGACGCGGTCCGCTACGCGAAGGTCATCGCGGCGGGTGATCGCACCCCCGCAGGCGAACAGGCGCTCGTCGACGGCCTGACCCGACGACTCACCGAGGCCGCACCGTTGTGGGACCGTCCGGCACCTGGGCGTGATCGGGTCGAGGCCGCTCTATGCACGCGCTGAGTCTTCAAGACCCGCTGAACTGCGGATGTGCCGATCAGATTCGTCGGTGCCACCGCGTCGTACAGATGGCAGCTGCGAGCGTGGGGCCGCGCGGGCACGAGAGGCTTCGCTGCTACGCCAGCACACCGACCACGGCTACGCCATTGGACGTGGATGCCGCCGCGGAGTTGCTGCGCATCGAGTTCGGGCATGCCACCGTGTGGCGGCGCGACGATGCCCTGGTCTTTCCCACCCCCGACAGTGTGCTGCAGTACGCTGACGTGCTCACCCGTTTCGCCTGCGGTGTCCCCGAGGACTCACCGCAGCGTCAGCAGATCGCGCAGAGCCTTGGTGTGGAGGTTCGCGGCTGGTTCGCCTGCCACGGCGGATCGTGGCGCGACCCGAAGGGCTACACCGTGTTGACCGCCGACACCTAGCGTGAGGCCGCCGCCGGGCCGACCTGGCTCCAGTCGAAGCCGAGCTCGCCCTTGTCGGCGATGATCTGCTCCCACCAGCCGCGGTGCTCGACATACCAGGCGACGGTCTCGGCGATCCCACTGGCGAAGTCGTGGGTCGGTGCCCAGCCCAGCTGCGATTCGATCTTGTCCGGGTTGATCAGATAGCGGCGATCGTGGTTCGGCCGATCCGGGATGTGCTCGATCCATTCCTCCGGGTTCAGACCGAGGGCGGTGACCACCATGGCGGCGATGTCGATATTGGTGACCTCGAACCGCGCGGACACGTCGAAGATCGGCAGCAACCCCGGGTCGGTCGCCGCCGCGGCCGGGACAGGGGCCAGCTCGGCGTGCAGCACCCGGTGCACCGCGGCACAGTGGTCGGCCACATGCAGCCAGTCCCGGCTCTGCAACCCGTCGCCATAAACCGGCACCTTCTTCCCACGCAGCACGTTCGTCACAGCCAGCGGGATCAGCTTCTCCGGCAGCTGGAACGGACCGTAGTTGTTGGCGCAGTGCGTCATCCGGATATTCATCTCCGGATAGGTCTGCATGTAGGCGCGCACCATCTGATCCCCGGCCGCCTTCGCCGCCGAGTACGGCGTTTTCGCGTTCAACGCCGACCGCTCGGTGAACCACTGGTCCCCGGCCGCCAGCTCCCCGTACACCTCGATCGTCGACACATGCACATGCGAACGAACCGGCACCAGACGGCTGCACTCCGCCATGACCTGCGCGCCGAGGGCGTTGCTGCGCATGAACGACGACGGACCCAGAATCGCGCGATCGTTATGCGACTCCGCCGCGAAATTCACCACAAAATCCGGCCGATGCCGACGATAGAGAGCCTCCATCACCTCGAGGTCGGCGATATCGGCCTTCTCGAACACGATCCGGTCGATCACCGCGTCCAGGTTCGCCAGATTGCCGGCGAAGCCGATGTAGTCCACCGCCACCACCTGAGCGTCCGACTCCCACTCCAGCAGGTGATGCACATAGTTCGCGCCAATGAAACCCGCGGCGCCGGTCACGAGGTAGACGGACATGGCTGCCCAGCCTAGCCCGGTCCAGCCCCCAGATGAGAGTGAGCAGGTTGTGGACCCCAGCCAACCGGCGCACAAGCCATAGCGACCACGCTGATGGAGATCGGTCACAGGCCCCAGCTTCCCACGCCTGACGCAGCGCAATCTGCAGCCGGGGTGAGCCCGGCGAACAGGGTGTGGGCACCAACCGCCACAGAGAATCCTACGGATGTAGGGTTGAACATCCTGGTATCGAGGTACCGATTCGTCGCGGCCGCTGGGCTTGAAGGGGCTGAAGTGGGGGAATCTGAGCTGCGTGAGCAGTTCTTCCGGCAGGTGGACGACCTGTACCAGGCGGCTGGATCGCCGCCGGAGCAACTGATCGCCGAGAAAACCAAGATCAGCATTACCACCATTCGCGGCTGGCTGCCGAGCGCTCCTGAGAAACCAACGGTCCAGCGGAAGCGGGTGGTCCCTCGCAACGGTGACCAGTTCGCCCGATTGGTCGAATTCCTGATACAGCGGCCAAAAGGAAGACGACCCGACCGCCGCGAAATCGACAGGTGGGACCGCGCCCGTCGGGCAGCGTTGACGAGCGCTACCGCAGCCGATGCTTTCCACGTGGCAGCCAGGGCTGAGGTCGAGCACGCAGGTTTGGTGTGGCTTGGGATCGTTGAGCAGGTGGGCGCAGACGGCGGCCTGCCGCACGCCACGGACCTAGATCCACATGCATTGGGCGCCATACCATCTCACGTCGGACTAGGCGACGCCAGCCGATTCGACCGGTACGTTCCCCGCACGGCGAACCAGGTTGATCGCAGAGTCATGTCGGCGCTGAAAAGTCGCCGAATGGTGGTCCTCACCGGTCCATCGAAGACCGGCAAGACGCGCACGTTATACGAGAATGTGCGCCGCACGCTGCCGCAGGCGCGGATCCTCGTACCGAGCCGCCGCACGTTGAAGGCTGCGATCGACCTCCCGGAGTTCCGCGACTGCGGCGACCAGATCGTTGTATGGCTGGACGACCTCCAGGACTTCCTCGCCGGTGAGAATCCGCTGAGTCCGATCCTCCTCGCACAGATCAGCGCACGCCCGGCCCGAACCGTCATCGCAGCGACGATTCGCGACGACGCCATCGACCGTCTCACCCGCAGCACCGGGGAACTGACGCGCGACCAGCGCACGGTTCTGGCCCAAGCTGAGACCATCAGGTTGCGGTCGACCAGTGATGATGTGAGCGAGCATGCGATGGCGGCCACCCTGTATCCATCGCTGAACCTGGGCCGGTTCGGGCTGGCGGAAGTGCTTGCCGGCGCGCCGGACCTACTTCGACAGTATGAGGTGGCCCGTCACGCGGATCCGGCCCTCGGTGCGGTGACTCAGACCGTGATCGACTGGTCTCGAATCGGACGTACCGACCCGATGCCGCACAGCCAGTTGCAGCGCCTCTCCCGACATGTTCTCGAACACCATTGGCCACATGTCGATATCGATGGCTCCGCTCTCGAGGATGCGATTGCGGCGGCGCGAATGCCGAGAGAAGGCGCCGGGCAAGTCGCGGCGCTGCACACCGAACGTTTGGTCACGGGTGAGCGTGCCTATCGGCCGTTCGACTACCTCGTCGCCGCCGACGATGGTCAGGACAGACCCGCACGGGCAATCCCGCACGACTACTGGGAGGTGGCGACCCGCGATGCCGACCCCGATGTCGTGACCACCGTCGGGTTCCAAGCCCACCTACGGGGGCATGACGAGATCGCCGACAACCTCTGGCGCCGTGGCGCTGGCGTCGAACACCCCGGGGCGCTCTACAACCTGGCCGTCTCGATGCAGGTCGCTGGGAAACTGAGCGAGGCCGACGAGCTATATCGCCGGGCTGCCGCCGTAGGGTGCGTTCCAGCGTTCGCGAACATAGGTGTCTTGTGCGCGGAACGAAACAATCTGGGCGAGGCGGAAGTCTGGTATCGCCGGGGAGCAGAAGCTGGGGATGCCGCAGCGCTGCGCAACCTGGCCACTCTGCTGACGAAGACCCGGCGTGAGGGCGAGGCCGAGCACGTGCTCGCGCTGTCGGTGGGCAATGGTGACCCGGTCGCGATGTTCAACTACGCGCACGCACTGCAACGTCACGGCGACCGAATGACCGAAGTCGAACACTGGTTCCTCCAGGCCGCGTCCGCTGGACATGCCGGTGCGGCAGTCAACCTGGCCTGCATCATGTTCGACCGCAAGGACTTCGAGGCTGCCGAGCACTGGTATGGGCGTGCACACCAGGCAGACCCGGACGGCGAGGCCGGGCTGCGCGCAGCCCAGGGGCTCGGCGCGATCTATGTCGAGCGCGAAAACCTCCAGGAAGCGGAGATCTGGATACGTCGGGCCGCAGCCGCAGGGGACACGACCGCCGTCGGGTATCTCGGGCGCGTTCTCTATCTCCGAGGAGACATCGCCGCTGCAGAGGAACTGCTGCGCCTCGGCGCCGAAGCAGGCGACTTGGAGACAATGCGCAGCTACGCCGGACTGCTTCACGATAGTGGACGCGGCGAGGAGGCCCTGCCATATCTGCGGCGGGGAGCCGCGGCAGACCATCTGCCGTCGATGTCAGCCCTATGGCAGGCGCTATACCTGCGTGGAGAGCACGGCGAAGCCGATCGCTGGCTGGAACGGTGCGCCGCCGCAGGCGACCTGGATGCGATGTTCCGGCTCGGTTTCCGACACGTTCAGGCCGACAACCTCAAGCTCGGCGAAAAGTGGTACCGGAAAGCAGCCGCGGGCGGACATCGACCGGCCATGAACAACCTCGCAATCTTGTTGAACGGCAATGGCGAAGAGGCCGAATCGCAGCAATGGCTCGGGCGTGCGCGCAACGCGCCTCCCTCCAACCCGGCATCGCCGCGACAGGCGACCTGAAGTATTACTCGGTGCTGCCGGTCCTGGCTCCCGTGCGGTGCTGCCGAGCATCGCTTGCGACCACGAAGCCTGATACGACACGAGTCGATACGAGTCGCAGGAAGCGGATGGGCGTTCAATCAGCCCCCTGACCTTCATAAACATGTCATCGGGCGAGCGCAGGCGCGTTGCGTGGGCCGCAGCCGGATTGGTGTGCTTCCACCGCCAACAGTTACTGAAAGAAGCGGAGCACACATGAGCATCAAGATCCTGCTGATCGTCATCGCCGTACTTCTGGGAGTGATCATCGGAATGGTCACAGCACTGCTTGCCAAGGTCCAAGGTGCCCATGCGGCTCGCGCGATCCGCGACGCCGGAGTCGGGTTCGTCGGCACCGTTACCCTCACCGCGCTCCTCATGGACCACCTCGACCTACTGTGACCGAGCTGGGCGGGTCGGTCTCTTTCGAGGCTGCGGCAGGTCCTAGTAGGTCACGGTCGAACAGAGTTGCCCACGTTACTAGCGCGATGGTCACCGATTCCGGGTACCACGACCACGCCTCGCGCAGTTTCGGAAGCGTGAGGTCCGGTGCGATGCTGGAGCCCGGCGAATCCGATGCCTGGACCGTGGTCGGTGGGTCGGTACGCACCGTAGCCGCACACCCCGATGCCGTCCTTGGCTTTGCGTCCGGTCAGAACCAGGCTGGCCGCGAGGCAGTTCCGCACGAACCCGGCCTCGTTGTGAGCCTCGATCGCGGCGGTCCGCACCCCCTTTCGGATAAGGGTTCGATCAGATCGGCTTGGCTCGACAGGCGCGGATGGTGGACTTCGTAGTGCTCCATCAGGCTGTCGCCCCACCATGCGATTCGCAGGAACCGTCGACGCTACGGCGACGCGGACAATTCGGAGAACAGCTTCTGCGTGCCGCTCACGGCGGTGAGCGTACCGGTCGAATGCTCACAACTGGGCACTTCGCTGATCGAAAGGGCTTCGCGTCGACCAGGCGACGTCGTTGCTACGGTGAGGTCACCGATTGGATTCAGGTGCAAAGGATTCCAGGATGCGTGCAGGTAGCGAAGTCCCCGTGGCGGAGCTCGCGGGGTGGGTGTCGACGCGAGTGCCCGGCAATTGTCGGTACATGCTTGGCATCGCTGGTCCACCAGCAGCGGGCAAGTCGACGCTCGCCCAGAATTTGGCCGCGGCGATCACCGCTGCACATGGGGTCGGTGCGGAGATCGCCCCGATGGACGGGTTCCACCGGACTTCGGCCGAGTTGGACGCTGCTGGCGCGCGTCACCGCAAGGGTCAGCCAGACACTTTCGATGTGTCCGGGTTCGTGGCCCGGCTGAAACTGCTGCGCGAAGCGCCGCTCGGTGAGCATGTGCCCTGGCCCATCTATGACCGTGAACTGCACGATCCGGTACCCGACGCGATCACTTTCGCCGATCAACAGATCGCGGTGGTCGAGGGCAACTACCTGCTGCTCGACCAACCCGGGTGGGTCGAGGTCCGCAGCCAGCTCGATGAGGTGTGGTACCTCGACGCTGATGACACCGTCATCGAGCAGCGGCTGACCGACCGACACCTGCTCGCAGGCAAGACCGCCGAGCAGGCGCACACCAAGATCACCGACAGCGATCTGCCCAACGCCCGCTTGATCGCGCACACCCGCGGCCACGCCGATACCGTGTTGCGCGAAACCTCCGGCAACTACCTCATCTGCGAAGTTCGCTGAGATCACGGGCCCAGTTGCGGGTGCCGAACGATCGACATGACAGCGTGGCCACCGCGGACGCGCGGGTGAGTGCGTCGATGAAGTCGCGGCTGCGGCTGTAGTAGGCGCAGAACGCACCGTGCAGGATGTCGCCAGCACCGAGGGTGTCGCCCTCGTGTACCGACGCGACTTCGATTGTGCCCTGGCGGGCTTCCTCGGCGTACACGATCGGGTCCGGCCCGCGTGTCACCGCCGCTTGTTTCGGCCCGGCTGACCGCAGGTAGTCCAGGAGCACGGTGCAGTCGCCGTTGACGCCCGGTGGCGCGAAGGCCGTCGAGCAGATCGCGACATCGACCAGCGGCAGGAGCCGGTCGTGGACTGGCTTCCAGCGACCCGCGTCGAGGACGACCGGCACCCCCACCTCTCCGGCGCGACTTGCGATTCCCACCGCGAGATCGGGATGGTGGCCGTCCACGAGTACCACGGATGCCTGGTCGACACATTGGGCGAGGTCGGCGGTGAATGGGGCTTGGATCCGGGCGGCGTCGAGGCCGACGATGGTGCGGGACTGCGCGCCGAGCGCGACCACGATGGATGACACCGGCGGCTTGTCGGTGCTGTCGGGTGTCGCGTCGAGGACCGTGACGTGGTGGTTGGTCAGATCGTGGCGCACGAGGTCGGCGAGCTGGTGGCGGCCGAGCGCGGTGATCAGCGTCGCAGGCCGGCCCGACACGATCGCGCACGCGACCGCAGCGTTGGCTGCGGGCCCACCGGCACCGAGGAACTGATCCAGCGCTTGGGTCTTGGTGTCCTCGGCGGGGTATCGGTCGACGGCGTAGGCGATATCGAGGGTGGACAGACCCACGAACAGTGCGTCGGGCACCAGGGGCTCCTTCGGGTCAGCGGATGAGCAGGTGTTCGAGGGCGGCGGTCTGATCGGAGTAGGTGCGCACGCTGACGACCGCGGCGAATTCCCGGTCGGTCACCCGTTCCTGGAGGGCGGCCCAGTGCTTGGTCAGATACCAGCTGGCGCCGGTCGTGCCATGGGGGCCGAGCCCGGCGCAGAAGAACCAGTAGCGATCTGGGTGTAGCTGCGGCGCCGGGCGGACGCGGGCGATGATGCCGATGTTACGGCTGTCGTCGGAGCTGTAACGTTGGCCGTCGGCGAGTTCCAGGTGTTCCAGATATCCCCAGGTGGAGCGCGGGTTGTCCTGGATGGTGAACAGCGGGTCGCTGCTGCTTTCGAGGTACATGTGGGTGCAGTCGTTGGAACTGAGTCCGAAGCTGATGTAGGGCCGGTCGCAGGCTGCCACGACATCGCGATCGCTCTGGATATCGACGGCAATGCCGTCGTGGTGTTGCACCATCGACATCACGTACAGCATCCCGCGAACGTCGTTTTCGGCCAGCGCGACGGGAACGTCGATGCGGTGGGCGGCGTTGAACACGCTCGCCCGTTTACTGAAGATGTGCTGACGCGGGATTCCCGCGGCCGCAAGCGCTTCGACCGAGCTCGTGGCCAGCTCGAAGGTGGGCACTACCAGCGTGGCGCCCCGTTCGACCATCTCGGCGCCGAGGAAGGCTTCTAACCCCTCGTCGGCGGGGTTGTCACCAGCCGGGTGCGGGGCGGCGGTCGCCGCGTTGGCCATCGAAAACAGTGCGTGGATAGACCAGCCGGGGAACATCCGGGCCAGCACTCTGCGGTGGTGGTTCTGCGGCAGACCCTTCATCTCGCCCGACATCCAGCTGTAAAAGGTTGCTCGGGCCGGTGGTTCCTCCCGGGCTGCGCTGCCGAGTTCGGCGGCGTGCTTGCGGTATTCGGCGCAGAAGTCCTTATGGCTTGCCAGATGCCGCTCGTCCAGCAGCATCTTGAGCACGGTCCCCAATCACGTCCCCTTTTTCAGGTGTCGAGCTGTCGAGCTAGCGCACGATCCTATCGAGATCGGTGGTCCAGTGGACGGAATCGGACGGAACCAGACAGTTACGGACCGGTTCGGCGATGCGACTGGACCCCTTGAGCGCCAACACTTCTCGTACGTCGCGACGGGATACGCGGTCTCGGGCGGCGGGGCATCGAGACGTTCGTCTGTCGCAGCCCGCACAGCAGGCTCCGGCCGATGATCCTGCGGGGCTGCGCAGCAGGAGAGGAGAGACCTTGACCATCTGCATGTCCTCACCCGCGACGGGGCTGACGTCATGACCACCGCCGCGGATCCTGTGATCACTTGGCCGCCGTCACCGGAGTTCTGGTCGACCCGGTTCCCGGCTAAGACCGATGGTGCGGCCGCGCCGTACCTGTTCAAGGGCATCGTGCCGGCCGATCGGCTCGGCCCTGACGATGTGCTCGACGGACTGCGCAGGCTGCGCCGCGCGGCCGCCCACGGCGAGCCCACCAGCGCCCGTACCCGCGTCTACGTCGGCGAGGAGCGTCGCGACGAGGTGATCGACACCGTGCTGTCGGCGCCGTGGTCCGATGAGGACTTCGTCGCCTGGATGCAGAATCTCACCGGCGCCGCACGGTTCTCGCTGGTGATCAACAATTTGGAAACCACCTCCCCGAAGCTGGCGGCGGTGCTCGGTGAGCTGATCGGATCCGCCCACGCCGGATGGGGTGTGCCGATCGGCGGCAGCGAGCAGGTCGCCTTCGCCGGGAACTACGCGGGCACCGCGTTCGGCGTGCACGAAGGCTATGAAGACGCCTTCCTGGTGCATCTCGGCCCTGGAATCAAGCATTTCTACACCTGGTCCGGTGAGCTGTACCGGGAGTTGACCGGCGGCGACACGCCGACCTTCGGCGACTACACCGCGCTGCTCGAACGGGGTGAGCGCCACGACCTCGAACCCGGCGATGTGTTGTTCCTGCCGCGGCGGGTGTTCCACGTCGGGGTCCAGGACGATTTCTCGATCTCGGTGGCGGTCCCGCTCTACACCTACTCCGACACGCGCATGCTGGCCCTGTCGATCCTGCCGGCCGTGCTCGAGTCCGCCGTCGTCAGCGTCGCCGAGGAGACACCCTCGCCGATGCATTCGGTGACCGCAGGTCCCGGCCCGGTCGCCGCGGCCCTGACCTCGGCGGCCGCCGACATGCTAACCACCGTCTCGGAACAGCTGGAGACCAAGGTCGGTGAGCTGATCAGCGCGCGGTGGCGCACCCTGCTCAGCAACGGCGGCTGGGAGGCCGCCGAACACGACCTCGCCCGCGAAGACGCGGCGCGGGAGGCCGCGGCCGCGCTCGCCGCCGACGGCACCCATCTGCGCGTCGCGTCGCCGTACACGCTGCACGCCGATCCGGACATCGACGAGCACCTGCACATCGGTGTCACGGTCCGCGGTCTGGTGCTGCGCGTGCCGGAGTCCCCCGCCTGGGGCACCGCGTTGGCGTCGCTGGCCGACGGTCACACCGTGCGCATCACCGATGAGCTCGGAGGGGACACGTTGGCGCTGCTGCTCGAAACCGGTGGCATCCAAGTCCTCACCGACCCCGACGCCGAGGAGTCGGCATGACCGCCTCGAAGGTCGCGCGCTATCTCGACGATCACCCCGACACCAAGGCCGCCATCACCAGTGTCCTGCTCAACCAGCCCGCGGTCAGCGGGAACGACCTGGTCGACAAGCACATGGCGCCGATGGTCGCCGCGCTGTACGAGCAGATCACCGCCGAGGTATCACCGGCAACGCTGACGAAAGACCAAGCAGCGCACTACATCCGGGAACTGTCGGTGTTCGCGCGCTACAACTCCGATTTCCTGCGCCAGGCCGCCGACACGGTGCAGGGCGGGTGCATGGAGTTGGCGCACGAGTTCCGCCGCAACCACCTCGAGGAGGGCGGGGAGCGAGGCAAGGTGCCCGCGCACTACACGCTCTACTCCGGGGCGCTGCTGGCCGATCTGGGCCTGCTGGTCAACGGGCACCTGCCCGCGCCGGAAACGCTGACCCTGGTGTCGCTGCACGACTGGCTGGTCATCGGCTCGTCGGTGAGCCACATCTGCGGCGGCTACTACGCCACCGAGGGCGTAGCGATCGACGAAACCGAGCTGCTGCGCGCCATCACCGACCGTTACGCCGAACTCACCGTCGGCGCCGAAACGAATCTGCCGCACCTGGACTACTACTACTCGCTGCACCTGGACGAGGGCCACGAAGCCGCGGCCGTGGATGGCTTCAGCGTCGAGGCTGCTCACATTGAAGGCATCGCAAGGTTCATTCGCGAGTACCAGCTGTTCGGCCTGGATCTGCCGCAGATCGTCGACGGCTGGCTCCAGATCCTCGAGGGCATGACGGCGTGGTGGTCGCAGCTGACCGACCGCGCCGCCACCCTCCCCTGATCCCTGCAGTAACCCACCGAAAAGAAGGAGAAATCACTATGTCGCCGATGCTCAAGAGCGGTGTCCGCCCCGACGCCCTCAAGGCCGGTGTCCGCCCCGACGCCGCCCTCAAAGCCGGTGTCCGGCCGGATGCCCTCAAGGCCGGGGTGCGCCCGGACGCCTCCTGACGTCCAAGGCACGAACCCCCTGCGCGGGGCCACGCGACAGCACGACGCCAGCTCGTCTCGTGGCCCCGCCACCCTTTTCCAACTCCGATCGAGGCCACAGCTCGCGCACGCGCCACCGACAGCGGCTGCCCTGGCCTCGTTCCCGAACTCAGCGTGGAGAACAGCATGACCATCGCGGCGCGCGAGTCCACCCGCCGACGCCCCTCGGCAGGAGCGTCCGGCCCGGTCCGCCGCGCCTTCGGCCCCGAGCTGATCGCACGCATGGACGCCCTGTGCGCCCGCGGCCGCGCCGAAGGCCCCCTCGATCTGGCCCGGGACTATCTCGCGGCCGCCGTCACCGCCGCGGTCGGCATCACCGTCGGCCACCCGATCCTGACCGCGGTGTGCGTGATCTACATCGGGATCCGGCAACGGCACCTGTCGAACTTGACCCACGAGGCAATCCACACCAAGCTCACCCGCTCCCGCCGCGCGAACACCATCCTCGGGCACCTGAACTGCCTCGCGCTCGGGGAACCCTTCACCCCCTATCGGCGGTCGCACCGCATCCACCACGCCAAACTCGGCAGCCCCGACGATCCGATGCTGCGCTCCTACATCTCCCGCCGCGCCCACGCGCCCTGGCCGGACAAACGGGCCTTCGTCACCCACGTGATCATCGGCAACGCGCTGTGGCAGCTGCCCAAATACGGATTCCTCACCCTGGCAGGCAAGGCCGGTGACGAAACCTGGAAGGCCGCCGGAACCCGATGGGCGACCTGGGCCGCCGTCGCCGCGGCGGCCGCCGCGCTCGGGCACGGCATCGACTTCGCGCTGTACTGGGCCCTGCCCCTGATCGTGGTGCGCCCCATCGTGACCTGGCTGACCGACCTGGGCAACCATGCCGGCCTGATCCACAACACCGACGTCATCCGCCAGACCCGCGGCTGGACCTCGCACGCGCTGACCCGGCACCTGCTCGGCGGCCACAACGACGACATGCACCACCCGATCCACCACTGGTTCCCCAACATCGGCTGGCGAGAGCTGCCCGAAGCCGCCACCATCCTGCGCGAGCACTACCCACGTTGGGACGAGGTGCCCTGGTGCTCCGGGTACTTCTTCCGCCGCCGCTCCACCCCGCACATCCCCTGCGTGCTCGACGACATCGTGGCCAAACTCCACCTCCAGCTCACCGAACACCAGCCCAACACCTGACCCTGCGGACGCCGCGCCGCGATAACGACCCCGAACAGGACTCGAATGTCTCTGCCTGTCAACAGTTTCGATGAATTCACCACGTTGCGTGAGGTGATCGTCGGCGAACCCCACGGCTACACCTCCCACGACGCGGATGCGAGTTTCCGCCTGTTCTACCTCGACAACGTCACTCCGACTGCGGCCGCCGGGGGCCGGGAGCTGGCGATCCCGCCGCAGCTGGTCGACGAGCTCGAGGAAGACGTGGAAGGCTTGTGCGCCGCGCTGGCCGAGGCCGGGGTGCGGGTGCTGCGTCCCGAGCCGGTCACCGAACGCACCGTGATCTGCTCACCCTGGTGGTCCGCTCGGGAAACGCCACCGCTGAACGTGCGCGACCAGACGATCATCCTCGGTGACACCATCGTGGAAACCGCCCCCCACATCCGGGGCCGGGTGTTCGAGAACGACTACCTCAAGCCCCACTTCTACCGCTACCTGCACGCCGGATCAGGGTGGATGTCGATGCCGCGGCCGGCGCTGGCGCGCCAGTCGCTGGACCCGAGCTTCTTCGACGGCCAGCCGGTCGACCTGTCGGCGGTCATCGGCGACACCGACACCCGCGTGCTGCCCGGACTGGGGCACGAACTGATCTTCGATGGCGCCCAATGCATCCGCCTGGGCCGCGATGTCCTGGTCAACGTCGCCAACACCAACCACGAACTCGGGTTGTCCTGGCTGCGGCGTGCCTTCCCCGAGCTGCGGTTCCACCGGCTCGACGCCATCGCCGACAGCCACATCGATTCCATCGTGGTGCCACTGCGGCCCGGCCTGCTGATGCTGCGCTCCGCCGACTACCTCGACGCGCTGCCCGAACCGCTGCACGGCTGGGACATCGTCGTGCCGCCCGAGCAGGACGAGGACGCCTTCCCCGACTACAGCGACTTCGGCTTCAACCTGACCAGCCGCTACATCGACATCAACGTCCTCTCCGTCGACGAAGACACCGTCGTCGTGAACAGCCTGTGCCCCGATTTGATGCGCACCCTGGAGAAGAAGGGCCTGACCGTCATCCCCGTCCAGCACCGCCACCGCCGCCTGTTCGCTGGCGGTTTTCACTGTCTCACCTTGGACACGGTGCGCGCCGGCGGACGCGAGGACTACTTCGCATGAGCCGCGCCACGGCCAGGGTGACGTTGGCTCCGCGGCAGGCCATCGAAGTCAAATCCGATCTGCTGTACAAGATCCGAACCTTGTTGCGCGGCCAGGGGTTCGCCGAGGTCACCACCCCCACCTTCCGGCAGGCCGACGATCTGACCGGCAAACGCGCCCGCGCCGCTGTGGGCGGCCGCGACGGGTGGCTGCGCAGCATGATCGGCCCCGCGTTGCGCTACCAGCTCGCCCACACCCCGCGGGTGTTCGAGATCGGCGCCTGTTTCCGCAACGACCCGGCCGACCACACCCACCTCCCTGAATTCAGCATGCTCGACCTGTATGCCGCGGAGTCGAGCTACGACTACCTGATCGACCTCGCGGAGAATCTGGTCCGTCTCGCCCACCCCGGCGCCGCGAACCGGATCTCGGTCGCCGAACACCTCGGCACCACCCTCGGCGTCGACCTCACCCGCGAAACCCTGGACCGGCACACCGGCGCCCTCGCCGCCTACCTCGACCTGTCGGCCGATACACCACTGCACGACCTGCTCGACGCCTATATCGCGGCCGAGCTGGAGCCACGCAGCACCGGGATGGCGCTGTTCCTGGTCGATATGCCCCTCGGCGGCAACGAGCCCTGCGCCAAACTGCGTGAGGACACCGCCGCGGTGCTCAACCGGTTCGAGGTATTCATCGACGGTGTCGAAGTCGTGCACGGTTACCAGGACGAGACAGACGCCGAAGCGTTCATCCGCCGCGCCAGCGCGATCGGCCTCTACAACCCCGAACAGTCGCTGGTGCAGAAGGCGATCCTCGCCGGTGCCGTGCCCTCCCGCAGCGTCGGGCTCGGCATCGGGATCGAACGACTCTGCATGGCCGCCACCGGCGTCCGCGACATCCGCCTGTTCCGGCAGTCCGCGACCTTCTGATCCGGGACGCGGCACACCTGCCACGTCCCGGACCGGCCGCTTGTGCTGCTCTAGGCTGGCCCGGCCGGTGCCCGGCCGTCACGGTCGGGTGCTGAAACCGCTTTGTTGACAATGAATTTCGAATAGAGAGGCGAACGCCGATGTATGAAGGTGGCTGCCTGTGCGGGCAGATCCGGTTCCGCGCCGACGCCGAGGCAAACTGGCCGCACCTGTGCTCGTGTGAGCACTGCCAGAAACTGGCCGGAGGCCCGGTCACAGCCTGGGTCGATTTCCCGCTCGAAACGTTCGCCTGGACCGGCAATGGCGGCGAGCCGACCTGGTACCACACCTACCCCACCACCAAGCGCGGTTTCTGCCCCAACTGCGGGTCACTCGTCGCCGCGATCGACGAGGGCGGCGACGCCATGGGCATCACGATGATGGCCCTCGACGACCACAGCGCGCTGACCCCGGTGCACCAGTCCTGCAAGGACAACGCCGTGCCGTGGCTGCCGGTCATCGAAACCGTCGACGCCGGCTCCTGACTCCGCCGATCGAATGGCCGCGCCGAGCAGTGGCGCTCGGCGCGGCCATCGCGTTCACATGACCGTGGTGCGGTAGAGAAGACGCTGGTGGCGGGTGTGATCACACGGTGAGGCGGTATGCATCGTGGCCCGGTTGTCCCAGATGACCAGATCCCCTACCGCCCACCGATGCGAGTACACGTACCGCTCGGCGGTCGCATGGGCATGCAGCTGATCGAGCAGGCTCGCCGACTCGGACTCATCGAGGCCGACGATGTTGCGGATGATCATCTCGCCCAGCAGCAGCGACCGGCGTCCGGTCTGCGGATGCTGCCGCACCAGCGGATGCACCACATCCGGCACCTGCGCACGCTGAGCCTCCGTCAGCGGCACCTTCGCCGGGTTGTCGGCCGCTTGGCGTTCGAACAGATGCACCATCGAGTGCACCGCCTCGAGCCCGTCGACCCGGGTGCGCAGCTCGGCAGGCAGGTCATCGTAGGCCGCGGTCGTATCGGCGAACCGAGTTTGTCCACCCACCTCCGGCGCGATCACCGAGTACAGCAGCGACACCGAACTCATCGCCGGGCGAAACGACAGATCCGTGTGCCACTCCTGCTCGTTGTCGCCGTCGTACAGCCCGATCGGCACGCCGTTGCGATGAATGTTGCTGATCGTCACGATCTGCGCAAAACCCGGCACCGTGTACTGATCCTGCACATGTATTTCCGGCTCACCGAACACTCTGCTCACCCGGATGTGGTCCTCGTGCGACAAGGCTTGATCCCGCACCACCAGGACCCTGTATTTCAGAAGATCGTCAACGAGGGAAGCCGAAACCAATTCCTCCAACGGGCCGGACAGATCAATCCCGAAAACCTCAGCGCCGAATGTGGATGCCAAGGGGCCGATATGATAGCGACTCACCGATGAATTCTAGCAAGAACAGCCCGTATTCAGGCTCAAATCGGAGAGCCGGGGACGGATGCTCCCCGGATGGCGGTAGATCTGCTCGAGATGTGGGTCTACTGCGGTCCGAGAGGAAAAATAGGATATCATTTCGCCATGACTCAGCCGATTCCGCTGAAAGAATCCGCCATGAACCGTGCACGGGTCGAATCGCTGGCCAGCGATCTATCACGCGTCGAGCCCGGCTTCGACGCCGAGGGGTTCGTCACCACCGTCATGGCGCAACTTACCCGGCTGGAACTCAAAGCCCGAATCGCCTGTGTCGCAGACGCTTTGGCGGATCACCTGCCCGCCGATGTCAGCACCGCGACAGCGATCGTGGTTGCCGCGCTGCCCCCACACGACGACGCAACCTTCACCGGCAGCGACTTCGGTCTCTACACCTACGCCCCGTATTCCGATTTCATCGCCCGCTACGGCTGCACCCGCGAAAACCTCGACTCCTCACTCAACGCGTTGAAAGAAATAACCAAGCATTTCACCGCCGAAGACGCGTTGCGCTATTTCCTCAACACATACCCCGACGAGACGATGACAACTGTTGCGGAATGGAGTCGCGATCCCGACTATCATGTCCGTCGTCTGGCCAGCGAAGGAACACGCCCTAAACTTCCCTGGTCGCCCCGCATCACCCTTCCCGTTGACGCCGCAATTCCGATATTGGACGAACTGTTCTCCGACGATTCTCGGTTCGTCACCCAATCGGTTGCCAATCACCTCAACGACATCACCGCTACCGATCCAGAACTAGTATTGACCACCCTGGGCAGGTGGCGTGAATCGCACAGGCAGCGCCCGAAGGAAATGGAATTCATCATCAGGCAATCGCTGCGCACACTGGTCAAAAAGGGGCACCCCGGTGCGTTCGAATTCCTCGGACTGTCGATCACCCCGGCGGTCGATGTGGCCGAACTACGCCTGGACGCACCCGCGGTGGCCATCGGAAACAGCCTCGGCGTCGACTGCACCCTGCGCGCGACCGGCACCACCACCGAGCGCGTCGTCATCGACTACGTCCTGACCTACCCACGGGCCCGATCCGGCCACGGGGAAGCGATATTCAAAGGGGCCACTCTCGACCTGAACCCCGGTGAATCCCGCACCGTGACCCGGACACAACCGCTGAGGTCAACCGCGAGCCGCAAACTCACCCCCGGCACCAGCCGATTGCAGATCCAGATCAACGGCCGCCGAATCGCCGAGGCCGCGTTCGAACTGCTGCCCGCCAGGTGAAGGCACGACGGCGCTCGCGCGAGCCAACGGCAGCGTCGAGCAGCGGAAACCGCCCGGAATCCGGGTGACCTCGGAATAGTCCACCGGGAACACCTCGATGCCCCGGGCATCGAGCTGCGCGGCGATCCGCTCGCTGCGCTCGGCGACGACCACCACACCCGGCCCCAGCGCCAAGGCGTTCACCTCCACCGCCGCAGCCTCCTCGCCGGTCACCGGGATCAAGTCGAAATGCTTAGCGAACCACCGCATCTGAGCATCGTCGAACACGCCCTGGTGCACGAGTGCCACCTCCGGCGCGACGATGTTGAAATGGTCGTCCAAGTGCACGATGCCACCGCAGGCGAACTCGATCGGCCGGACGGTGCGGTCGCTGCCGAGCCGGTCGAGCTGGTAGCGCAGCGCCTCTAGCCCGGCCGGCGAGGTCTCCTCGCTCAGGCCGACCAGCACCAGCCCGTCGTGCAACATCACGTCACCGCCCTCGATCGTGCCCGCATCGAGATAGGCCACCCGCTCCATGCGCTCCACCAGACGCCGCACCCCCGCGAACTCCCCTTGCCGCCGCCGCGAGTGCAACCGGGACACCACGAACACATCGTCGACGACGAACCCGATATCGCGCGTGTAGTGCTGGCCGTAGGAGCCCGGCACCTGCTCGGCGAGCACCACCTCCACACCGCGGCCGCGCAGGAGATCAATGAAGCGGTCCTGCTGCGCGCGCACACGGACAGGCGAATACGGCCCCCATCGGCTGGTCTCGCGCTGGCGTGCCAGCACCGGATCCACCGACCCGGACAGATCCAGCGTGACCGGACCGGCATGACGCATCACCACCGACCGCAGCTCCCCGAACTCGCTGTCCACCCCGACCCGTCTCACCCGAACTCCCGTCACTGCCGCGCTGTCGAATCCGCTGCTCGGCGAAACCTACGCCGCCCATGTCCTTGCCAGGATCCCCGCCGCGATCTCCCCGACCACCACAGGCTGTCCGACCTTCTCCACCAGCCACCCCATCGCCCTGGCCGCCACCATAATGACGACCAAGCCGACGAAGACGACCACCAGCTGACTACCCGGCATGCACACCCCCACGCTGTGACGCGACGGGCTGCGCCGACCGCGCCACCCACCCCGCTACTATTTCTGGAAAACTGCTGTGGCGCATAGCAACTCGGACTTGGAGGCCCACCCCGCTGAAAGGGTGGACATATGCTGCTCGATCCGGTCAGCGAAGCTTCCCCACGGCGACGTAGCAGCACACCTGCTCCTCCTGCGGCGGCTCCCAGCGCTTGCGCCGCGCACGGCGACGGTCGAGTTCGTCAGCCGGTCGCCATCGATGCGGAGCAACCAGCCCCGGCTCGACGAGGTCGCAGCGCGCCAGCAACGAAGCCACGTCTCCGCGCGAGCGGGGCCGAAAGTCGATGCCATAGCTGGCGTAGACCTCGGCAGCACTTTTGACCACACCGGGTTCTATGTCGTCGGCGACGTGGCTCAGCGCCACGAAAGAGCCGCGCGGCAACGCGGCGGTCACAGCGTCGACGACGTCGACCGGCTCGGCGATGAACTCCGCCACGAACGAAAGACACACCGCCACAGGCGCACCAAGGTCCAGCACGGTAGTGATCTTGTTGACGATGGTGTCGGTGTCGGTCAGATCGGCATGGGAGAAGAATGTCTGAGCATCATCAGCGAGCAGAGCCCGACCGTGAGACGCGACCACCGGATCATGGTCTATGTAGAGGGTACGCGCGGCGGGCAGGTGTTCACGTGCGACGTCGTGGACGTTCGGTGCGAGCGGGTAACCCGAACCCAACTCCACGAATTGCGCAATCTGCTCTTCCGCAGCCAGATACTCCACCGCGCGCAACAGCCACAGCCGCGTCGCGCGAGTCGCCATCTGGAAGCGCTTCGCCTCGGCGGCCAGCCGCTCGCTGGCGGCGAAATCGAGGGAATAGGCATCTTTGCCGCCCAGCAGGGCGCTGTGAATGCGGCCGCTGTGCGCTCGCTCCGGACTGTGCGTGTAGCTGTTCATCCGGTTTCCCCCTCCTCGCCAGTTCCAGCCGGGTTGGAGTCCGCCGCTTTTTCGGACCACCTCAGCAGTTGCGGGCCTCGGGGGTCGCCGATGAGGATTCGTAGCTGGCACCAGGCTCGGCAGATCTCCTCCCCGTCCGCTGCTACGGGTGCCGGGGCTCCATGATTGCGCAGCTCCATGGCTGTCAGCACCCGGGAATCCTCGTCGCAGAATTTCAGGGCGTTCAAGTACTGCTGGAGCGGGGTGGCGGGCTCACGCCACGGCCCCCACACCACGGGGTCGTAATCCGCCCAGTACCGGTGGAATCCGGAGCGGTCGAGATCGGTCATGCGCTGCTGCCATTGCGGGTCGCCGATCAGCCGCAGGTATTCGATATAGGCTCTTCTGATCCTGTACCCGTCGGCGGGAAACGCAGCCGGAATCCGTGCACGCAGCAACTTCCGGGCCTCCTCGGGAGAAAGTGCCTCCCACTCCAGCAACCGCCTGCGGAACCTCTGGATGGGGGTCGGATCATCCCAGCCTTCTTCATCGGCCAAACCCATAGCTGTCCTTTCTCTGCTCGTGCGGGATCAGGTGGTAGGAAACCGATTCAGCTGGCCTGGCGTACCGAGACGGCAGCGGGCGTGTCGGCGTTCGAGCCGGTCAGCGTCCGGTAGGGATCGAGGTAGTTGGGGGCGAACAGCGGCGCCCCGGGTAGGGCGGGGATGTCGAACGCGGCCACGAGTTCGGCCATGGAGTCCGCCAGCACGCCGCGGTGCTCGAGCAGTTCGGTGTGGATCCGGGTGGCCTGCTCGGCGTTCATCAGGCCGTGGACGGTGTACCAGCCGCCGTGCTCGTAGATGCGGCCCAGCGCGTAGGCAGCAGCCGCCGAGTGCAGAAGCCGTTCGGCGGCTGGATGGGATGCGGTGGCTGCCGCGATGTGCAGTGCGGTCGCGGCCAGACGTTCCCCGGTCGCGGCGGTCAGCTCCGCGGCCGCGGTATCCGACCCCCAAACCGGTCCTGCCGCACCGTAATTGCCTTGGTGCATCCCGGCCGCGATCGCGTGCTCACGCGCAATCAGCAGATCGATGTACGACGGCAGACTGCCGGGGGTTTCCGGCAGGTGCAGCTCGAGCAGATCCTTGTAGTGTCGTCCGGCCGCGACCTGCATGATCTGGTCGTCGCCCTCGGCAGTGGAGATGCCGTCGGCATTGGCGATCCAGTCCGGGATGTAGTTCGAGCGCAGAATGCCCTGCGCACCGGCGCGGCGGCGGCACATGACCAGCACGTCAAAAGCGGTGCCGGACAGCAGCGGTTTGGCCACCATCGGCCCTAGCGTCGCCCACGGTGATGCGCCAGCCGCGCGGAGTTCGCGTGCCCGCCGGCCGAGGATGCTGGTGGCCCAAACCGCCGCCAGTGCGGTCACGATGTTGCGCTGGACCGGTCCGCGGTCGATCATGACCGTCCGGCCTGGGCGGCGCTGACCGGCGTAGCCGACGACTCCTGCCAGCGCGGCGCGAGCGGTGGCGATCGCTGCGCACGGCAGGTCCACCCGGCCACCACCCAGGGGTTCGCTCGTGCGGGCGAACCGTTGCTCCCACGGCACTGTGCAGTCGAATTCGCCGTTGCTGGTGATGCGTGCCCAGTCCCCGCCGAGCAGCGCCTCGCGCGGCAGTATGCACTCGGCTGGATCGAACACGATCAGGCCGTGGTCCATCGCCGAGGCCGACCCGATCTTCTCCGCCAGCGCCGTCACCCGCACCCCGGGAGCGAGCTGCCCGTCGGCGTCACGCACGCGCAGCAGAAACGGCAGCACCCCTTCATCGCGGCCGTCGAATTGCAGGCGCGCGGTGACCACTGCGATCTTCGGGGCCCGTCCTGCCAGGTTCGGCATGAACTTCGCCGCTTCGACGGCCGGTTTCTCTGCGATGGTTGGCTTCTCTCCGATGGTTGGGGTCGCCAGCCGGAACCCGCCGATCGCCGGATCCCAGGTGGCGGTCGTGCGGCAATGGGGTCCGTTGGTGCCGGCCAACTCAGTCAGCATCAGCACACCCACCGCCGCGCCGGTATCGAGGTCGGTGGCGCAGCGCTGTACATACTCGGTGTCGATCCCGGAGGCGAGGATGGCGCCCAGCGCCAGGTTGAGGTGCCCGCTCATCAGGGTCAGCACCGAAGGCGCGGCGATAGCCGCCTCCTCGAACAGGACCCCCCGCAGCCGGGGATCACCAGCGATATCGAGCGCGGATCCGCCCATTTCGCGGATGAGTGCCCGCAGCAGACCCGGTGTGCGCGAGTGCTGGTCGGCGTACGTCAGCCCGGACGTCGGCACGTCCCGCACAGCGAGCACTGCTTCACGGACCCGTGCGTGCAGCGGGGAGTCTGGGCCGACCAGCACCGTGTGCAAGGCGTCGACGAGATCGGTGTTGAGTGGACCGTCCAGCGTGCCGTGGGTTGTCATGACTGTCCCTTCGGGAGTGCCGGTGATGCGCCCGGTAAAAACGGCGGGGTCGTGTCACCGAACGCTTCGAGCTGCACGCACTTTCGTGATGGCGTGCTGAGGTGGAGCTGTGGGTGAATGGCAGCGGTGCGTGCCGGTGCACCGGCCCCGCAGAGGTGCACGACAGATCCTGGCGTCACTGAGTGGACCTGCGGTTTCCCTGCGGGGCACTGCTGTGCCTATCTCGCTGTAATCAATGCAGCGCTGGATCAATAGTTCGGTCATTCGCCGTTGTCGGACCGACGCCGATATAGGCGGGCAACACCCCCTTTCACGGGTTCTGGTTACTGGGAAGCCGGTCTTGCAGAGAGGGTCGACGATGCGACACAACGAGATTTGGTTGTGTCACGTCGTTCTCTGCTGGCCGGACACTTTCTGTGCCGCCGAGCGCCGCGGCGGCGCCTGGGACGAAGGGGTTAGCCGAGCCACAGGCCCGTTGCATGGAGGGTGCCGACCCAGTCCGAACAGACGTGGCGGCCGCGGGTGAGCGCGCCGAGGACGGCGAAGGCTTGCGGCGGTGTCCATGTTTCACACACCGTGGCCAGGACCAGCCAGTCCGCGCGCCATCGCTCGTTGTGATGCGGCACGTCGGCGCCGGCTCGTAGCACGACGGCCATGGTGCGGCCCGGGTGCGGCCACCATCGGCGGTCGAACTGGTCTGTCGGCGTGCTGATGACGTCGGCCAGGGTGAGGGCCTGCTCGAGGTCCAGGGCCGCGCGTGCGGTGGCAAGCTGCTGGTCGAAGAACTCGAGGTAGTAGTGAGGGTTCTGGTCGAGATCGTCGAGTTGCTGAGGGCTCAGGTGCCCGGTGGCGCGGTGGTGGTCGATGAACTCGCGGTGATAGGTGTCCAGGAAGGTGTGCGGGACCGCTGCGCCGTTGTAGTCCAGCGCGGCGGGGGCGGGATCGATGGTCATCGGTGGTGTCCTTGTTGGGAGCGGGATGCGGGGATCAGTGCAGGCTGACGGGGAAGGCGGACAGGGCCCGGTGGAACGGTCCCGGCCGCCAGGTCGGCCGCCCTTGCGGTCGGGCGTCGGGCAGCATGTCGATGAACCGCGTGATGCCTTCGGTCGCGATCAGACGTGCCACGGCCTGCGCCGGTTTCGGGCACTGGTGCGGCCCGGCGGAATAGCCCAGGCCCCAGCCGGCCTGGAGGTATTCCCCGTCGCCGGTGTTGACGGCGGGGTCGTTGTTGCAGGAGGCCATGCTGATCACCACCGGCTGGTGGGCGGGCAGCCAGATCCCGTCGACCGTGACCCCGGCCGGTGGATAGGAGAGGCAGTAGTTCGCCATCGGCGGGTCGGTGATCTCGTTCTCGGTGACCGCCTCTCTGATCGGCACACCGAAACCGTCCCCGCCTGCCACGAATCGGGGGTCGTTGAATATCAGCCGCAGGGTGTTGGCCAGCAAGTTGGTCGTCGGTTCGATACCCGCGCCGTACAGGGTCACCAGTTGGTGGATCAGTTCCACATCGTCCAAGCCGGTGTGGTGAGCGATAAGGCGCGAGGTGACATCGTCTCCGGGCGCGGCCTTCTTGGCGGTGATGTGCCCGCCCAGCGATTGGCCCAGCACCTTGTTGACGTGCTCGGTGTCCTCAGTCGACTCGAACATGCGGGCCATCGCCCAGGCAACGTCGTCGCCGACATCGTCGGTGCAGCCGAGTATCCGGTTGAGTACCGTGAACACCAGCGGCCGTGCGTAGTCGGTGATGACGTCTATTTGGTTGGCGTCCTGGATGTCTCGTCGGTGGCACAGGGTATCCAGTAGCTTTTCGGCAGTGCCGATCACCTCCTCGCGCAGGCGGAGCAGATCGATGCCGTCGAGGCTGTCGAGGTTGGCGCGTCGATAGCGGTCGTGGTCGGCTCCGGCGCTGCGCAGCGCGTTGGGCCGATATTCGATCATCGGCGCGATCGGGCACCCGGCGGGCATGGTGGGCTGCCATCGGCGTGGGTCGGCGGGGAAGCGTTCGGGATCGCGGAGGATGCGCAGCGCGGTGTGGTAGCGGACGACCAGCGTCGCCGGTACGCCGTGGGCGAGTTCGACGGGGACCATGGGGCCCTGGGCGCGCATCCAGGCGTAGACCGTGTGAGGGTCATCGGCGAAGTCCTGAGTGTGGATCAGGGTTCGTTCGCACACGTCCTCGATCGGTGTCGAATCCGCGTCCGACAGGGCGGGGATGGAGTTCGGCGGCACAGCAGTGGTCTCCTACGTGCTGATGGGGTGTGGAAGCGGTGATGTTGGGGCGAACGTGACCGGAAGGGCGACCAGCGCACGGTGGTACAGGGTTTGCAGCCACTCGATCCGCGTGCCGGGTGCCTGCTGCATGTCGGGGAGGGATTCGAACAGCAGGTTCAGGGCTTCTTCGGCGGTGAGCATCGCTATGGCCGCCGCTTCGTCCGGGCATTTGTGCTGGCCGCCGCCCCAAGCCAGATGGGACCGGCTGCCGACCTTCCTGGTGTGGTCGGCGGCCATGACCGGATCAGCGGCGCAGCCGGCCAGGCTGACCAGCACCGGCTGACGAGGATGTAGGTGTACGCCATCGCGGATCTGTAGGCTCAGGGGAAACCGCGGGCGAAGAGTCGGGCGCGGCGGCTCGACGGCCAGCACGTGCTCGAGCGCGTCCCGCAAGGTCAGCGATCCGCACATCACGTCGCCGCCGAACTCTTTGTCGGTCATGACCAGCATGAGAGCGTTGGCGATCAGATCGATGGTCGGTAGGCATCCGCTGGTGTACAGCAGCAGCACCTGCTGAACCACTTCGTAGTCGTCCAGGGTTGCAGGATGCCCGCACAACCATGAGGTCACATCTGTCCTCGGGGTCATCCGGGCGGCCTCCACAGCCGACCAGACCAGCGGGGTCAGTGCGCTTGCATCTCCCATGGTGCGCAATGTCCGGACCGCGATGTCGGCCTCGTCCCACACATCCGCAGGCAGACCCAACATCCACGAAAATGTCCGTACGACAAGTGGACTCGCGAATTCGCCGACGAGATCGGCGGAGCCTTCCATGCAGAATGTCTTGATCAGTCCTGCCGTGAATTGACCGACCGTGGTGCGGAGTGCGTGCTGATCGATGCGTTCGAGGCACTCGCGTACCGTGTGGCGCAACCGCGCGTGATCGGTGCCGCTGGCCTGCGCCAGATCCGGCCGATCCCGGCGCTCGGCACGCTGGTGGGACTGCCGTGGTTTCGGGTCGGTCGGGTAGTGCAGGGGATCGTCGAGGACTTCGCGGGCGTGTTGGAACCCGATCACCGCGGTTGCGTTTTCCCCTGGACCGGTCTCCACCGGAACCACAAGCCCGTGGTCGTGGTGCATCTGCTGATATGTCCGGTGCGGATCGGCGAAGAACTCAGGCCCGTACAGCTGCACCGCGCGATCGGCGTCGGCGTGCGGGCATGTGCCGGTTCCTGGTGGGGGTGCTGGGGTGGTCAAATGTGCCTCCGGGCAGGGAAAGTGACGTGCTCGGGGCACGACGAATCAAGCCGGTCCGTCGCAGCGGCCGACTATGAGCGGGGAAGGATCCGGGACGGCCATGCGCGGTGAGCGCGGGGCCGCCAGGGAAGAACGGTGGTGGGTGGTTAGAGGGAGACGTGCTCGTCGAGGTTGGTCGGCGCCGCCTTCAGGCGGGTTATGCAGTCGTCGTAGGCGCGGGTCGCGCTCACCACGCAGGGGATGTTCTCGCAGATGGTCCAGTACGCGACTCGCGCGGCCAGCACACCCGGTCGCGCCGGGCCGAGGTCGAATGCTGTGGCAGCGATTCGGTCGAACTCAGCACACAGACGCAGCTCGGGCGGGTTGGTTTCCGCAGGCCCGTCGGCCTGGTCCCAGTTGACCGCGGCCGGCGGAGCACTGAACCGCTGGGTGTCCTCGCGGCGCTTCCTGTACAGCAGCGCCATCCCGCACACCACGCTCAGCGCCGGATGCGCATCGACAGCGGTGTACTTTCCGCACAGCGCATCCGACACCGCCCCGATCAACGCCAGCGAGTCCGGCCACGTCTGCGCAATGCTGGCGTCGGTCATATCGTCCCCGCCTGCGCAGGCTGCGCGTCCGGCTCGCCCACTGCTGCGCCGCCGCTCGCCGAACGCAAAGGGGCGTAGGGGAATTCGCGGCGGCTATCGTCCTCTTCGCTGGATCGGGCCAGTCTGCGTACGCAGGTGACGGGATGTCCTGCGTGCTGTGACCGCAGCAGATGCGCTTGCACGGTGGTGATCTCCGGATCGGGCGGTGTTGCGCAGTCGCCTAGCGCCATCCTGTCGCGTTCTTCGGCGGGCATGTACGACAGCAACTTCGTCATGCACATTCGAATACCTCCCATGTCTTGGGCACCAGCTATCGCCGCGCTATGCAGAGCGGCCCCGCAAGGGGTGCGGCGCCGACCTGCACAGCTCGGTGTACTGAAGTGAGTAGCGTTCGCGATGCAGCGAAATAACTGGTGCTGGAACAATTTTCGGCAAACCAAGCAACGCCGCACAATAGGGCGCGCGTACCCAATCACTTGTCCAGTTCATGGGTACGCAGGTCAGAGCCAAAAATTGCCTCCGCCACCGTCGGCCGCCTGCGCGCCATGGAAGACCCCGAGACAGCGGCAGACCGCACACCGCCACAGCGAGATGATCAGATCGGATGTGCATGCGACGACCGAGCGTGGAGTACCTTGCCGGAGCGGATATCTCACTGAACTGGCATGCGCCGAATCTTCCCGTGCCGCAGCGACCCAGGAGAACGCACTGCGATCTCGGCCCCGATCCGGTAGATCCCGACCGAGACGCGCAGCGCCGAGGGTGTCTACATGCCGTGCCAGGGCTCGGTGCCGGCGCCGGGGTTTCGGAGCATGCCCAGGCGGCGGTGGAGTTCGCCGGTTGCGGCGGTATCGGCACCGGCCGCGCGGCGAATGTAGCCGGTGAGGGTGTGCAGGTCACGCATCGAGGTCAGCACGGTGAACCCCGGCCAGGTGCGGAACTCCTCGAGGTCGAGACCGTACGCGCGGAAGAACTGCGCGAGATCGCCTTCGGAGGCCCCGAATCGGAGGTGGTCGTGGCAGGTGGGGATCAGGTCCAGCTCGCGCGGGCCGATACTGGCCTCGTCCCAGTCTCCCAGCACAACCCGCTCGTCGCCGTCCCACAGGCAGTTCGCCGGATACGGATCGCCATGGATGAACCCGACGCCCAGGACGGATTCGAGGCCCTGGTAGCGGTCGAGCAGTTCGTGGGCGCGGTCGGACAGCCAGGTCAGATCATCCGGCTCGAGAACTCGGCGTGCGGCATCCGAGCCGAGGATGGTGGTCAGCCCGGACAGCGGCGGATACGGGTGCAGTTCCAGCGGCGGGGTCGGCAATGCGTGCAGCCGACGCAGAATAGCGCCGAGGTCTCGCATCGGAGGTTCACCCCGCTGCTGCTGCGGGTAGTAGCGCCACACCGTGACGGTGGCGTCGTCGATATCGACGGCCCGGTCCACCAGCGGCTCGGTCACCGGAATGCCATGCTCGGCCAGCCACCGCGTCAGCGTCAGCCCCGCCTGAAACCGCAAGCCGCGGTGCTGGCTTCGCCCGATCCGGACCACCGCTGGCGGGCGCGGGAGCAGCCAGACAGCGTTGCTGTGGGCGCGCAGCAGCCGCGCGTCCCGGGCGTCGAGCCCGATCTGTTCGCAGGCGGCGATGAGGATGTCGTGCGCGGCCAGCTCCGTCATGCCAGGGCCGCGGTCGAGGGTGTGGTGTACCCGCGGATGGCCTCGTGAAGGTCTTGGGCGACGGGTGCTTGGGCATGGCGGTGCTCGCGGATCGCGGCGGTAACGGTATTCATCCCCTCCATGATGGCCGTGATCCGCTGCTCGGTGGGAAGTTCCAGGACCGGAGAGAGTATTTCCCGCGCGCCTTCGAACTCGTCGCAGGCGATCCGGGACAGGCTCAGCGAGACCCGAGCCAGGGCCTCGTCCCCGTAGGATCGGTGTTCGGGTGGACCGACAGTGTATTCGCCGATGGCATCCAGCGCCCACCGCTCGGCATGCTGGTGGTCACCAATCGCCTGATACGCGCAGCCCAGGTAGTAGGCCATCTTCGCGTGCGGGAATGTCAGAGCGCCACCGAACGCGGTCACCTCATCAGGCGCATCGCGTGCCTGCTCGGCGGCGGCAACGGTGCGCACCGCGGCGGAACGGGTAAGGCTGATATCACCGAGCCGACCAGCGCACCGTGCCTGCAACGCAAACAGCCGGACCCGGTAGTCGCCCGGCGGCGCCGACCCGGCCGCGTCGTCGATGACGTCCAGTGCCGTGTGTGGCTGCGGAGACCATTCCGCGATCAGGGCCTTCGTGCCGGCCACCCACGCCCGCAATCCGGGATGCGCGGCTTCCTGGGCCAGCAGCTCGGCAGCCACGGCATGCCGCATCGCGGCCTCAGAATTCCCCGCCACATCATCGGTGAGTTCACCCAGCAGTTGGACCGCGACCGCCCCCAGCAGGGACAGTTCGCGCCGGCGCTGGAGTCGCCGCGCCTGATCCAGTTGCTGCGCGATCTGCTTCCGCACACGCAGCAGGTCGGTCAGCAGCGGCAGAGGCGGCCGGTGCACGTAACCACGTGCAATTCGGCTCAGATCACGCGTCAGGCCGTCTTGGGAGATCCCGACCACCGGTTCTTCGCTCACCCACCGCACAAGGTCCGTCGACTCCTGCGCTGCGGTGGTGAGCAGCCGCTGCAACGCGGCGTCGGTGGCCGCCGACAGCAGGGCCCCATCCGCCTGCAGAACGTCATCGAGGCGAGTGGCCATGTCCGTGGTCGGTGGCCGCTCTCCCTGCTCGATGTGATGCAGGGTCGTCGGCGCATACACCGTCAGCGCGGCGAGAGCCTTGAGCGAGAGACCACGCCGCTCGCGCAGCCTACGCATCAACTCGCCGAATACGTTGTCACGGTCGATCATCGGGCCTGCCCGACCGTCGCGAGGCAACACACGCGGCCCAGAAAATCGTCCCGGCGAACACCAGAACGACCTTGATCGCCGGTGATAGTTGCCTCCACGGCCTTACGCGATGACATCTGACTCGGTGCGGGCATAGGTCGCACCGTCGTCCACGGTGACAACCTCGTCGCACCACTCGATGACCGGCCCCGCATCACCGTCGAGATGATCGAGATTCGGGGTGAGCACAGCCGAGATCTCCACCCCGTGTACGCGGGTCATGTTGCGGGCCAGATTGCGCAGGCGCAGCGCCGGATGGTCCACGTCGTCGCCGAACACGGCCATTTTGGCGAGGGAGTAGCCCAAGTCGTGGGCCAGACGGCGGATTTCTGTCTCATCCCAGTGTTGACGGGTTCCGGACACATCGCGGCGGATGTAGCCGATAGCTGCGAGTGATCTCAATATGTTCATCTCCTCTGGGCAGGGGTGGGATCACGGCAGGAAAAGCCGTTGATTGGGAGAACGTTTCACGTCCTGGGGCATAGAGCCGTCGATGGTGACCGGTGCCAAATGCTGTCGGTGTGCCTAGGCCGAGAACTCGGCCGCAGCGCCGTACTAAGTGCGGTAGTCCTGCACGGTGACGATCGCCCAGGGGCTGCACAGCTCGCGTGCGTCTCGATTGCCTATCAGCACAACCGCACTACGCCAACAGTCGGGTTGCGTCCGGTGGCCGACGTGTATTCCATCCAGAATTCGCTGCGTATCCGGCCCCACGGCCGCGCCCACTTCGGACGTCTATCCCGTGCGGCTGCCAAATCCGTGCCAGTCACAAACGTCACCTCAACCGACTGAGATTGGTTGTGCACGTTCATGATCTCTATCCGCAGCCGTTCCAGTCGCCAGGTCGCTTGCAGCCCGTCCACCTCGGTGATGTGTTCACTCATGCCGCCACGCCCAGGCATCGGAAAAGGCTCGGAATCCAGCCTGTGCAGGCCCTCCTCAACACGGGAGGCCACGTCGACTGGAAGCCGTACTCGATGTAGTCACCGGGAGTCCGGTCCTGTAGCTCTTCCATGTTCCGCCTCCAGCCGCTCGAAGTCGGACGCCTGAGCTGCCAAAGTGTTGCGGCCTAACCGGGTGATCTCATAGCGGTCCAGCCGGGCGCTGTCGAAGATCAGATCTCGGCGGGTCAGTTCCGTGACGGTCTGCCGGGTCTTCCACCTCGTCAGGCCAGCCGCCACCTCGATCTGCTTCTTGGTGAGCATCCCGCCGCAGTTCAGCGCCCTGAGAACGCGCGCCTGAGCGATGGAAAGACTGCCGTCGTGGTGCTGCTGTATCTGCGCACCTCGGGCTCGGTGCTCGTCGCTCTCGCTTGCCATGTTTTGCCCCTTGGCGTCCAGATGCGCGGAGCGCCAACGCACTCCGCATCGGAGGGTGTGTCGGCCACTCTGGCCAAGGTGATAGCCGACACATTCATACGGTAAGTGACACACTCTTTAAACGTCAACATCTCTACTGAAACGTAAACAGATTCAAGATGTTAATTAACATGCTAGATGGCCAGTTGGGTGCGTGCAGACCCTGTATCGTCTTCACATATCCGCTCATCCCGACTGGAGAGGACACGTCGTGGCACCGATGTCACCGACCGTCGCGCGCTGGGAGTTGTTCGAACGGCTGCGGCGTAGGCAGACCGACCTCGGGCTGATCGGCACCAAGATCGCCAAGCAGCTTGGCTATGCGCCGAACTACTGGTACAAGATCGAGCGAGACCGCATGGTGCTGCCCGAGGAGAAGCACGTGGCGCTGCTCGATCTGCTCGAAGTAGACGGCGAAGAGCGGGAAAAGCTGATCGAGCTACGTGCGCAGGCCAAGAACCGCGGCTGGTGGGACGAGTACGCCGGGCTGTTCAACGCCGAACAGACTCGGCTGTGGGGACTTGAGTACGGTGCCGAGGAGATTTCGTCGTTCGAGTCGCTGCTCATCCCCGGCTTACTTCAGACAGAGGACTACGCGCGCAGCCTCATCTCCGGCGACCAGGCCATGGTTCGGAGACCCGAGGTGCGGCGGCGTGTTCAGGCGCGGATGAAGCGACAGGAGCGCATCGGGGGTGAGGACCCGGTTCGCCTGAACGCGGTGATCTCCGAAGCCGCGCTCCACCAGCAGATCGGCGGTGTCGACGTCCTGCGTGCTCAGCTGGAACACCTGGTCAAGGTCATCACGACGTACGACACGATTGAAGTGCTGATTCTGCCCTTCACCAGCCCCAACGGCTCTGGCTCCGGTGGTGCCGCCTTCCACATCCTGGACTTCCCCGGCGATCAGGCCACGCCCTTGGGCTGGCATGAGTCAGCCGTGGTCGCCGAGGTAATCGAAGATCCCGCGAAGATCGAAACGCTGGCGGCTGCCTTCGGCTCTGCCGCACAGGCGTCGCTATCGCGTGAGGACTCTCTTGCACGGATTCGCGACGTCATCACACAGATAGGATCATCCTCATGAGCAGCACCAACACACCCCGTCGCGAGTGGTTCAAGTCCTCGTTCTCGACATCCTCCAACAACTGCGTGGAGGTAGCGTTCGACGGCGATATGGTGCTCGTCCGCGACGATAAATACAACGGCCCCGCAGACCTGCAACCCACCATCGCCGTGCCCGTCACCGCCTGGCCAGCATTCCTCGAGCTGACCCTCGGCAACGTCATCCAGGGCGGCAGTATCGCTGTTCCCAGCATTGCTACGGACAGCCACGGCACCGTGGTCCGCGATGCGGTCGGCACCACTTTGGAGTTCACCCCCGCCGAATGGACTGCCTTTGTCGCAGGTATTCGCGCCGGTGAGTTCATCCCGGCCTCAGTCTGACCTCATTGTGAGTTGACCTAGTGACCGTCTGACCGCAACGATCTCTAATTGGTGGCCTACCAGTAGAGGTGGGCCGCCAATTTCATTCGCTCACGCCGCACGACACTCGTACCGTCGGACGGATGCCAACCTGGACAATCGGACGGCCATGCCCCGGCCATGGCGCGCACCTCCGCGAACTTCGCCTCGAAGCACTCCGCACCGACCCCGCAGCCTTCAGCGAGCCCTTCGCCCAGGCTGCCGCGCTTTCCGACCCCCGACTGGGAACGCCGCATCCACCGCAGCCAGCTCCTCGTCGTCGACGAGAATTCCGATCACTCATGGGACGGGATGATCGGCACCTTCAACCCCCGTGGTGGCCGCCCTCCGCACCGCGCCCGCCTACCGCACCGCCATGACCCGGGCCGCTACGCGACAAACCAGTCGCTGAATTCGTACACCTACTCGGCACCCAGATCACCTACCGGCTCACGGCCAATCACCGACCAGTCTGGCGGGTGGATTTCCGCAGTGCCAGGGTCGAGTCCCGCTTCATTGTCGACCCAGGCTGTCGGCTTTCACTGAAATACCCAGGTTGAGCCTTCACACGACACCCAGGCACTGCCGGATCGGCTCGAGAAGATCGAGAATTACCGGACCGGTGATGTTGTTCCTTGCGAGGGACGGCACCCTCGTCAACGCTGCCATGCCCGGCAGTCGGGGTCTATCCGGGGTCGGGCACGTGTAGCAGACTACGGGCCCTGCTGGACCCCAGCGGGCAGCTGAGCGATCGGGTGTCGATATCGGCTTTTGCTGGCCTCCGGCTCGGTGCTACCGCCATTCACCGCCGACCCGCGGGGTCGACAGCGTCGGCCATCCTGATTGACAAGCTTGCCGCCGCCCGCGGCCTGCGGTGGTCAGTGACCTGTTCGGCGTTTGCCTGACCACCGCACGCCTGGGAACGGCTGGCCCAACTAGCCGGGCCGCCTACCTTGCCGTTCGCACCGACACCGACCGCACGACGGCCGGCTCCTGATCGTCGGTGATCACCAGTCCTGGCGCCTCATCCATGGAGGCGACGGCAGGGTGTATGACCCGATGTTGTTCTCTTCCCGTTCTCGCTGGATCCGTTTGCGTTCACGGCGGAGTTCGGCAGCGAGGTCGTAGATGATGTCGAGATCATCGTCCGTCCCGCCCATGACCTCGACCGCGGAGTCGCCCATCTCGACGAAGTAGTCCCAGTGCACAATTTCCTCGGCGGCGTGGCGAGGACACCCCGGGACGGTAACGATGGTGTCGTCATCGAAGATCCTCACGCGCACCCGCACGTCACCGGCGGCGCACGGCGAGTATCCCCAGCGCCGCCGGGACCGGTTTTCGCCCGCTCCGAGCATGCACCCTCGACTGTGCGTGGCCTCTGCCGTCATCGACAGCACCTCGGCCGCTTCCACCGCCGACGCGACCCGATCACGCAGCAGCCCGTCGGTGATCCGACGCAGACCACTCAATTTCAGTTCCACCCCGTAGTAGGCAGCGGCCACGGTCGCCGACTCGACCCAGGCGATCTCGGCGTCCTCTCGCACACGCTCTAGGTCCTTGATCACCTTCTGCACCGTGTCGCGAAAGTTCTCGCGGTGTTCGGCCTCGCATGGCACCACCCTGTGCGGCTGCCCGTCCGGCCAGGTCACGGTCACCGGCCGTAACCTGGCTGACAGCAGGGCACGCACCTGCGGTAACAGCACATCCACCGCAGCAACAACATCTTTCTCGACCGGGTCGGCCAACCCGTCGCGGCTGAGTTGCTCGGCATCCTCACGTCGTAAATAGCGCCTGACACCGTCGATCTCGACCGTCACCGGTCTCAGGAACGAATCCTGCTCTGCCTGTTCGTCGGCGCGGGCTTGCTCGGCGCGTTCATCGCCGCGACGCAAGGCTTCGGTGTACTTCACGCCTTCCTCAGCGGCGATGCGGTGAGCCCGGCGCCGACGGCGCGCACTGCTGTTCTTGGGCATGCCCTCGTCCAGTTCCGGCAGCGGTGCCCACGCCACCCTGCCTGCGACGAAAAATCATGCGAACAGGGAAAACGAGCTACCGCGGGCCCCGGGGAGGACCTTGGCCATCACTGTCACCGAACCAGCGTGGGCGGGGTGACTCCGGCGAAAAAGGTGGAGCGCGTGCGCGTCCTGACACTCCGCCGTCAGCTTACCGTCCCTGGCCCGCAGAACTGTCCATCTTGAACCGGGTTCGTGGAGCCGTGTTCCATCGCAGCTGGTCAGATGTGACGCATCAGCGGCTGCTGGAGGCGACCTGCGACCAGATCGGAATGCAAACTGGCCGGGAGGAGCTTGTATGCGGTCAGATTCAGCGGTTCCAGCCTTGTCGGTTCATGCGTTCGAAGTAGGCGTCATCAGCGGCCTGGATCTCGTCTTCGGTCATCGGCCTCGTGGGCTTCGTCCTGGATTCCGCTTGTCCGAAAGTTTCGCGAATCGTTTTAATCCCGGCTTCGACGCGTTCGTCGTGGATGAGTGGGCGCATCGCTTTCTCAGCTTTCGTGGCGGCGTCCCGTTCGGCAGCGGTGGTCGCCTGCAGGATGAGGCTCGCCAGCCGGTCTCCCCACCGGTGTGCGTCCCGGGTGAGATTCAGGTCGCGGAGGTGTCCTGCCGAATCGACGATCGCTGTGATGGCGCCGTTGCCTGCTGTACCGATGCCGCGTATGCGGGACAGGGCCGACTTGACCTGGCTGGCTTTGTTTTTCATCTCCTCAAGTGTGGCGTCGAGGTCTGGCGGCTCGCTCACAGCAGGTCCGCGAATTCGGCCTGTATGGCGGGGTCGTTGCGGACTTCCCGCAGCACGTCCAGGGGGCTTTGGGTTCCGAAGTACCCTTTGATCGTCGACTTCGTCGGGTCGGCGCCCCGCGCACGCAGGAGACGGACCGTGCCGATTCGATCTCCGCTGGAGGACATGATCGCCCAGTAGATCGGCGGCATACCCTTCTCGGTCAAGGCGTTGATGTCGGCGCCCGCGTCGAGTAGCCGTTGGACGATCTCGGTGAACCCGTATTGGGATGCGAAGTGCAACGGCGTCCAGCCTTCGTTGTCGCGACCGTTGACGTCCTCTGTGTCAAGCAGACGCGCCACGGCATCGACCTGCCCTTCCATCGCGGCGTAATGCAGGGGGGTTCGGCCCCATTCGTCTGGTTCGGTCATCTACTTCTGCTCCCGTCTGTGGCTTCTGTTTCCGGTCATGTCTTCGATGTGGAACCGCTCGGGGTGGCTGTTGACGTAGTCGTCGAACTCTTTCTGGGTCAAGCCGCGGCTTTGGGCATCGGCCAGCAGGCGCCGGTGCTCAAAGCCACTATTGTGGCCGAACTCCCACTTCGGGTTCACTGGATACAACGACCTGTTGGCCGCGTCGACGTAGTATTTGCCGTCCTCTGTCTTGGGTAGCTGCTGCACCCAGGGCTTATCGTCATAGGACTTGTTGATCGGTACCTTGACGTTCGGCTCGGATTCGACGACATAGAAGTCTTCTTTTTCGCCGGGCCGTCCCCAGGTTCGGGTTCTGGCGATGATCGTGTCTCTGGTCTGCTGGGTCAGGTGCGGGCGGCGGAGGTTGGCGAATGTCATGAACGGTCCGGGCGCGACGACACCGTCGGCGCCGGCCAGCGCTGGGCGCGCCCGTATCAGCGGGATCAACGCCTCGCTGCCGCGGGCAACGGCCTGCGACACCACGACCGGGACGCGGGCAGCTTCCGCGAGACCGATCAGCGCGCGAATGACCGCGGCGATGCGGGCGCCGTAGATGCCGATCGCAATCGCCATTCCGCCTTGCGCGGCGGCCGCCGACCCGCCGACGGTGAACGGCGCGGCGATCCACCCGAACGCCTGGTCCACAGCCACGATCGCGATGAGTTCGATGAGCGCACGCTTGATCGTGTTCTTGGTCTGTTCGACCGAATCCGCGTACGAGTCGCAGGATTTCGCGAGTTCATCACACACGGCCGCCAAGGCGTCGAACTGGCCCTTGACGATGTCGGCCTGCTCGAGCGCTTGGGGTGTTTCCGGGCTTTGCTGTGCCTCGATCAACTGCCGTGCGTTCGGCAACAGCCCGGCCGCGATACGAAGAGCGTTGGCCATGGTCCGCCACGCCGCGGCGATCTTTCGTAGCACGTCGGGGTGCCCATTTGGCCACAGCTCACCTTGGACCGCGCCTGTGACCCAGTCCCACCCGGTCGGCTCCGGGTCATGACCGCCGTAGACGGCTGGGGGTTCGGGCGGCTGGTAGACCTTCAGCGTCCCTGGCGGGAAAACGAGGTCGTTCGAGTTCGGTTCGGGCGTGGATTGCGAGTTCGCGTTGGCGTGGTTGGCGGCGGTGAACTGCAGCAGGTCGTGCATCTGCCCCACCGCGAGGGCGAGCTCGCCCAGCGCGTCAACGGTGTCCCACGCGGCCGGGTCGTAGTCGTTGCTCCACGCCCGGCCGGCGTTGTCCGAACCCGCGCAGCCACCGGACTGGCCCAGTACCTTCGCCAACGTGTCGACGCCGTAGATCAACGCGTTGTGCACGCCTTCGTAGGCCTCAGCGGCCTTCGTGAATCCCTGCGGATCCACCTGCACAACAGGCGGCGCCATTAAGGCCACATCCGGGTGTTGGCCTCGATCGCAGCGGTGTAATTCTGGTGCGCCTTCCTCGCGACCTCCCGCAGTTCATCGAGGTTCTCGCGCATCTCGTTCACACCGGTGACCCACTTATCGTGCGCGGACCGCTGCGCGGTCGCCGCCTCACTGGCCCACGTCAGGTGCAAGTCGGCGATGTGACGGTCGACCTCGCCCAACCAGTCCTCGACCGTGCGGCCGAACTTCTGCATCGTGTCGACCGCGGCATCGAGCTGCTCCAGATCGACGCGGTAGCGACCGCTGTCTGTCATGGGAGGTCCAATCCAGTCAACCCTGTGATCGCCTGCTGGGTGGTCGTGTCGCGGTTCTCGTAGCGGTTGGCGGCCTCAGCGAGGCTGGTGGCGGATTCCTCCAACGCAGCGATCACCGCCTCGGCGCCGTGTTTCCACTCCACCCACGACTCGTCGTACGCGCTAGCCGCCTTGCCTTGCCAGCCGTCGGCGAGGAGTTCCTTGCCGATAGTGCCATCGAGCCGCTTCAGCTCATCCCTGATGGCTTGGGCTTTCCCGGAAACGAACCGCGCTGCCTCCCGCAACCGGTCGACCTCGACCTGGAGTTCACCGGACACACCGCCACCCCCTGAGACCAGAAAACGCGCTTCACACAACCGAATTCGCCATCCAGGCTATCGGACATGATCGTGCACGACCTCGGCCCGTCGCATGCCTTGGACGCAGACATTTGGGGACTGATGTGTCGCTCGGCGGAGCATGTGTGCCACCCCATGTCGGCACGAGCGGATCGTGGCTGAAAATCCGTCGACGACGGTAGTTTCGCTGGCTACGGTGCGGGCCATGTCAAATGCTCTCCGGACCTCGCCCATTCTCGATGCGGTGCGGCTGCGGCCGTTGCGCGTGTCGGATGAACAGGTGGTCCGTGCGGCGCATGAGGCCATGGCCGACGACGACGGATTCCCCTTCGCGTTAGGTCTCACACCGGCCATGACATGGCCGCAGTATCTGTCGATGCTGGAGGACTACCGCCAAGGGATCAACCTGCCCGACGGTATCGTCGCGGCCACCAATTTGGTCGCCGCCGTCGACAACCAGATCGTCGGCCGCACTTCCATCCGGCATACCCTCAACGACGCACTACGCCGGCGAGGTGGTCACATCGGCTACGCCGTCCTGGCACAATATCGGCGCCGCGGCTACGGCACCGCCATCCTCCGCCACAGTCTCACCATCGCCCGCGCGATCGGCATCGAACGGATACTGATCACCTGCCACGACACCAACCTCGCCTCTCGGCGCATCATCGAATCCTGCGGCGGCGTATTCGAATCGGTCGAACCATGTACGGATGGCATTCTGAATCGCCGATACTGGATCGATTGAGCTGCCCTTCCGGCGCGGTTTCCTGCGTCGCCACGACTTTCAATTCGGAGGGATGGATTGCTCGATGCCTGAGGAGTCCATCAAGGAGAAGGTCGTCGTGTACGTCGTCCGTGACGGCAAGCTGTTGGTGTTCCGGCACCCCGACTTCTCCTGGGAGGAAGTCGGTATCCAGGATTCCCGCCGCAGCATCCGGGCCGGGGAAACCTCGGAGAGTTCAGCCGTACGAGAGGCGCGGGAAGAGACCGGGCTCTCGGAGTTCGAGATCGTGCGCAAGCTCGGTGAAGCCGACTACAACATGAGCCCGTACCGGTTCGAGATCCAGTGCTCGCTGACTGGGCAGAAGGCACGGGAGTGTCCGAGCACCACGGTGATCACCGCGATGTCGTAGAGGCGGGCGGCGATCTGTTCGAGCCGGTCCCAGCCTTTCATCGGGGTGATCTTGCCGACCCATACCAGGCACTGGCGGTGACGTGGGTCGGCGGTGAACGGCGGTAGCGGCGAGGCGGAGGCCAGCAAAGCGGGGATGGGCTCCGGGTCGCTCGGCTGCCCGTCGCGGTCCAGACGGATGCGTAGTCCGCTGTTCGGCCAGGTGGCTGGACCAGGGGTAATTCGGTCGCGGTCGATTCCGTTGTGGATCACGGCGGGTGTCTCGATGTGGTAGGCATCGGCGAGGTCGCGGGAGGCGTAGTGGCTGACTGCGATCACGCGGTCGGCGAGGTGCACCAGCTCATGTTCGACGGCGGCGAGGTCGTCGGCGCCGAGGGTGCGGGCGCTGAATTCCCCTCGCACGAGGACCGGCGCCCGGTACTCAGGTAGCTGGTGCAAGTAGGTCAGCGTTTCGGCTTCCCAGGTGGAGCAGTCGATCACGTCGGGGCGGATGCGGTCGAGGACGGCGGTGACGGATGCCCGGTGCGCGGTCATGTTCTCGGTGCGTGGAAGGGTGACTACCCGTGCACCGTCCACCGTCACCGGGTGCGGGGATTGCTGGATGATCAGGGTGACGGTATGGCCACGTGCGGCCATGCGGGCAGCAAGCGACCGGTAGATGGCGCAGATGCCACCGCGGGTAGGTCGGTGCAGATCGCGGTGGACCATGGCGATGTGCATCAGACATCCCGCATAGCGATGGCGTGCACACGCTCTCGCGTCTGCTGCCACGCCGAGTCGATGAGCCGTAGCCGCGTTTCGCGCACCGGCCCGTCCGGCAGCTCCCGGTGGATGCGCATTTCCCGGGTGAGCACGGTCGCAAGATTGACGACGAACGGTACCTCGATCCCAGCGGCGGTGACCGCGGTGTCGATGCGAGCCCGAAGTTCTGCGGTGGCGGCGCCGAGCTGGGCGTGCAGCATTGCCAGGTCGAAACCGGGCAGGAACAGTCCGGTGAATTCCCAATCCAGCAGGACAGTGGGGGCCTCCTCGCGGAGGAGGATGTTGCTGGCCAACGGGTCTCCGTGATTGAGCTGATCGACAGCACCGGCGCGGTCGACCAGGCGCAGCAAGGCGTCGCGGTCGGTGTCGGTGAGATAACCGCGGGCATGATAGCGGCCGATCCGATCTCGGTAGTCGAAGATCACGTCGAACGCCTCGGCGGGTGGCTGCCATCGGTTCAGAGCCTCGACTGTGCCGAGCACCGCGTCGATCTCTGTGTCGGCGAGTGACCGCTGCGGGTAGCGGTCGTCGTCGAGGCGCTGCCCGTTCATCCATTCCAGTGCCATGAGCCGGGTGTGATCGGTGTAGACCAGCTGCGGCACTGGCACGGGCGGCGCGGAGTGCGCGAAAACCTCGTACACCTCGAGTTCGTGCCGCCATTTCCCGGCCCAGAACGGGTCGGTGCCGAGTAGGCATTTCACGGCCACGCGCCTATCGGCGAAGCTGCCTGCGGCGAGCAGTGTCTTGTCAGTCTGCTGGAGCACCGTGTCGATGCGGATTCCGGCATTCTGGGTGGCGGTGGCGAGGTCATGCGGCAGTGTCGGCACGGCTTCCGTCCTCGATTGTGGTGATGATGCGGGCGGGCAGGTCGTTTTCGGGCTCGTCGCCTTGCCAGGCCGCGGCCAAGTCGGCGACACAGCACTGGAAGTAATCCTCCGCCAGTCGACGCCCTTCGGGGAGGACGGTCAGAGCATTCCAGTACAAGACAGCGATATAGAGGCGGAACCGTGCCGATTCGGTTGTGGTGGCCGGCCAGCGGGACCAGATGCGCTGAACGAGCCGACCGAACCCAGCGAGGCCCGCTGTGGCGGAAACTGTGGTGACGCACATGCTGCCGCTGTCGGGAATGCGGTGGTAGATCACCGTGGGTTGCGGCACGTGATGGAAGATGTCGAGGACACCACCTACACTGCATGCTGGGTGCCGGGCACAACCGACCCGCGTCGCTATCGGGTCGTCAACCAGGTCGACTCCAACGGCCCGACTGGCTACATCGAAGAACACTGGCGAAGCGACATCCGTTTCTATCTCGTCTTCGACCCCGATGATCGACTCGTCGACGAGAACGGGATGGCGAGCAGGCTCATAGCAGTCCGGTGCCTGCACCAGGACAGCCACGTGGAGGCCGAGTAGCGCCCATGCTTCCTATGCGACATCCACCAATTCGGCCAGATCTACGCAGTGGAGCAGGTGTGCCGAGATCTTGCACGCTTCCGCCGCCAACAGCTCGGTAGAGACCGATTGCACCAGCATCTCCAGCGAGACCCGGCGCGCGTATTCCTCGTCGAATGCGCGCACTCGCACCCCGATCGCGACGCTGGGCTCGTATGTACCGGCGACGACCATCGCTTGGAACGGACCTCGGTGCTCGCGCTCATCGTCAGGATCGTCCGGGTTGGGGTCTGTGTGCTCCAGACACCATGGGGGGCACTCTCCGTCGGAGGCAGTCAGCCGCAGGTCCGCGGCGTCGATCAGCATCTGCACTACCCGCCGAGCTTCATCGGCGGTCAATTCCAAGCCGACTCCGTGCGGATCCACCATTTCGATCACACACCTGCGTGATTCGCCATGATCGCGAGCACTGACTCGCATCGATATACGACGGACAACGCCGATAACTACCACTTCGGCGATTTCGAGCACCAATTCCGGTCCATAATGGACAGTGCCAACGCTGGGATTATTCATAACCCGCCCCTGGTGCGATTCACACCAGGGCGGGCATGAAAAATTCACGGCCACAACGACTCCCCACACTCATAGCCGACATCCGTGCCGCGCCCGACAGACTCAACTGTAACGCTCTGACATGGCGACTGACTAGGCGGGCGGGACATCCGGGCGGTTACGTCAACCGGTATTGCGACAGGACCGCTCCGTATTGAGCATTCAGGACACGACGTAAGCCTGGGGCGTAGCGGCCCAACCCAGAGCAGCTGGTCCGATCCGCGGCAGAACGCACGCACTCCCACCAGGCGTATGGACCCGCTAGCAGCCCAGTTCCTCGAGGAACGCGGCCGTCTGATCCCCGACCCCGACCGGCACCGCGATGTCCACGAGCACGCCAGTGCGACCCCGCTCGCACGACTCCCAGAAACGTTCGCCACCGGGCGGGCGAGCTCGGCGGTCAGCAGCGCCGCGGCCAGGTCCGGCCACGGTGCGCGCGGGCGGCCGCCGGCGAGCCACTTGTACGGAGTGTTCGGCGGATCGAGCGCGTTCGGCACTTTCGCGGCGCAGGACTTGTCGGTGGACCTTGCGGACCCGCTCCGCGACGCAAGGTGAGTGTTTCCGAATCCAGCCGCGCAACGATCGTCGTTAGCGCACGAGGTCCATTTCGTCTCCGCAGTACCAGATATGGCGTGATCGCTGAAAATCTGGTTCCATGGCATTGGAGGATCAGCAGGCTGGACAAAGGAAGAAAGTCCATGCCTACAGCACGACACTCGCAGGGTCTACCCCTTCCCTCCCCTGTGGGGCCGCCACCAACTCTTCGGCAGCAGTCAACGATCTCGATGATCGCTGTGTCGATCCTCAACGATCGCGCGCGTTTGTCGGCTCGGCGTAGTTTCGCTGCGATGGGCTGGCCGCCCGGACATCCCATCGTCTATTCAGTACATGGGCACGTCATAGCCATCCGCGGTACTTACGCGGGCACTTCACGGTTCAAGATCGGGGCACTCGGCCAGATATGGCTTCCCGCCCAAGTGTTGCGGGCCACCGGACTCCGACCGGGCGACCCGGTCGTGGTTCTCGCCTTGCCAGCCGACGGCCTGCTGGCGATCATTCCGGCACCACTCGTCCAGGACGCCCTGTCCACCATGGTGGCCGAGATAGTCGGTGCCGCATGAACAGCGCCGACCTCGAGGCCGCGCGTCTGCTGTTGCAGCGCCTGGATGTTCGCCCCGAGGATCTGCTGACCGCGCCTACCCACGTGACCATCCCGACCTTCGGTGAGTACGTTCCCCAAGTAGTCGACGCCGCTCCGGCCGGCGCCCGACGAACCTACCTGCCCTACTGGCAAAAACTCAGTAGCCGCTGGCCCGACCGCAGCATCGCCGACCCCACCGGCCTGGAACTCCAGCAACTCGTCGAGCACACACGACGCCACGCGATCGTGCGCCGTAACAGCCGGGAAGGCCGCAGCGCCGCCGAACACATGGTCGGCGCGATCCGGCGCCTCTACCGCCACGCCGTCGCCAGCCAATACATACCCGCCTCCCGAAACCCCGCTGCGGCACTGGACAAACCACGCCGCCAGCGCAGCTCCCGCCGCGCGCTATCCGCCCGCCAGCTCACCCAGATCAACCACGTCGCCGCCACCACCGGCGACGACCCCGACCTCGACACCCTCCTACTACGCCTGCACCTCGAGACAGCCTGCCGCACCGGCAGCGCCCTGCGCCTACGACCAGAAGACATCGACCCCGACCACTCCCAGATACGACTGTTCGGAAAAGGCGGCACCATCCACTGGCAACCGATATCCCCCACCCTCACCACTCGCCTGCTCCACCACAGAAGTCGTGGAGACGACCCCAGCCAGCAACTTCTGCGATACCGATATGGGCGCCCAATCACCCGCCGCCGCTACGACCACCTCTGGGAACGCCTCGGCCGCCACCTGCCCTGGATCACCACCCACCAGATCACCACCCACTGGCTACGCCACACCACCCTCACCTGGATCGAACGCCACTACGGATACGCCATCGCCCGTGCATTCGCCGCCCACGCCGAACCCACCGGACAAGACGGCGCCACCCTCACCTACGTCCAAGCAACCATCACCGAAATCGCCACCGCAGTCGCCGAACTCACTGGCGAACCACACCCACTCGCCACACCCGACGACACACTGACCGACCTGCCATTCAGAGGCATATTCTGACCGAGTTCGCACGACCACTCATGTTGCCCCCGACCGCGCACGGAGGCGGGCGCGTAACTCGTCGCGAAAGGTGATCAGGAGCAGGACGGCCCGGCCACGGAACCGAAGACCTGGTCCAGCGCCTCGGTGACATTGCCCACGACCGAACCCGTGCCCGCGTGCCGCGCACATGCGGCGGACCGGTCGTCGATCCCGCGCCCGGTCCAGGACGAGTTCGGCCAGGAGTGCGTCGAAATCCTCGAAGTGCGCTGCAGCACAGAGAACACGTCGAGGCCGGTGAGATCGTCCGGTAGCTGGGCTGTCCGGTAGAGGGGCCGCCGAACATATCGCCGCCACCTTCCTCGAGAAACTCGACGCCGTTCCCTGCGGCAGCGTCGTTGCCGGTCAGGTTCGTCGCGGAAACCGCAGCCGGGTGTGAATCGTCCCCAGGGACCACAGGTCTGAGGACAGCAAGCGAATGAGAACAGCAGGCTGATAGCTAATCCGCTCCAGTTCCGAAACTTGTGTCATTCCTGCCACTTTCACACTGAGGCGGGATGGCACAGTTGACTGTTACCGATCAGCGATCTAGTTTAGAGGTGTCTTCCGCACGGATCCCCGTCACTGGTGGCCCGTCTTCGTGTTCAAGTCCCCTCTCGCGCACAGATTCCCGTCAGTCGTGACACTTTTCGTGCCGCGTGTTGGAGTGCACTCTCACACACGGAGGACGACCAGTGGAAACACGCTCTGAACTGCATAGATTCGTGGCAGATCTGCCACTTCATGACAGTGGTGACCCCCTCGAAAAGTTTGCTGCCACTGCCGCCGGGAGGGGTGGTCGGCGGTGATCGCACCGGTCATCCCACCGCAGTCGCCGTTACAGGAACTTGTTCACGGACCGCTGGTCACGAACCGCGTGGTCCGTCCCGCCGATGACGATCTCGTCTACGGGCTCTGCTCCGTCGGAGACGGAGGCCGGATCCTCGACAAGATCACCTTCACCGCGCTGGACTGGCCTCCGGGCATGCGCCTGGAGCTGACGCGTCCGGATGCCAGAGTTCTGCTGGCCCGTCCAGTTCCCGCGGGTGGCATCGCCATGACCGAGGGCGGGTACTTCCGCGTTCCGTACCGGCTGCGGCGCCGGGTAGGTCTGTTGATCGGACAGCGAACCCTGCTGATCGGGCACCGCAGCCGCCGTGTTCTGCTGATTCATCCGCCCGCCGCGCTCGAGGAGTTGTGCGCCGCGAGCCTGCGGCTGCTGGAAGCGGGGGCGTGATGACCGCACTCGCCCCTTCGACCGCGACTGCGGAGACAGTAGCCGCCGCACGGTTGCTGTTGACCCAGATGGGCATCGCCCCTGCCGATCTCGTGACTCCCGACACGCGGATGCCAACCTTCGAGGAGGTGATCCCCCAGGTCCGGGCTCGGCTGTCGGAAGGCACGCTGCGCACCTACAACACGCATTTCGAGCACCTGCTCGCCCACTGGGCCCAGCGCCGCCTCAACGAGCCGACCAAAGCCGACTTCGAAAAGATGGCGGCCGGCATCCAGGCCAACACACGGGTCAACCGCGCCTCCCGCGGCGGCACCAGCGCGGTCGAACACTTCATCAGCGCCACCCGATGCGTGTACCGCTACGCCGAAGACACCGGCTGGATCCGGCCCGTCGACAACCCCGCCCGCAAACTCACCATGCCCACCCGACAGCCCTCCCACCGCTATGCGATCCCGTCGAATCAGTTGGCCGAGATCTGGACGGTCGCCGCGACCACCGGCAATGACCCCGACCTCGATTCCCTGATCCTGCGCCTGCACATCGAGACCGCTTGCCGTCGTGGTGGTGCCCTGGCGTTGCGTCCGCACGATCTCGACGCAGATCAGTGCCTGGTCTATCTGCGGGAGAAGGACGGTACCGACCGCTGGCAGCCGGTGTCGCCCACTTTGATGCGGCACCTGCTCGAGCACGCCGCCGAACGTCACAGCCCGCGCTCGGGGCAGTTGCTGCGCTACCGCAACGGAAAGCCCATCACATCACGACGTTTCGACCACATCTGGAAACGGATCGGGCAAACCCTGCCGTGGGTCGCCACGCAGGGCGTGAGCATGCATTGGCTGCGCCACACCACACTCACCTGGGCAGAACGCACCTTCAGCTACGCCGTCGCCCAGAAGTACGCCGGACATCACAGCAAGAACAACGGCACCACCGCCACCTACGTCAAAGCACACATCACCGAGGTCGCCGCCGCGGTGGCCGTGCTGACCGGCGAAGCGCATCCGCTCGTGCCCGCGTACGGCACGCCGGACCGTCCGCACGCCGAGCCCGCGACCGAAGGAACCCTCTCATGACCGAGATCGCGCTCGCCCCGCCCACGGCAATCGCGCGGACGCCATCAGCGGAGGCAGCCACACCGAAGTCCCGTGCGCACGGCTTCTTCTGGACGGTGCTCACCGCTGCGGCCACGGTCAGCATCACCGGCAACGCCACCCAAGCTCTACTGCACGACACGGCGTTGCCCGTCGTGGCCGCTGCGGTCGCGATCATCCCACCCCTGGCTCTACTGGCGGCGGTGCACGGGGTGACGGTCCTGGCGCGTGCGCACACTGCGACCCGCGCCGCACGGTGGGTGGCGACCGCGATGACGGTTCTCATCGCGACCGGTGCGTTCTGGCTCTCCTTCACTGCCCTACGGTCGCTGGCGATCACCGCCGGAGTTCCTCAGAGTGAAGCGTGGATATGGCCGCTGATCATCGAAGGATCCATGGCCCAATCCACCGTCGCGCTACTCGCCCTCGCCCACTCGACCCTCAGCGAGAAGCGTGCGCACGGTGACGACCCGCGCAACGACGACTCCGTACCGCAGGCGAATCCTTCGTTCGCGGACGACGAGCTCGTGCACACGCCACCAGATGTACTCGAGCCGGTTCTCACGGCGCCGCACCTGGCCGACGTCACAAGCCAAGATTTTGCGGACGTTGCGGCGCGTTTGTGCGCACGCGATCCGGCCGGGAGACGAGATCCCGAACTCGTGGCCAAAGCTTTGGCCCACCATCACCGCGACGGTTGGAATCTGACCCGCATTGCCAACGAATTGAACAGGAGCCGGTCGACGATCAGCCGGATACTCAGCGAAGCCGCAGCCCTTTCGCTCCCGCGAAACGGCCTGTGAAAACCAGACGACGAGCATGATGGCTCATGTCGTGAGCGCCCCTGCCATCTAGTGGCAGGGGTCGCCACGCACGAGCGGACACCGCTCAGAGGTTGCGCATCCAGGCCAGGTCCCGGCCCGGGAACGCAAGTTCGGTGGTCAGCCACGCTGGGTCCGAATCCCTACGGCACCGCCCGCGTGGCTGTCTCCTATGTCGAGGAGTTGATGTTGCCGCCTGCCGCGCGCTACATATGCTTGACCGATGCGGATCACGCGACAGCAATGAGGCTGCACCTGGCGCCGAGCCGTAGTCGTTCGTGCGCACATGGGGCGCTCGATGAGGTGGGCAGACAGGTAGTCGATGCCACCTCACGGCGGTCCTGAAGGATGCCGAAGCGCAGTGAGGCAGCGGACTGGGTACCGGGGCAAGGGCATTCGTCGGTAAGGCTGTCGCCCCCACCTTCTCAATTTCATTACATTTCATTCCATTCCGCCGATACGAATTGAACGGCATAGCTTGACCGACCAGCACGAGACATCCTGCTTTCGCGCCTCGGATCTTCAACTCCGCCCGTCTGATGACTCCCCGGTCTGAATCGCCCCGGTGAGTCCGGAGACTTATTGGTGTGACAGCTCAGCAGGTTGCTGGGCTGGGTTCTGAGCGTAGTAGGCGGCTTCCATTTCGGCGGGTGGGACGTCCCCGCAGTACTGGTAGAGGCGCCGGTGATTAAACCAATCCACCCATTCGGCGGTGGCGAACTCGACATGATCGACGCTGCGCCACGGGCCGCGGGGCTTGATCAGCTCGGTCTTATAAAGGCCGTTCACGGTCTCAGCGAGAGCGTTGTCGAAGCTCGAGCCCACCGCGCCGACGCTGGGCTGGATCTCTGCTTCGGCGAGCCGCTCGGTGAACGCAATCGGTGTGTATTGCGAACCCCTATCCGTATGGTGCACAACATCGTTCACATTCCATCCGGCACGCTCACGGGTCCAGATCGCATGCTCGATCGCATCGAGCACCAGTGCCGTGGTCATCGACGTGCCGGTGCGCCAGCCGATGATCCGGCGGGCGTAGGCGTCGATCACGAACGCCACATACACCCAGCCCGACCACGTCGACACATACGTCATGTCGGCGACCCAGAGCCTGTTCGGTGCGGCCGGGGTGAACCTGCGTTGCACCAGATCCGCCGACCGCGGTGGGATCGGATCCGCGATCGTGGTGCGTTTGACCCTGCCGCGCACCGCACCCCGCAATCCGAGCTGCCGCATCAACCGCTCAACGGTGCAGCGGGCCACGGTGATTCCCTTCCGATTGAGTTGAAGCCAGACCTTTCTGGCGCCGTAGATGCCGAAGTTCTCGCTGTGAACACGTTGGATGTGCACCCGCAGTTCCTCGTCGCGGGCCTCCCGAACGGTCGGGTTCGGATCGCGGTGCGCGTAGTACGTCGATGGGGCAATCCGGACGCCGAGCTCGGTGAGCGTGGCGCAGATCGACTCGACACCCCATCGCAGGCCACCGTCGACTCGGTGGCCCTGGTGTTCGCTGATATACCTGACGGTCAGCGCTGTGGCCGGTCCAGTTCGGCCGCGAAGAAAATCGACGCTGATTTCAGAATTGCGTTGGCGCGCTTCAGTTCTGCGTTCTCCCGGCGCAACCGCTTCAGCTCCTCAGACTCCTCAGTCGTGACACCGGGACGAGCGCCGCCATCGACCTCACTCTGACGCACCCACCCACGGACCGTCTCCGGGTGCCCGACTCCCAACAACTCGGCGACAGCCCGCATCGCCGCCCACTCCGAGCCATGCTGATCACGGATCTCGACAAACATCCGCACGGCCCGCTCACGCAGCTCGGCCGGGTACTTCCTCCTCGACGACACGACTCCATCCTCCTCAAGAGATGAAGTCTCCCGACACGCCGGGGCGATTCATCGGTAGGCCCGATGTGGTGCTGAATCCTACTGTCTCAGCGATTTTTCGCATCCGCCCAGTGGCATTGGCAGCTAGCGGCGAACACGCCTGACGGGTTGAACACAGAGAATCAGCCGGGCCGGGCAGGCTCGCTATCCGGGACCGAGCTTTATCACCGCAGCGCTAGCGCTATTCCCCATTAGCCCGAACCGGCTCGTGTTGACCGCGCACGAAGAGTCGATCTTGAAGGCACCGTTTACACTTACGCCGGAAGAAACCAACGCGGTCAACGGTTGTCGATGCTGCTCGCGGCCCACCGCCGTGCGACATCGGCCGGCGTGAGCCTGCACCTGGTCCAACGGCCGGCCTTCCCTGGACCGGCTTCTGCACCGGACGAACACCCACGTGCACCTGACCTCCACGCGCGCGGCGCGCATGGACAAGGCCGACTGCGACCCGCGACGGCCCGCGACCCCGTGGAGGGGCCGCGGGCCCGGTGTGGTCAGCGTCGGCGAGGTCCGGCTTGCGCGCGTGCCTCGGCGGCGTCCAGGTCGGCCGCGTCGGTCAGGGTCGCGTTGTCCTCGTAGGTGACCGAATCCGGGACGGCTTCGCTGCCGACCGGGTCGGCGTCCCACACGTTGCCGCGGTAGACCACGTTGTCCAGCGGCGGGTGGACGTGCAGCACGGCGGTGTTGTCGGCGCGCCGCACCACGTTGTCCGCCACCGTCACCCACGCCGCGCCGTAGTCGGTGTAGAGGGCGAAGTTGTACGGGGTGCGGGTGTCGGTGACGACGTTGCCGCGCACCACCGCCCCGTCCTCGTGCGATTCGCCCTGCGGCCCAGACACATAGATGCCGCCGCCGTCGGCCAGCACGCCCATCGCGCCGGTGACGTGGTTGTGCAGGATGCGCGTGCCCTTCGCCGGGCCGCCCACGATCCCGCAGTGCGGGACGTCGTCCACGCGGTTGTGCGCGACCGTGCAGTCCACCGTGGCCAGGAGGGCGATGCCGGGTGAGCCCGAGTGGTCGAGCCCGACGCGGTGGACCTCGTTGTCCTCGACCACCGCCCGGTAGGTGCCGGTCAGGGTGATGGCGCCGGCGGCGAGGGTATCGAACCCGCACCCGCGCACCACGGTGTCCGCGCCACCGGTGACGCCGAGCGCGGTCGAGCCCAGGCGGGTGAAGCGGCAGCCCTCGAACCGGATGCCGGTGGTGTCGACCAGGGACGCGCACGCCGGGATGGTCTCCGGCTCGCCGGTGACGGTCAGCCAGGACTGGCCCTCCACGACGACCACGGTGTCGATCCGGCCGCCGTCGTGGAAGCCGCTGCCGTGGTAGTGCAGGAAACCCCGGTCGCTGGTCGGGCGCAGCCAGGTGGTGTCGGCGAAGATCAGGCCGCGGAAGGAGATGCCGCCAGCCCCCGTCGCCACCAGCAGGGTGTCCCGTTCCGGAGCGACGACCTGGGTGGCGGCGGGGTCGTCGCCGGGGCGCGGGAGGTAGTGCAGGACGTGCTCGCCCGGGCGGGAGCGGTCCAGGACGAACGTGCCCGGTTCGGTGAGGAAGGACGGGTCGTTCTCCACGCGGGTCGGCAGGCCGGGGCCGGAGGAGGTCTGGCCGTCCCAGGAGGAGTTGTAGAGCTGCCGGGCCCAGGAGAAGGCGGGCTGCTTCATGGTGATCGTGCCGTCCGCGACCGACTCGACCGCGAGCCGGGCCTCGGTCCACGGGTAGACGCCCCGGTGGACGAACTCGGCGCCCGCTCGCCAGTCGAGGCGAGCATTCGTGACGTAACCCCACTCGTTTTCACTCACTTCGCCCGGGATCCCGTTGATGGCGGCCCGGTCGACGCGCCGACCATCGACGGTGAGGTGGCGGGTGTCGAGCGTGCCGACGTCCACGACCCAGACGCCGTCACCGCCCACCCGCCAGCCGGTGATCACCCGTCCGCCTCCGATCACCACCTCGTCCTGCGCGGGTGTACCGAACCCGTTCGCCTGATAGGTGATCCGGCTGCCTTCTCGCGCGGAGTCCTCCTTGGTGAACTCCCACGGGCCGGGGTAGGTGCCCGCCCGCACGTGGACGACCACGTCGCCCACCGCCTCCCGGGCCGCCCTCCGCGCCCGGTCGATCGTGGCGAAGGGCCGTTCCGGGGTGCCGGGGGCGTCGTCGTCGCCGTTGAGGGCCACGTGGACTTCGGTTGTGTATGACATAAACACATTTATACTATAAACAGGAGGTATCGGGTGACGCAGGACAACGAGCGGGTCGAACTGCTGTGGCGCGACGAGGACGCGCGGCCGGGGTTGAGCCCGGACCGGGTGGTGGCCGCCGCGGTGGAGGTCGCCGACGCGGAGGGCCTGACGGGCTTGTCCATGCGCAAGGTCGCCGAGCACCTGGGCTTCACCACGATGTCGCTGTACCGGCACGTGCCCAGCCGGGAGCACCTGGTCGACCTCATGCGCGACGCCGTCCTGGACGCGCCCGCGCCCGCCGACACCGGAGCACCGTGGCGTGAGCGCCTGGAGACGGCCGTCCGGCACGGCTGGGAGCTGCGCAAACGCCACCCATGGCTGGCCGAAGAGCGCAGCACGCGGCACCTCCCGGGGCCGAACGCGCTGGCGCACTACGAGCACCTGCTGAGCATCCTGGCGAGCACGCCCCTGCCGCCGGCGGAGGTCGTGGCGGCCGCGGGCCTGCTCGGCCGCTTCCTCGACGCCGAGGCCCTGGCGCTGGTCGAGGCGGCGCGCGCCGAGCGGGACAGCGGGGTGAGCGACGAGGAGTTCTGGGGCGCACGCGACGGGCTCTGGTCGCGGATGAGCCGCTACCCGACCCTCACCGCGCTGTGGGAGACGGGCGGTTTCGAGCAGCCGGACCCGTTCGAGTTCGGTCTGGCGCTACTGCTCGACGGCATCGAGTTGCGCGTCGCACAGCGTGAGGGAACGCGTGACGAAACCTGCGCGATGTGCGGCGAGCCGATCGAGCAACCCGCTTCGGGCCGTCCGCGCGCCTACTGCTCGCGAAGTTGCCAACAACGCGCCTACCGCAGCCGGAAGCGCTGACACCACCGGCATCACGCCGGCGCGGTCAGGTCCTCCAGGCGGACCGTGCCAGTCTGACCGGTCACCTTGCTGCTCCGTCGATACACCAGGCGATCGCGCTCGATCCGCGAGACCAGCGCCACTCAGCCTGAACGATTAGCCCTGCTGACCAGCCAAACGCGACACGTGTGAACGATATGATCTGGTCACGATGCCGAAATCCTTTCCGCTGGCGATGCGCCGACAGGTGTGCGCTCGGCTGCGTGCCGGCGAGCCCGTCGCCGAGATAGCGGCCGAGACAGGGATCTCGCCTGCCACCTTGTTCCGGTGGAAGGCGCAGGTCCTCGTCGATGCAGGAGTCCGCGAGGGCATTCCGAGCGTGGAAGCTGACGAGCTGGCCTCGGCGAAGAAACGGATCGCCGCATTGGAAGCCGAATTGAAACTCACTCGCGACGCCTGCGAATTGTTCGATGCGCAGGCGGTGGTGTCCCCAAAAGGCGGATCGCGGTCGTCGAAGGGCTGATCGCGCTCGGACATTCGGGGCGGTCGGCCTGCCGAATCGCTGGAGTGCACAGATCCACCTTTCTGCGGCAACGACGGCAGCCGTTGTCCACCAGAACGATTCGCAGGATCGTGGTCGCCGATGAGATTTCCCGGATTCATGTCCAGTCCCGTGGAACCTACGGCAAACGCCGGATCAAGGCTGCGTTGCTGGCCGAGTGCGAGATGATCGTCAACCACAAGCTGGTGGCTTCGATCATGGCCGAGCGTGGGCTGTTCGGCCTGCCCAGACGCAAACGACGTGGCCACCCGATGCTCGCAGTGAGCACTCCCGCGGACCTGGTGAACCGGTCCTTCACTGCTGCTCGCCCCAACGAGCTGTGGTGTACCGACATCACCGAACATCCCGCAAGGGACGGAAAAGTCTATTGCTGCGCCGTTTTGGACTGCTTCAGCAAGAAGATCGTCGGCCGATCCTTTTCCACCATCGCCGACACGCTGTTGGTCAACAACGCCGTCAACATGGCAATGACAGAACGCGTCACCAACGAGGGGCTGATCGTGCATGCAGATCACGGAACACAATTCACCTCGTGGTCGTTCGGTGAGAACCTCCGCCGGCACAGGATTCTGCCTTCGTTCGGAACTGTCGGTGATTGCTTCGACAACGCAGCGATGGAGTCATTCTGGGGACGGATGCAAACCGAACTCCTCAACACCAGGAAGTGGTCGACAACCCTCGAGCTGACCATCGCGATGTCCGACTGGATCGACAACTTCTACAACACCGAGCGCCGTCACTCCTACCTAGGCCACCTCAGCCCCACAGAGTATGAGACGCTGTGGCTCGACATCCAACCAAGCCCTCAACTCTAGTAAGCGCGGACCGACGAGCAGGGGCCAGATCACGTGGACCGATCACCGGGGTCCCGTCATGGGCTCCCCTTGGCGGTCGAGTTGCGTCCAGCCACTTCGATGTTGAATATCTATTTCTGAGATCTAAATTTCTCAATCGGATACAGGGGAACGATGGTAATCGAAACTCCGTAGACTGCCAGCAGGACAATAGCGGAGGTGTGTAGATTTCTGAAAGGGTCAGCCAGGATGTATGCGAGATAACCCAGTGGCGGCAGACATAGTAGAGCGCCAGCGGCGCCCCAGTGAAAGAACATCCTGTTCAGTTGTTTCCTGCGGACCGGATCAGTTTTTAGATGGTCTGGGATGTATTCGCCGTAGCCTTCGGATACGCTCGTGGCAATTCCGCGATACCCCTTCAAAGCGACGTAGATCGACACTAACAGAATTAGTACGTATATCAGAGCCATAAGAAGTGGACGCACAATCTACCCTCGAAGTCTACGCATTTGGGCAGCATCTCGCCGGGGAGGCATCCTCCGGCGAGATGCACGTAGGGATGCTACCTCAGTCCAGTGGAGAGATGCCGATGACTAGGGCGACCACTGCCGCAATAGCCTTCTTCTTGAGACCTGGCGTCAGCGCACTCCAAACCATCCCCACTCCAGCACCGCTAAAGCAGCCGACGACGGCGTCAACAACGTATTGGGGTTGGTCTCCTCCGAGGGCAACGTCCTTGAGAACGTCAACGGCCACGCCAGCCAAGGCGCCCTGGGCGCAGGACTTGACGGCCACGCCAAGCAGAACAGCCGGGACGGCCGTGCGCATCGGCCCCATAGGCGCCCGTGCGGCCTCGAACTGTGTCGCGTGAGGCTCGGCCGGAGCGGCCGACGCCGTACCGATGCTTGTCGTCACCCCTGCCATCGCTGCGAGTACAATCGAGCTTGCGGCGACAGCCTTGCGGATACGGTTTATTGCGAGTTCCTATCTATTGGTTGTTGCTACTGCGGCTGCATACGTGTGCAGCTCCGGGTGTTGGGGAGTTGCAGCTCCCCAACACCAGGCTTTGTTGCCCCCTTGAGTGCTGGCCAGACTCCGCGGCCTACGTGGTCCATTTCCAGGGGGGGTGAGTCGATTGGTGATTCCTTCCGAGATTCGTTCTGTTCCATATGATTTGACGCATCGCGTTCGGATTCGGTTCCACCCAATTTCGAACTCTCTTCGATTATTTTGTTCTGCTGGTCATCTGAGATTCTTCGCCTGGAGGGCCCAAATGAGCAGGTCTGGATGATATAGCAGCTCAACAGGTTTCGGCATCGCTGATTGCGGCTGTGACGCGTCTCTCCGGGAGCTACGATGCCGCCGCTGCCATTCTCGCGTAGCGAGCTCACGAGCGGCCTCCGATGCGCGCTGATCCATCCGCTCAAACTGGTCTCTGGCCCGTCTAACTGCCGAATCATGCCGACTCGCAATATGTTCGAGCCTAGACACCGAATTCATTGCTGTGCCTCGTTCTGGACGGACTCACGCGGGTCGGTCGGTGTCGGAGTGAGTCTGGACTCCGGCCGATGCTCCTTGTCGTCTGTGGGGCGACCAACGGGTGGTAGACCCATCAACGACGTATGCGCCGATTGATTGGCGGTCGTTGGGTCCGCCAATGTCGGAGTGCCTGGGACCTCGGTCGGCGACGGCGTACCCGTACTCGGAACCTCCGTCGGCGACGGCGTACCCGTACCAGGCTCAGCATTGTTGTCGACCGTATCGATCACTTTTGCGATGCCTTCACCGCCCGACTTGATGGCCTCGCCGCCCGCCTTGATAACATCGTCGATGTCGTCGTCCAATGTGCCGATGGCCCTGATCAGATCCGGCAGGCTCCCCGTGATCTTGCTTGCGGCGCTGATGGCATTGGCGATATCCCCGGGCCGCCACTCTCCCGCCTTTCCCATATCACCGGTAGATGGGGTGAGACATGGTCAACTCCCGCTGGCCGGGTACTCGGGAAGGATGGCTGCGCAGCATGGCAGCCGCCCGCTCGGTACTCGCCCCGCCGAAACCGTTCCTGGCGTAGTCGATGAGCTGGCTGATCTGCTCGGCGGACAAGCCTGCAACGGTATCAGTCAGGCCGTTCTGGATGGTGGACGCCTTCTCCGAGATGACGCGTTCGGGGGTGTCTGCCACAGCGGCAACGATTTTCGCCGTTTCAGACAGCGTTGCGATGTCAGTGGCCACGCCATCGCTCAGTTTCGACTGTGCCGGCATCGCCGCGGCAGAGGCCGGGGAACCACTCCAAAAGTACTGCAGCTGGTTTAGTTTCGTCTGCTGATCCGCAGCTTGGTCGATAAGCGTTGCCGACAGCTCGTTACTCAGCGTGGTGGCGTATGTGCGGAGCGCGACCACACTCATGCCTTGCTGCTGCTGATGCTCATCGATCAAGGAATCTGGGCTTGTTCCGTTTGGATAAGTCCCAGTCCAGTCCCGATACAGCGACACGAGCCGACCGAAGGACTGCAGCCTTTCCATCACCTGGGCAAGGATTTGGTCGACGTCGGTGTCGCTCTGAGTAGTGAGGGGGCGCATTACCGGGCTCCATCGACGGTGTTGATATCGGCGGCTGAGGTGCTGTCGACCGGGGTGAGGGCAGTGGCGCTCAGCGCCACACTGCTCGCACTCTCCTCGAAACGGACCGCCCAGCCTGAGACTTGCTGGCCGGTAGCTTCCATCGCCGTCCGGATCTGCGTACCGAACTGCGAGTAGTCGCCGCCCGCGTATGCGGGTGCGAACTCTGCTGCGGCGCTGATCAACCCTACAGCAGTGTCTGAAAGCAGCTGGCTCGTTCGAGTGTGCGCACCAGCCAGCAAACGAAAACCTTCCCCGTTCGTCTCCATGCTCAGTTCCTAATCAGAGGCTCCGGTGCGGGCACGGACTCAGAGTCATCAGAACCCGCCGAGACAACCGCGCCGAGCACCCCGAACGAGCGCCGCCACGCAGGGTTGGCAGCGGCCGCACCACGGTGTCCTCGATGATCGTCATCTGGGCTCCAAGTCCGAATTCTGTTGCTGTCACCATGGTTTGACGTTGATGGTCGTGGATCGGTTCCATCAATCTCCAGAATTTCTTTGCGAGGCCAAAATGAAGCCGCGCCCCGCCAGGGCGCCCAGCCGGGCGGCGCCACAATTACCCCTGGTCAGTAGCCGACATAGCTACCGCCCTTGTTCATCGCGGCGAGACCATGGCTTCGTGGTGTTCGGGTAGGCGTTCGTAGTCGCGGACGCATCGGCGGCGTCGGGTGATCCAGGCCAGGGTGCGTTCGACGAGCCAACGCCGGGGCAGGACAACGAATCCCGAGGTGTCGTCGCTGCGTTTGACGATGGTGAGGGTGAGCCCGAGTTTTTGTTGGGCCCAGCCGAGGAGCTTTCCGGCGTAGGCACCGTCGGCCCAGACCAGCGCGATGGTGGCGAACACCTCGCGCAGCTGGGTCAGGGCGGTGCGGGCGCCGTCTCGGTCTTGGGTGTCGGCGGCGGTAACGTGCACGACCAGAAGCAGGCCGAGGGTGTCGACGATGACGTGGCGTTTACGGCCGTTGGTCTTCTTGCCGGCATCGAAGCCGCGGGTTGCCGCGCCGACGGTTTCGGCGGCGCGCACGGTTTGGGAATCGATGATCGCCGCGCTCGGTTCCAGGTCGCGGCCATCGGCTTCGCGCAAGGCTTCGCGCAGGTCGTTGTGCACGGCGGTGACCTCCCCGCTGTGCCACCAACGGGTGAACAAGGCATAGACAGTGCGCCAAGGCGGGAAATCCGCAGGTAAATTACGCCATTTGCAGCCGTTGTCGGCCAGGTAGAAGATCGCGTCGATGATCTGACGGCGGCAGTACTCCTCGGGCCGGCCCCCGGCGCCGTCGAGCCAGGTCGGCCACGGCAAAACCTGTGCCAGGACCTGCCATTGGGCATCGGTGGTGTCGGAGGTGTAGTGGCGCGGTCGCGGCGGACGGCGGGTGCCGTGCCCGAACCGGCAGGCCACACACCCACAACCGTTTGAGGCGATATCGGTGCCAGCGCAAGGGGTTGCGGAGTAGAACGACATGGGCGGGACCTCGGTGGGGTCGGAGTTGTGGTGACCCCGTGGCTACCACCAGGTCCCGCCCCCACCCGGCAGCCACACCGGCCGATCAGCAACCGGTCTGTCAACCACCCACTACGCCAACCTCATTCGGCGATCGTGAACACCCCCGGACGGCTGCTGGGCAGCCCAACCCCGCGCAACCAGGCGTTTCAGCTTCGACCGCAACGCCTCCACCTTCGAACGCCCGGTCCCCGCGATCCCCAACTCGGCCGCGACCTGCCCGGCGCGCAACCCCTGACCAGCGTGGGCGAGCACATCCAGAATGTCGCAGTAGTCGCCCGGCAACACCGCCGCCGCATCAACCCCAGCCCTGCGCGGCGGCACCAGCACCAACCCGACCGGCGACCCGCCATCACCCGAAACAGGCGGCACCGGCGCAGGGTCCGCATCCTCACCAGCCACGTCGCCGGTCTCCGGCATCCGCGCCGAATCCAGACCGCCAGCGGCGGTGAGGATCTCGTTCATCGTCTCCCGAGTGACCACCAGCCTCGCCAGCACCTGCTCGCAAGCATCCAACTGCTCGCTCAGCTCCCCGATCCGCCGACGAAGATCAGCGGCCTGCTCGGCCGCCGCCGCCTCGCGCCGAGCAGCTCCTCACGCCAGGCCACCATCGCCGCCTCCACAGACTCGCCACCCCCCAACACCGACGATAAACCGCCAGCAACCGCCGCAACAGCCCCGCAACGATTACCGCAGATCAACGCACCACACACGCTATTCGATCAGTTTGTTCACAGGCACTTAGGGAGTGCAACCATGACCGCAGCACCTCAGGCTCGGCAGCGGACCAACCGTCGGCTCGCCGACGATGTCCGGAATTTCACCGGTTCGCCCCGGCTGGCGGCCAGTCTTCAGCGCGTGCTCGTCGATCTCATCGAACTGCATTTGCAGGGCAAGCAGGCGCACTGGAACGTCGTCGGAAGCAATTTCCGTGACCTGCATCTGCAGCTCGACGAACTCGTCGACGCGTCCCGCGAGAGCAGCGACACCATCGCCGAGCGGATGCGCGCGCTGGATCTCGTGCCCGACGGGCGGTCCGACACCATCGCCGCGACGACGAGCCTTCCTCCGTTCCCCGCCCAAGAGGCGAACAGCGCCGACGTCGTCGATTTGATCACGACGCGGACCTACGCGGCGATCGATACCATCCGCGACGTGCACGACGACGTGGACGCCGAGGACCCGAGCACCAGTGATCTGCTGCACCAGGTCATCGAGTCGCTGGAGAAGCTGGCGTGGATAATCAAGTCGGAAAACCGCCAGGTCTAGGCCCCGTCATACACCGCACGCGGCGCCGCCACCCGGCCGAGGCGCGCATCTCGCGAAACCCCGGATGCACGCGGATATCGCCGTCCGCCGAAAGCTGGATGACCTGCCGGGCCCCCGGTCCGGTCACCACCTCGGTGCGGCAGTCCTTGCGCCAGCCGAAAGGCATCAGGTGAACGCGTTCGCCGCGTTCCTCCAGTCGTTCGGCGAACTCGGCCAGGACGTCGACTGTGTCGGCGAGTGCCGAGAGGACATCCACCTTCTCGGGCGGCCGAGCGAGGTCGCCGGACGACAGATGGGCGAGGCCGTCGACGACGACTCCCCAGGCGTGGGTCTGGTCGACGACGCGCCGGACTAGCTGCACGGCCGCGCCCGCCAAGGGGAGATCCCCGTGATCCACCCCGACGGTCACACGGAGGCAATCGTGGAAATACCGGCGGGCCCCGACCGCCGACTCCGATTCGACCGCGCACGGGCCCGCCGCCGTCACCGTGTATTCGAAAGTGCGGCAGCGGGTGCTGACGATCTGCACGGCTTACCCCTCGTCCAGTGCATTCACGGCGTCGAGGTCCAATACCGCGTTGGCGGTGCGCTCGATGATGCCGAGGCTGATCTCGTCCGGTTGGTACTTCGGCTGGATGGCGCTGTGGCCGATGGTCGCCAACCAGATGAAATACGGGTACATGGCCTGCTGCCGGTAGGCCCGCCACGCCGCGTCGAAGTCGGGCGCCGGCGCGCCGCAGGCCGCGAGACGATCGAGATAGACGGCCAGTAGCTCGCGGTCCCAGGCCCGCCGGTCGGGCACGGCGAGACCGGAGTTGACCACATAGGCGACGTCATACGCCCAGCTACCCCGCAGAACGACCTGCCAATCGGTGAATCCCATCCGGCCTTCGGAAGTCATATAGGTGTTGCCGATATGGCTGTCGCCGTGCAAGAAGGTCTGCGCACCGGCGCCCGCGATCTCCAGGGATCGTCGCAGCGCGCGATACAACCGATCGTGGTCGCCTGCCAGTGCTTCCGGCAGCACCGACGCGGCCCGCCGGGCTCCCACCCGCGCGCGTTTCGACATGCCGATCAGCCGGTCGAGATTGGCGAAATGCGCCTGCGGCGGCTTCAGCCATCGGTGCCGCGCCAATTCGGCGTCGTTCCAGTAGCGGGCGTGCCAGGTCGCCATCGTGCACAACAGATCAGCCATCTGGGCATGGTCGATCGGCGTCTGCGGCGTGCAGAACAGCGCGCCTTTGGTGCTGCCGATGTCCTCGAGCAACGAGATCGACCGGCCCGATCGATAGTCGACGGCGCTGTGGTAGCCGCGGGGCGCTTCGATGTCCAGGGCCGACCGTAGGTGGGTGAAGAATCCCGGCTCGCCGCCGAGGATTCCGGCGAGGTCCAAGGTGAGGCGCTGCTTGAAGTCCGCGGTGGTCTTGGCGAACAAGCGCTCGGGCAGGTTCGCCGCGCGGCCCGCGGTGTTATAGGCCACGCCGAGCTTCCAGCGGGTGGACGTGCCCGCGCTCACATCCTCGTTCTCGACCGATTCGACTTCCGCGCCGGGGTGGTCCGCGCACAGCACGGCGGTCAGCCATTCGACGGTCACCTCACGGGCGGTCACCGGGATATCGCTCGCGCTCCGGGCCCGACGCCGCGTCAGCGTCTCCTTGGTGACGTGACCACCTATGCGGGCGATCCCCCGCACGATCTCCAGTACCGGAGTGGAAGCTGTGGACGCCAACGCGTATCTCCTCTGCTTGCCGGATTCGACTGCTGTGCCCGCCCGAGCGTCATCGGGCACGCCCTCGGGACGGTATGGCAGCCGGACTCCGAGAACATCCGTCGAACCGGAACGGAATATCCGTACCGTCCCGGCATCGCCACCGCTCACGGCCAGGACATGCTTAAGCTCACCCCCATGCAGAAGTCCGCCGCCACAGTGTTCCTCGGTCGAGACGCCGAGCTCGAGCACCTGGCGGCACTGGCCGGCCGAGTCGCCGTGGGACAGGGCGCGGTGGTGCTTGTGGAGGGCGAGCCAGGCATCGGGAAGACGGCACTGCTCGAGGCAGCCGCGACCCGTTTCGCGGAAGCGGGTCTGCGGGTGCGCACCGGCGCCGCCAGGGAATTGCAGCGCGACGTGCCGTTCGCCGCGGTGCGCTCCTGGCTCGCCGTCGAGGGCACCGCGCCGTGCGGCGGTCCGGATCCGGGTCGCCCGCTGCGGCACAGTGCGGATCGTGCGGGCGATGCCGCGGCGACCCACGAGTTCGCCGTCACCGAAGCCATTGTGGATCGCGTGGACGCTTGGTGTGCGGTCGCTCCGGTGGCGCTGATCGTGGACGACATCCATTGGGCGGACACGTCGAGCCTGGCGGTACTGCGGCGGCTCTGTGCCCTCGTCGACGCGCAACCTCTCTTGCTGGTACTCGCGACCCGGCCGCTGCCGTCGGCCCCGGCGTTCGCCGCGTTGAGGGTCGATCTCGAGGAACGGCAGGCCCCGATGATCCGGCTGGACGCGCTGCCCGGGCCGGCCACGGCTGGGCTCGTGGGGCATCTGGTCGGTGCCTCCCCAGGCCCGGCGCTGCTGCGGATGGTGGCCGGCGCGCGCGGAAATCCCCTCCACATCACCGAGTTGGTGGCCGCGTTGCTGCGTGCGGAGGCGATCGGGGTGATCGCCGAAATCGCGGCTCCGGCGGTGCCGGACGCCGGTGAACCCCCGTCCGCCTCGCTGCCGGAGGCGATCATCCAGCGGCTGCAGCTGCTGTCGGGTCGCACCCGGGACGTGCTGCCGATGGCCGCCGCCCTGGGACCCGTCATCGATGTCGGGGAACTGGCGGCGGTGCTGGACAGTCCACTTCTGGACGTCTGGCGGGCCGTCACCGAGGCGGTGGACGGCGGGCTGCTCACCCGGAGGAACTCCGAGCTGGTGTTTCGCCACGACCTCGTGCGCGATGTGCTGGCAGACCGGTTACCCGCTTCACTGCGTTCGGATCTGCTGCGCAAGGCCGGGCAGGCCCTGCAAGCGACCGACGCGCCGATCGAACGAGTGGCGTACTACCTGTCGGCGAGCGGCCACGAACTGGACCGGAGGAGTTCGGAGTGGCTGCTGGCCGTCGCGGGCGAGCTGATCGTGCGGGCGCCCGAGCTGGCGGTGCAACTGCTGAGCCGAGCCGCGACCGGACTCGACGGCGCCGGACGCAACGCGCTGATCCGCTGGCGGACCAGGGCGCTGCTGTGGGACGGCCGCGCCGCCGAGGCCGAAACCGTGGTCCGCACCGCGCTGCGCGCTCGACCGGAATACGACCACGATGCCGAACTGACCTGGCTGCTGGTCCAGGCCTGCCATTCCCAGGGCCGGTTGGCCGACGCCGTCGCGGTCGCGGAGACGGCGCTGTCCACCATGGATCTCCGCGCCGAGGACGCGGGGCGGCTCCTGGGCATGTGCGGACTGGACAACTTCTTCCTCGAGCGTTTCGAGGCGGCGGAGGCGGCCGGTCGGCGGGCCGTGTCGATGGGACGGAGCACCGGTAACCCGCTCGCGACCGGATACGGTCTCATGGCGCTGGGCGCGGTGCGCTACACGCAGGGCTATCTGGACGAGGCGCTGGATCTGAGCACCCGGATCCTCACAATCTTCGAAGACGGCACCGGATCGGACCAGTTCGATCCGTACGTGCTGTATGCGCACTGCCTGATCGAACTCGATCGGCTCGCCGACGCCGAACAGACGCTGCAGACGGCCATCGGGCACAACCGCCGGATGCACGGCGTCTACCTGTCCGCCAACCTGCTCGCGAAAGCGCGACTGTACCTGCTCGATGGCCGCTGGGACGACGCGCTGGCCGAGTGCGCGGCGAGCGTGGAAGCCCCCGACGTCCTCGGGTACGCGCCCGTCGCGCGTTGCCTGGCGGCATTGATCGGTATCCACCGCGGCACATTCGTGCCGGACCCCGCAGACATTCCCGTGCCGGACGACCGCTTGGGCAGCGCCGGCTACGCCCAGCTGCATCCCTGGGTCCAGGCGCTGACGCACGAGGCCCGCGGCCGCCCGGAGCGAGCGCTGGAACTACTCCTCGACGCCCATCAGCGGCTTGCCGACGGCCTGACCGCGTCCACCCTGCACCACATCTTCCCGGACATCGCTCGGCTGGCCGCGGAGGTCGGGGACGACGCTGCGGCGCGCACGGTGGTCGCCGGCGCGGACGAGTTGCTGGCGCGGCAGCAGACCGCGGGCCGCACCGGAACGGCCCTGCTCTGCCGAGGTCTGGCGGCGGCCGATCCGCAAGATCTGGCGGCGGCCGCCGACGCGTTCCAGCGGTCCGGGTGGCCCTGGTACGAAGCGCAGGCGCACGAGAACGCCGCCGTGCTGCTCGCCGCTTCGGGGCGAGAGGCCGAGGCGCGCCGCGCGCTGGACACGGCGATCGGAATCTACGGCCGTCTGGGCGCGTCGTGGGACAGCGCCCGTGCGGCCGCACGCGTGCGGCCACACGGCATCCGACTGGGCGTGCGCGGTCCGCGCAACCGCCCCAAGACCGGCTGGACCGCACTGACGCAGACCGAGCGCAAGGTCGCCGCGCTGGTGACCGAGGGCTGCTCCGATTCCGATATCGCAGCGCAGATGTTCCTGTCGCGCCGCACGATCCAATCCCATGTGTCGAGCATCCTGACCAAACTCGGCCTACGCTCGCGGCGCGAGATCGCCGCGGTCAGACCACATTCGATGCTGCCGTGATCGTGGTGTGCGCCTGCGGCGACAAGGAAGTTCACCGGCGCTCGCGCCACTCGGCTATCGCCAGTCCGATCTCGGTTGCCGGGGGCTCGTGGTAGAGCCACTCACGCGCGAGGCGATGCCAGTTGTTGGTCACTCGCAGTCGGCCGAGCACGGCGAAGGTGAACAAATCCGCGCGGCGGGAGAAGACGTGCTCCGGCGGCAGCGATTGATGCCGCATACCGCGGAATTCGGCGGCTCGCGGGTCGACCGCGAGGATCACGGCGCCGGTGGCGACGTCGGGAGTGATGGTGATCTGCTCGTCCAGCAGATGCCAGCCCGCGGCGGCCCACACGTAGTCGAGGCATTCCTGTGTGCTGACGCCCGCTCCCGGGTCGATGATGCCGCGTCCCACCCACGCCTCGTACAGGTCCTCGGCGCGGTGTTCCCCGGCCGCCCGCAGGCACGCGCGCTCGAAATCGACATGCACGGGATCCATGCGGTCGTAGAGCCCGAAATCGACGAATGCCAGCCGGCCGTCGTCCGCGAGCAGGATGTTCCCGGGGTGCGGATCACCGCAGAACTCGTAGTCGCAGAACAGCGAACTGATGTAGAAGCGGTAGATCAACTCCCCGAGCCGATCGCGCTCGACTTCGGGCAGCGCCTGCATCTGCGGGAAAGGTCTGCCCGCGACGAACTCCGTGACCAGTACGTGTCTCGTGCAGTGCTCTCGGATGCTGTCGGGCACCATGATGAACGGATGGCCGCGGTAGCGCGAAGCCACCCGGTGCTGGGTCCTGGCTTCGCGCGGATAGTCGAGTTCGTTTCCGATGTTGCGGGCGATCTCCTCCAGCACGGCGCTGTCGGCCGCGCTCGGAAGGATGGATTTCCACAGCTTGCTGAGCACTTCCAGATTGCGCATGTCCGCGTGGATGGCCTCGTCCACGCCCGGGTATTGCACCTTGACGGCCACCGCGCGTCCGTCGCGCAGCCGCGCCCGGTACACCTGCCCGATCGACGCCGCCGCGATCGGTGTCTCGTCGAAATCGGCGAAAATTCGCGCCGGTGGCCCGAGATCGTCCTCGATGACCTTCAGCATCGCCGCGAACGGCACAGTCGGTGCGCGGTCGCACAATTCGGCGAGCTTGGTCCGGAACAGTTCGCGATGCGCCGGCGGGATCAGGTCGACGTCCAGCACCGACAACATCTGGCCCAGCTTCATCGCCGCGCCCTTCATACTGCCGAGCACCGTGACGAGCTGCTGCGCCGTTGTCAGGGTGGACCGTTCGGCGAGTACCCGGCGGGCTTCCTCGGTTCTGCCGACCATCGACAACCGATTTCCGACGCCACGGACGGCTTGTCCCGCTGCCAGCCGGCCCAGCCGGCCACCCCGGGCCAAACGCCCTTTGGGCACTCGATCGGTCACCGCATGCACCTCCATGAGCATCCGCGGCGTATGTCACACGAGCCGAGATTGTTCGCACTCCGGCGTCAGTTGTCGACTGCACAGCGGCCGGGCCTCAGGGGGCGGCCATTCGCCGGGTCTCGGCTCGCGGCCGTTCGGCGCCGCCGTTGGTCCAGATGATCAGTGCCGAGTGCAGGTACCAGAGTCCTCGTGCGTCGGAGGGATCGAGGCCGGTGAGTTCCGCGATTCGTCGTAGCCGGTAATCGACCGTGTTCGGATGAACATTCAGCCGCCGAGCTGTGCGCTGGCGACTCAATTCGTTGCCGATGTGTATCCGCAGCGTCTCGACCAAGTCCGGATAATCCATCAGCGGCGCGAGCTGGGTGCCGAGTGCGTCGCGTCCGATGCCGGGCCGGGTCAGCTGATATTGGAGCGCCAACTCGGTGAACCTGTGCACGCCCGGTCCACGTCCGAGTTGCTCGACCGTGTCGAGCAACTCGTGGGCTTGCACAGCGGCGGCGGCGACCTGGTGCGGTTCGGCGGGGACGACGGTGGCGGTGATCGGCACGCGCGCCGCCTGCGAGAGTTCGCCGACCACGGCGTCCAGATCCGGGGCGCCGGACCGGGTGGCGGGAATGAGGATCGTTCCTCCGTCCACCGAGAGCAGCGACAGGGCTTGGCCGTCGAACAGATCGGCGAGACTGGACTGCAGGCGGCGAAGTTTGCGCCGCGCGACGACTTTTCCGTCGAGCTGGGGAAGACTTTCGTCGGGATGCGCCGGTACCGCCACGGCGAGCACCATGTAGGTGTCCGCGATCGGTACGCCGCATTCGCGCGCCATCGCGGAGGTCGCATGGCCGCCCAGCAGCGCGGAGGTCAGGGTGAGTACCGCGGTTCGATCCTCGGCCGCACCGGCTTTGCATTCCCGCACATAGGCTTTGCCGATCGTCGCGGTGACCAGACTCAGCAATTCGAGCGTGGTGGCAGTGCCGGAGACTATGTCTACGCGATTCGCGGCGTCCTTCTCGGCGAACAACATCTCCAGCCCGAACTTGAATCCCACATGAACCGCATGAAGGATCGCGTCGACGGATATGCCTTGCCGAGCCCACCCCGCTGCCGCGTTCAGTAGCCCCTCGGTGCGGTCGGCCGAGGCCGGCTCGCCCACCCGCTGACTCGCCCATTCCAAGCACATCCGGACCACCACCGGGATCGTCGCGTCGGCTGGGCCACCCGGTAGCACGGCGGAATCCTTCAGGTGTCCGACGATCTTTCTGGTCCATGCGTCGGTGTCGCGTAAAGGTGACCGCACCGGCCGCGCCGTATCCGGTGCGAAGTGGGCGATTCTGCCGATCGTCACGGGTGACCTCCTCGTCGCCGTCGAGCCACGGTGGCGTCGGATTCGCCGCTCGCTACGGAGAAGCGCCCGACCTCCAGCGTCCGCAGCACCACTGCTGTCCGCTCCGTCACAAACGGTAAACCGCACGGCAACTCAGCTACTACTCCCCTTCGGGCACCCTTCCGACGTCCGGCGCAATGGGTGCTGACCAGGAAAGTTAGTGAGCCTGTGTTCGATTTGGGAAGCTCCCCGCCCCCACATACATAGTCAGGTGCTCACTTTTGCCGTGCGGGATTCATACGGCCGCGGCGCCCATCTCGGCCTCCATCCATGCCCCGATCATGCGCCCGGTCATCTCGATCGCCTCCCTGCGCGCTCCACTGTCGACCTCGAGTGCCGACGCGCGCAACACTGCCGCGAAGCCGGTGTTGATGATGACGAACGTCATCACGTCGTAGCGGTGATCGTCACCCGGGCCGAGCACCTGGATCAGCAACACCTTGACCAGCAGGCGAAGCCGCGGCTCGAATTCGGGAATCCCGCTGCTGTAGAACTGCACTCCCGCCACCAGCGCGCGCACCAATTTCGCATTGGCGACCAACTCCTCGCTGATGACCTCCAGGATGTCGGTGACGATCTGCCGGACGGGTTTGCCCGACAGATCGAACACGCGCTGAGTGAAGCGCCGCTCCACTGTTTCGAGCAACCGCTCGAGCAGCTCGTCCACCAGAACCGCCCGATCCGCGAAATACCGGTAGACCGTGCCGATGCTGACACCGGCCTCCGCCGCGATCCGGTTCGTCGAGGTATCGGCGATACCGCGCTCCCCGAACAACCGCGCGGCCGTATCCAGAATGTGCTCCCGCGTCGCCTTTGCCCGCTCCTGAGTCGGACGACGACGTTGGCCGACAGCCTTCGGCGGCACCACACCTCCCGCCCCGCAACCAAAACTGAGCGTCGCTCATCTTAGCGGGAGCGGACGGCGTCCCGAAGAAGAACTTTCATTACGGGCGGTCTTGTTCGCCGTGCCGGTCACCGCGCTCGCGCACGCTGCGACCGGCTACGGCTTCGTCGGCGGCCGGGCGATCGGCGCGACGCCACGCCCGGCCGATGCCGATACGACTCGTTTCACCGGGTAGTAGTCTCCGGCCCCAGTCCGGACGGCCGCCGGATTCGAGTGTCCTCTACGCCGGGCGCTTCGCCGGTGAGTCGTCCGGTGCGGCTCATCCCGAGGACCATCGAGCCGAGGCCGAGCAGCAGCGCGAGCGCGCCGGTGACGACGTTGTTCCAGATCGTCGATGTGGTGTCGACGTTACCGCTGACCACCCACGGGGACACGATCGTCCAGAGGCCGATCAGTGGTGCGGCCCAGACGATGCCGTGCGTCCGCCCGTACACCGAGGCGAATCCGAGGGCCAGCATCGCCAGAGCGATACCGCAGACGAGGTTGTTGACGGTCAAGGTCGAGAACCCGTTGAATCCGACAACCCACGGGGAGATCGCGATATACAGCCCGGTCAAGAACAGCAGTCCGGTGACCGCCTGCGCGTCCGGCGCTTCCGAAGCGCGCTCGTACTTCTCCCGCAACTCCACGATGTCGGGATGCCGACTCATCATGGTTTCACTACTCATGTTCTCCACCACCTTTGGACGTAGTGGCGAATCGAGGCTCTCGAGCCGGACGGCCTGTGCTAGGTCGCGGAACGCGGCCCGGGTAGTCGCCACTCACTCATATGTCATGCCGTGATACTATCACTCCATGATGGAAGGGTCGATGCCCTCGCCTGCCCACCTCACCGACCAGGAGTACGCGAGGCTGCTGGCGTTCCGGAGCGGGCTTCGGCAGCTCCTGCGCTGGAGTGAACGCCGGGCAGCCGAAGTCGGGCTCACCGACACGCAGCATCAGCTACTGCTCGCGATCCGAGGGCACGCGGATCCGGACGGGCCCAGCGTCGGAGAGATCGCCGGATATCTGTGCGCCCGCCACCACAGCGTGGTGCAACTGATCGATCGCACCGAGCAACTCGGCCTTGTCGCCCGCACGCGGGGGCAGGGCAACGACCGCCGCGTCGTCCATCTCACGCTCACCGAGGCGGGCAAGGAGACGCTGGCCCTACTCGGCGCCACGCATCTGGAAGAGCTGCGGAGACTCACCCCCCTCATCAGTGCGCTGGACGATTTCGCCGCCCTCCCGCAAGCCGGATGAGGACGGTCCGGCAGGCCGTGGCAGCAGAAGCGGTGTGGCCAGGAGCAAAAGCCCGGCCAGGGCAATCGCCGCACGGAGGCCGGTGAGGTGGGCCAGCAGACCCCACGAGAGGGTGAGTACGGCGATGCCGATGCTGCTGGTGATCGACCAGGCGGCGAGCACCCGGGCGTGGCGGTCGGCATCGGTGTTGCGCAACCGATAGGCGGCGAAGACGGAATTGAAAAGGCTCACGCAGACGATCAGCCCGAATTCGGTCACCATCACGATCACGAGACCGGTCACGCCCGGCTGAATGAACGCGAGACCGAGGGGCCAGCAGGCTCGAAGTGCGCCGAAGACGCGCAGCACCGCTTGCTCGCCGAAGCGGGAAACGACCCGGTGGGCGAGTCGTGACCCGACGAGGCCGCCGATACAGGGAACGGCGAACGCCAGCCCGTACGCCCAGACCGGGAACCGCAGTTCGGCGAGCATCAGCACCGACAGCAGCGGCTCCGCGGCCATGATCAGTCCGTTGACCAGCACGGTGTTGAAGAAGAGTCGCCGTAGCGTGTGGTGGGTCAGGATGTAGCGCCATCCTTCGACGATGTCGCCCCACCGGCGCGTCCGGGTCGTCCGCGGGCTCGGTGGCCGCTCCCGCTCTCGGATGACGGTCAAAGCCAGCGCCGAAAACAGGTAGCTCGCCGCATCCACGGCAACGGTGGCCACCGGCCCCAGCAGCCCGATGGCGGCGCCGCCCACGGGCGGTCCGACGACGGTGGCCGACCAGGTGGTGGACTCGAATCGGCTGGTGGCCAGGAGAAGCCGGTCGGCAGGGACGACGGTTTTCAGGTAGGCGCCGCTGGCGGCCGTGAACGCGATCTTCGCCGCCGCGGTGACGATGGCGATCAGCAGAAGTTGCGCGAAGGTCAGCACGCCCAGCCAGTAGGCCAGCGGTATGGACGCCAGCGCCGCGAACCGGACGACGTCCATGGCGATCAGGACCGGCCGCTTGGCGCGGGGCTCCATCCACGGCCCGAGCGGAACCGCCAGCAGCGCCCCGATCGCCGACCCGGCGGACGACAGCACCGCCACCTCCGCCGAGCCGGCGTTCAGCGCCGTGATGGCGACGACCGTGAACGCCCCGAACCCGAGCCCGGTCCCGTAGGCGCTGACGGCGTAGGCCGCCCACAACCATCCGCACGACCTTCCGAGGTTGTCACCGCCCATACCCGATACCCGCTTCCAGCCCTGAACCATGTTGTGTGATCAGGAGATTGAAGCCGATCGGTGGGCATCGACACCAACAACCGATCGCCTGAAGTCAACAACTAGAAGTTGTGAAGGGAGACCCCCGTTACCCGTACGTTCCCGAATAACTCCAGCGAGCTCTGGTGGCTAGCATGCTAGCTTGCTAGCATTGCCCGGTGGGCGAGGAAGTCAAGCAGTTCAACGTCTACCTGCCGATCGAACTGATCAAGCAGGTCAAATTGCGCGCGATCGAGTCGGAGATGTCGTTGTCGGCGCTGGTGACCGCCGCGCTGCGCGCCTACCTGGACGACCGATCGAACGCGCCGTCAGGAGAGGATCGACAATGACCACCGAGGGCATCGAGGCCGTGTTCCTGGAGACCCACAATTGGGGCCGGATGGCAAAGTTCCTGCAGGGGTTGGGATTCACGGTCGAATTCGAGACCGACCACCACTCCGGCCAGTTCCGCAACGGCGACGGCCCCTCCGTGTTCGTCGCCGAGGTCCCCGCGACGCAGCCCGCCCGCACCCAGCTGGTGCTGAAGGTGGCGAGCTCCGAGGAACGTCCGGGCGAGGGCGTCGACATCGTCACCGGCTTCGAGCCGACCCACTACGGGACCCAGGAGATGACCGTCCGAGACCCGGACGGACGGTCGTGGAGCCTGCAGGCACCGGGCAAGGAGTAAGCAGTGGCACATGAGACCATTGCCCCGGACAACACCGCGGTACGGGTAGCGCTGTGGCGCGCGATACACGTCCTGGACGACGCGCCCCCGCACGTATTCGACGATCGCGTCGGCCTGCGCCTGGCCGCTCCCGAGGACGGCTGGCGGGAGCGCCCGGACATGGAACCGCGCAACACCGCACCGATGCGCGCCGCAATAGTCTGCCGCGCACGGTTTCTCGAGGATCTCCTCGCCGAGCAGGCCGAGCGCGGCGTGGATCAGTACGTCGTACTCGGCGCGGGACTGGACACCTTCGCGCAACGCAGGCCCGACCTCGCCGCACGATTCACCGTCTTCGAGGTCGACCAGCCCGGCCCGCAGGCATGGAAACGTCAGCGGCTCAGCGAACTCGGCTTCGACCTACCGCCCTGGCTGCGGTTGGTGCCGGTCGACTTCGAGGTGGACGCATGGTGGCAGCGGCTGATCGAAGCCGGTTTCGACCCCACTCGCCCGGCGTTGGTCGCCTCCGCCGGTGTCTCGATGTACCTGACCCGCGAGGCGAACACCGCGACGCTGCGGCAACTGTCGGCACTCGCGCCGGGTTCCACCCTGGCCACCACATTCCTGCTGCCGCTCGAACTCGTCGATCCCGGCGAACAGCGCATGCGCCGGTTCGCCGAAGAAGGCGCCCGCCGCTCCGGAACCCCGTTCCTCAGCTTCTTCCGTCCCGGCGAGATGGTGCGGCTGGCCCGAGACGCCGGGTTCGCCGACGCCCGGCACATCTCTTCGGCCGAGCTGACCGCCCGCTACTTCGCCGACCGCACCGATGGCCTGCGACCGGCGGAATCAGAGCAGATCATCGTCGCGACCACATGATCTCCGGGCTGATCTCAGTTCATGCCGCGACGTCGAACAGCGTCAGTTCCTGCGGGCCCCGTGCGGATTCGGCGCGCTGCTGCGCGCGCTCCCGAATCGCGCACGTCGGTCCGATCCCCTCGGCGACCGATTGCGGGGACAGCAACCAACCGTGACAACGACGGCAGTGCGCGACCAGTCTCACCACGGGGCGGTCATCAATGGCGGCCAATTCGTTCTCCTCCGGCCAGGCGACTACGTCGTCAGTGTGGCATGGGGCACCGACAGAATTCGGCGAAGACGACGCGAGCAGCGGACCCGGCCACCGATTTTTCGCATCCGCATGCGTTCTCGCGGGCGTGCTGAGGAAAGATGATGTCCATGACCGCATCTCGACTGTTTCGTTCGTTGGTGGGTACCGTGCCCGCGGTGCTCGCCGTCGTCAGCTTCACCGCGGCCGGAGGAGTCTCGACGGCCCAGGCCGCACCCGGCGTTCCCGGTGTTCCCGGCGTGGTGCAACGCCTGCAGATCGCTCCCGGCCAGAACAGCACCGAAGCCACCGGCAACGTCGCGCAGGGCAAGTCCGACAGCTACTCCATCGCCACGGCGCCGGGGCAGCACCTGAGCTTCGACGTGAGCGGCAACGCCCGCGTGTCGGTGGCCCCGCTGATCGGGCCGCAGGTCGCGAACGAGGTTCCGCACGCCGACCTCGTCGCCGACGGCATGGACTACCAGATCGTCGTCTCCTCCGCCGACGGCGGGGCGGCCGGCTACACCTTGAAGGTCACCCTCGTCTGACGCTCGAACGACTCCGCCCGCCGGCCTGACGTGTCACGACCGTCAGGCCGGCGGGCGGCCCGTCCTCCAAGAGCGGGCGTCATCCGCCTGCCTGCGACGCAGTGCCGTTGGGCACAACGAGGGCGAACCGCGGCGTACGGCCGAGGTCGGCGCACTATGGTGGGGCGGTGCCGCTCGAACCAGGTGACCAGTTTGCGGGATTCGTCGTGCGAGACCGGCTGGGACACGGGGGAAGCAGCGAGGTGTACCTGGCCGAAGACCCGGAATGGTCGCGACCGGTGTCACTGAAGATTCTGGGACCGGAGGACAGCCGGTCGCCCGAGGCGCGCGCTCGATTCGTGCACGAGTTCGACATCTTGTCGGCGTTGCGGCACCCCGACATCGTGCGGATGTACACGCACGGTGAAACCGACGGCAGGTTGTGGTCGGCCCACGAGTACGTGGCCGGCGCGACGGTGTCGACATTGGTGCCGGCGCCGCGTCGGCGCCCGGACCTGCGGCAGGTGCTCCACGTGCTGACCCACGTCGCGGCGGGGTTGGACTTCGCGCACGCCAACGGAGTGGTCCATCTCGACGTGAAACCGGCGAACGTCCTGGTCGGAACAGACGAACCGGCGACGGTGAAGATCTCCGATTTCGATTCGGCCCGATGGCTGCACCGGCCCGAGCCGCCGTTGGCCAGCCACGGGTTCGTCGTCGTATCGGTGCCCTACGCCGCGCCGGAACTGCTGCGAGCGGACACAGTTTCCCCGGCGACCGACCAGTACGCGCTGGCCTGTTCGGCCGTCGAGTTGCTCACCGGCCACACGCCGTTCTCCCGGGCGAACCTCATGGCCACCGCCGAGGCGCAGCTGCACGAATCGCCCCCTCGGCTGGCCGCCCGTCACCGCTGGATCCCGCCCGAGGTCGACGTGATCCTGCATCGGTCGCTCGCCAAGGAACCCGGTGCGCGCTACGACTCGTGCGCCGAGCCCATCCGCCTGCTCACCGAGGCTCTCGACGGCGTCGACCCCCGTCCGCTCGCTCCCGTGCTGACCCGATGGAAGACGGCCCGATCGCACCTGCGGAACTCCGCCCTCGGACGGATCCGCGGCAAAGTGACCTTCGGCTCCACCCCGAGGTAGCGCGCATGATTTGCCGGTTTCCTTGCGAGGAGCCGGTGCCGCGGTCACGCTGAAAGGTATGCGGACCCGCGATATCGAGGTCGGGTGCACCTATATGGTGCTGGTCCCGCAGCGCCTGCCACGCAGTCGGTACCCCGACTGCGACCAGCCGGGTTCCCTCACTTGGGCGTGGTCCTGGCTGCGCGGCGGCCGGTTCCGGCTCACCGTCACCGGTATCGATCAGACCAGCGATCCGATCACCGTCGAAGGCTTGCGGATCACCGCCAACTCGCGCATCGCCGTCGTGCTGACCCCCGAACAAGCCCAGGATCTCGGTTTGCCGGTCGGCGTGTTCCGAGTACGCGGGACCTTGTTCGACGGTGAGGACCGGCCGGTGCGCCTGCCCGAGGTCGAACCACTCCGCGTCCCGGCCCGCTGGCTGCGACCGGTCGAGCAGCCCTGCTTCACGCACCGCGATATCGACTGCTTCCCCTACCTCTGAGAACGGTGGCGACACACCCGGACGAAACTAACGTTTCCGTCCGGGCGGTGCGGAGCAATGAACCCGAGGACGACCCCACGCGTTCTTCGCGTCCTGCGAGCGCCGAGCGTCGAACAGGGTCAGGCGGATCTTCCCCGAGATGTCGAGATTCACTTCCTCGGCCGGATCGGACATCGACTTCTCGGCGGTGAACGCGTCCTGGTCGTCGACCCGCACCACGAATCGTCCGACCCCGGCGGACGAGGGTGAATCCGAATCCTTGCCGATCCAGACCGAGAACCGGTCGCACTGCCCGCCGATCGTCCACGTGGCCCGGTTCATCGGGTCGGAAGCGCTCGACGGGTAGTACCCAACGATGCTGCTCGGAAAGGACACCGCGCCGATCCGAATGGGATCGACCGGGTCGAATCCGTTCGCCCAGCTGACCGATTGATACTCCACCAGGTCGTACCACCCGTCACTGGAAGGAGCCAAGGCGGCCGACGTCGCCGACGGGGACGGCCGGACGGTGGACGTAGAGGTCGCCGCGGCCGACGACGTGGTCGGCGTCGGCCGCGGCGTACTCGTCGGCGACGGTCCGATCGCGAGCACCCGAGGCGTTGTCGTGGTGGCCGGTGGCAGCGCGGACGGTTCGTCACCGCGGAGCCGGTCGACGAACGACAACGCGCCGTCGAGATTGGCTTCGTCCCGGTCGAGCCTGCCGCGGATCTCGGCCGCGGCCGACCGCACGCTGTCCGGTGCGCCGAGGTCCACCTCGACGTGCGACACCGAGCGCCCGCCCGCGCCCAGTTCGGCGGCCAGTCGTGCGCCGGTGGAGCCACGAGCGGCGACGACGAGATGCGCCTGCGGCGACGCGCGGAGGATGCGCTGCGCGGCGACGCGGCCGATTCCGCGGCTCGCCCCCGTCATCACGATGGTCGACGGCATGGGACCTCCTGCACTGTGTGGGCCCGATCGGTCGTCTTCGATGGTCGTCGCCCTGGCTGTCGGCAGGCATGCGACGTTCGCACGGTCCATACCGGCGTGCGCGTCGGATGACGGTCTGCCCTGAAGCCGGTCAGCGGACCGGCTGGTCGGCCCATGCCTGCGGCAGTGCCGCACTCGACACGTCGGCGATCTCGTGCAGGCGCTGCGAGGAAAAACCCAGGCGGCTCAATTGGATCAGGCCCTGGGCGACCATCACGACATTGGCGCTGACGGCCGAGAGCATGGCTTCGTCGCCGGTTCCGGCGTCGTGCATGGCGGGTCGCAGCCGGTCGGCGACGCCGTGCTCCATGTCCGTGGTGGTCCGGGTCCCGATGGTGGCGACTTCGGGGATACGGGTGGCGAGCTGGGCGATGCTGTTGATCATCAGACACCCGCGCCGATCCGGCTGCGCGGCACAGTCCTCGATGATCGCCTGGTACAGCGCGCGCACCGCGGAGCGCGCGGAACCGCCCGCCGAGCCGATGGCCTCGCGGACCAGACGCGCACGGCGCTCGCAATAGCGTTCGAACGCCGCCAGGAACAGGCCGCGCTTGCTGCCGTAGGCGGCGTAGATGCTTCCGTTGCCCACACCGGTCGCCTGCGAGACGTCTTCCACCGACGTGCTGTCGAAACCCTTCGACCAGAACAGCTCGGTCGCGGCGTCGAGCAGGCTCGATTCATCGAACTGTCGCGGCCGTCCCATGCCCTCACCGTACCAATCGGTGTGCGAGGTCCGGCACATCACTTGTTCTGGAGGCGCGCCTCCACAATACTGTTGACATGTCCCACAACTTCGCCGCCTCGCCCGGCAAACGGGTAGGCATCCTGGTCTTCGACGGCGTGAAGATGCTCGACTTCGTCGGGCCCGCGGAGGTGTTCGTCGAGGCGAATCAATCGGTGGCGGGGTACGAGGTGGTCCTGGTCTCGGCCGACGGCAAGGACGCACAGACCTCGATCGGCGCGCGGGTCGAGGTGAGCTGCGCGGCCGCCGACGCGGGCCGTTTCGACACGGTGGTGATCCCGGGCAGCGAGCTGCCGCCCGGCAAGTTCGTGACGCCTGCGGTGCTTGCGGCCGCGCGGCACCTGGCCTGCAACACGCGGCGGTTGGCATCCATCTGCAGTGGCGCGTTCGTGCTGGCCGAGCTGGGCCTGTTCGACGGCAGACGCGCGAGCACGCACTGGAAATTCGCGACCGAGCTGGCCCGGCGCTACCCGTCCATCGAGGTGGACCCGGACGCCATCTTCGTGCGGGACGGCAACCTCTTCAGCTCGGCCGGGGTCGCCGCCGGCGTCGATCTCGCACTAGCCCTCGTCGAAGAGGACCACGGCGCCGACATCGCGCGGAACGGGGCGCAGGCGCTGGTGGTCTACATGCAGCGCGCGGGCGGGCAATCCCAGTTCTCCGCGTCACTGAGCGGACCGGTGCCGCGCAGCCCGCTTGTCCGCCGAGTCGTGGACTTGATCTGCGCGGACCCGGCCCACCCGCACACCGTGCACACCCTGGCCGCCCACGCGCGGGTCAGCGTCCGGCATCTGACCCGGCTGTTCCGGGCGGAACTCGAACGCTCCCCCGCGGAGTACGTCGCGTTCATCCGTTTCGGCACGGCGCGGGACATGCTGCACGCCGGGTACAGCGTGACGGAGGCCGCGATGGCCGCGGGATACGGCACCAGCGAGGCGTTGCGCCGCGCGTTCGTCGCGCGTCTGGGCGTCTCCCCGAGCAAATATCAGCAGCGCTTCCGGTCGACCGCGCGGGCGGAGCCGATGATGGCGCAGGCCGTGTCCTGATCGGAGGCATTTGTGGCCCGTGCGGAGGGGCGCGCGGAGGGGTGTCCGGCCGAGACTTGGGTCGGTCACAGCGCCACTCGTCGAGCGCTGGAGAAAGGAACGCTATGCCCGCCCCGGAAAGTCCGACCATCGTCCTGGTGCACGGCGCTTTCGCCGACGCCTCGAGCTGGTCCCCGGTCACCGAACGGCTGCTCGCCCAAGGCCGTCGCGTCCTGGTTCCTCCGGTGTTCAATCGCAGCCTCGCGGCGGACGCGGCCTACATCAGGTCGTTCGTCGAGCAGATCGACGGCCCCGTGCTGCTTGCCGGGCACTCCTACGGCGGGGCCGTCATCACCGTCGCCGGCGTCGCCGACAATGTCGTGGGCTTGGTCTACGTGTCCGGCTACGCCCTCGAGGAGGGCGAGAGTCTCGGCCGGTTGCAGGGCGGGTTCCCGGATTCCGACCTGGCGGCCAACCTCGTCTACGCGCCGTACCCGATCGATGGTGCCGAGCCGGGCACGGATGTCTCGGTCGAGATCGGCGCTTTCCCCGAGGTTTTCGCCGCGGGCCTCGACCCGGCAAAGGCCGCGGTGCTCGCGGTCTCGCAGCGCCCGCTGTCGGCGATCGCGTTCAACGAGCCCGCCTCGGCGGCCGCGTGGAAGACCAAACCGGCCTGGGGCATCGTGTCCAGCGCCGACCGCACCATCAACCCGGAGGTCGAACGATTCGGCTACCGGCGAGCCGGATTCCGCGCGGTCGTGGAGATCGACGGGCCACACCTGGTCATGCAGACCCACCCCGGCGAAGTCGCGGCCGTCATCACCGACGCGATCGCCGCGTCTGCCTGAGCCATCGCAGTTCCCACACCCCCATCAGAGAGGCACGATCATGTCAGGAAATCCGCTGGGCATCTCGCTCGAACCGGCGGCGCAGGAGTTCGTCGACGCGACCTCACAACCGCCGTTCCTCTACCAACTCCCGCCCGAAGAGGGCCGCAAAGCGGTCGACGGCGTGCAGGACTCGCCGATCTTCAAGCCCGCGATCGACGAGGAGTGGATCACCGTCGAGGGCGGGCCGACCGGCTCGGTGCGGGTTCGGATCGTCAAGCCCCAGGGCGCTACCGGGACACTGCCGGTGATCGTCTACACCCACGGCGCGGGATGGGTGTTCGGCGACGCGCACACCCACGACCGTCTGGTGCGCGATCTCGCGGTCGGCACGAACGCGGCCGTCGTGTTCCCCGAATACGACCGGTCCCCGGACGTGCGCTACCCGGTGGCCAACGAGCAGTCCTACCGCGTCGCCCAATGGGTCACCACCCACGGCGCCGAGAAGGGCCTCGACCCCTCCCGCATCGCGATCGCGGGCGACTCGGTCGGGGGCAACATGGCCATCGCGCTGACCCTGATGGCCAAGGAACGCGGCGACGTCTCCTTCGTCCAGCAGGTGCTGTTCTACCCGGTGACCGACGCCAACTTCGACACCGGCTCCTACCAGCAGTTCGCCGAGGGGTACTTCCTCACCCGCGAGGGCATGAAGTGGTTCTGGGATCAGTACACCACCAGCGCGGACGAGCGCGCGCAGATCACGGCGTCCCCGCTGCGCGCGACCACCGAGCAATTGGCCGGGCTGCCGCCCGCGCTGGTGATCACCGCCGAGGCCGATGTGCTGCGCGACGAGGGCGAAGCCTTCGCGGGCAAGTTGCGCGCCGCGGGCGTGCCGGTCACCCAGGTGCGCTACGGCGGGATCGTGCACGACTTCGTGATGGTCAACTCGCTGCACGACACCCATGCCGCCAAGGCGGCGGTGGCGCAGGCCGTCGCGACGTTGCGATCCGCTCTGTACCCCGCCTGATCCGTACCCGACGATCCGATTCGGAGGAATCACCCTCGTGAGCACCGAGCCCACCAGTCCGACCATCGTGCTTGTCCACGGCGCCTTCGCCGACTCCTCCAGCTGGAACGGGGTCGTCGAACGGTTGCGCGCACAAGGGCACTCCGTGATCGCGGCCGCCAATCCGCTGCGCGGCCTCGACAGTGACGCCGCCTATGTGGCCTCGGTCCTCGACAGCGTGGAAGGGCCGTGCGTTCTGGTCGGCCATTCCTACGGCGGGAGCGTCATCACGGTTGCCGCCGCCGGGAAGAGCAATGTCGAAGCGCTCGTCTACATCGCCGCTTTCATTCCCGACGAAGGCGAGAGCGCATTGCAATTGACCGACAAGTTCCCCGGATCGACGCTCGGGCCGACTACCCGGGCCGCGGCCTACCCGCTTCCGGGCGGAGGCACCGGTACCGAGCTCTACATCCGCCAGGACGAATTCCACCGGCAGTTCGCCGCCGACGTGCCCGCCGCCACCGGCGAGCTGATGGCCGCGACCCAGCGGCCGGTCGCCCTCGACGCCCTGCAACAGCCCGCGACCGCCACCGCGTGGCGGAACATCCGGTCGTTCGCGCTGCTCACCAGCGAGGACAAGAACATTCCGGTGGAAGCGCAGCGGTTCATGGCGCAGCGGGCGGGCGCCGATGTCGTCGAGGTCGCGGCCTCGCACGCGGTCTCGGTGTCCGCGCCGGATGTGGTGACCGAGCTGATCGCTCGAGCCGCCGCGAAATAGATCCGAGCGGCCGCGCGGCGATTCTGCCGCGCGGCCCACAACCGGTCCTCTGCGTCAGAAATCGACGACAGCGGTGGCGAAGCCGTCGAGCGGTAGCACAGGCTCGCTCAGCGGTGCGGCTCGCAAACCCTCGGATCCCACTTGCTCGACAGCAATCGGCACGGATGCGGAGAGGGTGACCGTAAGGGGCGCGGCGAACTTGTTGATCAGCAGGAGCTTTCGCCGGCCGGACACGGTGACGAAAGCTCGTGCGTGGATGCGTGGATCGGGGTAGACCGTGCCGGCCACGGCCAGTCGATCACCGGGCCCGAAGTGCCGCAGCAATAAGGCCAGCGCCTCGTAACGCAGGTTCGGGGCGCCGGTCTCCCAGTCGATCAGCGAAGTGCCGGGGATCATGCCGGGATAGTCCATGAACTCGGCGATGCCGACCAGGTCGACCCCGAGCGCGACCAGCTCGGCCCACAGGTAGGACTGGATCGCGGCGCTGAGTGCCCAGTACTCATCCGGAATATCCGGGTTCGGGTTCATCAGATCGGCCGGGAAGGTGCCGATCTCGTTGACGAACGTCGCGGCGTCCGGCGCGAGCCGACGTCGGATGCCCTCGACGAACCGTGCCTGCTCCAAAAATCCATCCGCCCGCGCGAAGAAGATATCGCGCCAGTGCGCGGCCGGCGCGTTACCCTCCGGGCCGAACGGATTGACGATGTCCGGCTGGGCGTAGAAGTGGTACGAGAAGGCGTCGACCGGGACACCGGGACGATGACTGGCCGGATCCAGGAAAGTCCAGTAATACTCGGGGTTTCGGTGGATATGGCTCAGCGACAATCCGACGAACTTCATGTCGGGATCCAGCGGACGGAGACGTTCCACGATCGCGTCGTAGAGCCTCGTGTATGCCGCTGGTCCGATCCGGTGCCCCAGGTCCGGCTCGCACAGGACTTCCCAATAGGCGAAGCGGTAATGGTGCCCCGACTCGTGGCGACGCCCCAGTTCATCGGTGAACCCACCCGCGATGTACCAGCTGGCGACACGGTAGAAGTAGTCCGCCACCTCGGTGAAGCTGGAGTCGCGGAATTCGGAGCCCTGCTCGTAGTCCCAATGGATTTCGTCGGGGTTCTCCGCTACGGCCACCGGCTCGTCGGTGCGGAACATCCAGGCCGGAATGGTCGCGAAATTCGCGACCACCGGCCGGCCTTCCGCGGCGTCCATGAAGTCCTCGACCAGGGGATCGAGCAGCTGGAAATCCCAGTATGTCTCGGTCGCGGTGGGCGGAGTCAGCTCGGCGACGGAAATGCGCGGGTGGGAATACCACGGCAGGAACCGAACGAGGTCGGCGTCGAGCGCGCGCAGCGCGGCGAAGGCTTTGTCGTGTATCGGCGAATTCCGGCGCAGCGGCGGCGCGGTCCACACGTGCGTTGTCAGTGTGGTGCGCGAGGTGCCGGTGGTGGCGGTCCAGTCGATGTGGACCGGATTCTCGGGTGCGCTTGTCATTTCGTTGTGCTCTTCTCTTGTGGAGGCGGGAATCCGAGTGCGGGCAAGAGAGCTTGATCGACGATGGCTGCCCGGACGCGCTCGTCGGGCCATCGTCCGGTGTCGATCTGATGCTTGATCACCAGCGCCTCGCCGATGTCGCTCACGATCGGTGTGATCAGCGCGGAGTCGATCTGACCCAATGACGCGTAATGGTCGAGCACCGTCCGGGTGAATCGGCCGCCACGAAGGTCGAAGACATTGTGATAGAGCGCCTCGACCAGATCGGGCCGTCGCTGCCGTTCCGCGAGGACGGCAGCCGCGGCTGCTCCGGTCGGAGCGGACAGCCACTCCGTCAACTGCTCCAGCGCGCGCAGCAGGTCGCCGCGCAGGTTGCCGCCCGCGGGAGTCGGAACTTCGACCGGATACGCCTGCGCCAGGGCCTCGATCAGCAAGTCCTCGACTGTCGGCCAATGCCGGTAGAGCGAGGTCTTGGCCACACCCGCGCGACGCGCGACTCCCTCCATCGCCAACTTCGCCACCCCCGCCTCGGCGGCCTCGGCGATGACGGCCGCATGACAGTCGGCACGTAACTCGCGCTGGGTGCGGCGCCCCTTCTCAACAGGCTTTCTTGCGTTCACAACGCAAATATAGATACGGCACGGTAGCTAGTCAACTGTAGCTACAATTATGTAGCTTAATGCCCTGGTTGTGCGGTTGCGACCGCACAGTCGCACGCCGTCAGCCGCAGACGGCACCGATCGAGGCCGAGCCGACCAGTTTCGTGTACTTGGCCAGGACGCCGCGGGTGTAGCGAGGCGGCAGGGGTGCCCAGCCTTCCCGGCGGCGCGCGAGTTCGTCGGCGTCGACCAGCAGGTCGAGGGTGCCCGCGGCGACGTCGAGCCGGATGGGGTCGCCGTCGCGCACGAAAGCGATCGGTCCGCCGTCCACGGCCTCGGGGGCGACGTGTCCGACACACAGGCCGGTGGTGCCGCCGGAGAACCGTCCGTCGGTGAGCAGCAAAACGTCCTTGCCCAGGCCCGCGCCCTTGATCGCCGCGGTGATGGCGAGCATCTCGCGCATCCCGGGACCGCCTTTCGGTCCCTCGTACCGGATGACGACCACGTCGCCCGCCGCGATCGTGCCGTCCTCGAGCGCGTCCATCGCCGCGCGTTCCCGGTCGAAAACCCGTGCCGTGCCGCTGAACACGTCGGAGTCGAAGCCCGCCGACTTGACGACGGCGCCGTCCGGGGCGAGCGAGCCGGACAGGATCGTGATGCCACCGGTCGGATGGATCGGTGCGGCCATCGCGCGGATCACCTTGCCGTCGGGGTCCGGCGGGGTGATGTCGGCCAGGTTCTCCGCCACCGTCCGTCCCGTCACGGTCAGGCAGTCGCCGTGCAACAGCCCGGCATCGAGCAGTGCCTTCATCATGACCGGCACGCCGCCGATCCGGTCCACATCGGTCATCACATGCTTGCCGAAGGGTTTGACGTCGGCAAGGTGCGGAACGCGGCGGCCGATGCGCGCGAAATCGTCCAGCGAGAGATCGACGTTCGCCTCGTGCGCGATGGCCAGCAGATGCAGCACGGCGTTGGTGGAACCGCCGAACGCCATGACCACCGCGATCGCGTTCTCGAACGCTGGTTTGGTGAGGATGTCGGAAGGAGTGATCCCCTGCCGGAGCAACTCGATCACGGCCTCGCCGCTGCGGCGGGCGTAACCGTCCCGGCGGCGGTCGGTCGCGGGCGGGGCCGCGCTGCCGGGCAGCGACATGCCCAGCGCCTCCGCCGCACTGGCCATGGTGTTGGCGGTGTACATGCCACCGCACGCCCCTTCGCCCGGGCAGATCGCCCGCTCGATGGCGGCGACGTCCTCGCGGCTCATCAGCCCCCGGGCGCAGGCGCCGACCGCTTCGAAGGCGTCGATGATCGTCACCTCGCGCTCGCTGCCGTCGGAGAGCTTGGCGATCCCGGGCAGGATCGACCCCGCGTACAGGAACACACTCGCCAGATTCAGCCGGGCCGCGGCCATCAGCATCCCGGGCAGCGACTTGTCGCATCCGGCCAGCAGCACCGAGCCGTCGAGCCGCTCGGCCTGCATCACCGTCTCGACGCTGTCGGCGATCACCTCCCGCGAGACCAAGGAGAAGTGCATCCCCTCATGGCCCATGGAGATGCCGTCGGACACCGAGATGGTGCCGAACTGCATGGGAAAGCCGCCGCCGGAGAAGACGCCGTCCTTACAGCCCTGAGCGAGCCGGTCCAGGGACAGATTGCAGGGAGTGATCTCGTTCCACGAGGAGGCGACGCCGATCTGCGGCTTCTCCCAGTCCGCGTCGCCCATGCCGACCGCGCGCAGCATCCCGCGCGCGGCGGTCTTCTCCAGGCCGTCGGTGACGTCGCGGCTGCGCGGCTTGAGATCGGGAACCTTCGAATTCTCGGGCATGATTCCCATCATGCTCGGTCCGCCCCGATCACCGCGGCGACCACGCCGAATCCACGCCTACCGCCGCGCTCGTACGCCCAGAGCGTAATGCCGGGCAGACCAGCCATCCGGAACCGTACGCTCTGCTCATGAGCGAGCACCCGAGACTGCACTCGATTCCCGGTGGACGCGACGACCGGCAGCAGGACCCGCGCACACCGCCGGAACCCCTGTGGCGCGAGGTGCTCGGTGAACAGTTGCGCACACTGCGGCAGGACCGCAGCGAGACGCTGGTCGAAACCGCTCGCCGGGCGGGCATTTCCCCGCAGTATCTGTCGGAGGTGGAACGGGGACGCAAAGAGCCGTCGAGCGAGATGATCGCCGCCCTGGCCGGCTCCCTCGGCACCACACTGGGCGAGCTCACCGGACAGGTGGCCGACCAGCTGCGGGCCCGGCGCCGGATGGCGCTGTTGCGACGGCCTGCGCCGCGTTCCGCTACCGGGCCCACGCTGATGGCTCTGGCGGCTTAGTCGCGCCGCCCCAGGACCTGGTCGACGAGGCCGTACTCGACCGCTGCCGACGCGGTGAAGACCCGGTCGCGGTCGGTGTCGCGGCGTAGCCGCTCCACCGTTTGCCCGGTGTGCTTCGACAAGATCGACTCGATCTCCGCGCGCATGCGTACCAGTTCGTCGGCCTGCAGGATCAGATCGGGAATCGTGCCCTGCCCGCGGGCGGCGGGCTGATGCAGCACCACCCTGGCGTGCGGGAGCATCGCGCGGCGACCGGGCTCGCCGCCCGCCAGCAGCACCGCGCCCACCGCGATCGCCTGCCCGACGCAGGTGGTCTGCACAGGCGACCGAATGTGCTGCATGGTGTCGTACACGGCGAGCATGGACGACAGATCGCCGCCCTCACAGTTGATGTAGAGGTTGATCTCCTGCTCCGGACTTTCCGACTCCAGGTGCAGCAGCTGCGCGATGAGCGCGTTGGCGACGCCCGAGTCGATCGGCGTGCCGAGGTAGACGATGCGCTCGGCGAGCAGGTGGGAGTAGATGTCGGTGATCCGCTCGCCGCCGCGCGGATGCTGCGCGATCACATTGGGAATGGTGTAGGTACTCATGCTCCGTCCTTTCCGGCATGAGCGGGGCCCTGCGTGGTCACGCTGCGCTGCCGCCTCCGGGCCTGACCGCTCATGCTGTATCCGATTCCGGCAGGAGCGGGGCCCTGCGTGGTCACGCTCCGCTGCCGCCTCCGGGCCTGACCGCTCATGCCGTATCCGATTTCGGCAGGAGCGGGGCCCTGCGTGGTCACGCTCCGCTGCCGCCTCCGGGCCTGACCGCTCATGCTGTATCCGATTCCGGCATGAGCGGGGCCCTCCGTGGTCACGCTCCGCTGCCGCCTCCGGGCCTGACCGCTCATGCCGAGATCCCGATTCGCTGGCGTTGGGGGACGATCTGCCCGAACGAGTCGACGATGTGGTCGACGAAGCCGTACTCCTTGGCCTGCGCCGCGGTGAACCAGCGGTCGTGCAGCGAATCCTCGTAGATCCGGTCGAAGGGCTGGCCGGTGTCCTCGGCGATGATTCCGAGCACCGTGTCGACGGTGTAGCGCAGATCGTCGGCCTGGACCTCGACGTCCACGGCGGTGCCGCCGATGCCCGCCGATCCCTGATGCATCAGCACCCGTGCGTGCGGCAATGCGAAACGCTTGCCCTTGCTCCCCGACGACAAGAGGAATTGCCCCGCACTGCAGGCCAATCCGAGCGCGAGTGTGGAGACCTCGCACGGCACCAGCCGCATCACATCGCGGATGGCGAGCATGGAGGGAACCGATCCGCCCGGCGAATGGATCCACAGCGAGATACCCGCCTCGGGATCCTCGGCGGCGAGCGTGAGCAACTGGGTCATCAGCAGCGTGCCGTTGTCGTCGTCGAGCGCGCCGTCGAGCACGACGATGCGACGGCTGAGCAGTTGCTCGCGCGCCCGCCAGCTGAACATCGGGGTCTTGTCATCGTGAGCCATGGCTCCACGGTGCCGCACCAGCGGCACCGAACCGGCTCCGCGCTGCCCTGGGCAGATCCGCTCTCAGCAGCCGCTGACGGACATCCGGTGCGCCGCTTGCCGCCCCAGCCCTGATGTGGCAGCGGCGAACACGATCCGGCTCATCGCGCCGCTCCGGCCGCCAGCGGGACCCGGGACAGCCCCAGCGCACCGGCGAGCACACGATCGCGCAGGCGGAAGGGCAGATGGGCGAGCAACCGGAGCATGCGGGCGTCCGCACTGGCGACGTAGCACTCCTTGGGTCTGCGGGCTTCGGCAGCGCGGACGATCGCGCGGACCACACTGTGCGTGGAGCCCGTCTTCTGCTTGGCCAGCGCATCGCCGACGGCCGCCAGCTGATCGCGGTAGAGCGCAACACGATCCAGGTCGGCCAGCGCCAGCGCTTCACGCGCAGTCGCATCCGCCTTGGCGAAGATCGTCGTCTCGACCGCACCGGGCTCGACGACCGAGACCGGAATACCCCAGGGCGCCAGCTCGATCCGGGCCGCCTGGGATAGCGATTCGAGGGCGGCCTTGCTCGCCGAGATGGGACCCAGGTATGGCATCGCGGTGCGTGCGCTGGCCGCGCTGATGTTGATCACCCGGCCGTGGCCCGCGCGTAACAGCGGCAGTGCGGCCGCCAGGACTCGGTGCGGGCCATAGACATTGATGTCGAACTGCCGGTGCAGTTCCACGTCGGAAACCAGTTCCAGCGGACGCTGATGCGCATCACGGTCGAAGCCGCGGTGCGGCTCTACGACGCGCTCGCCGACTGGGCGGAATGGGCCGCAACCGCGCCGCCGTCCGAGCCGAAAGCCTGAGGGCGCCGGAGGATCCGGCCCGTGGAACGACGATGCCCGTCGGCGCAGGGTGCGCTGACGGGCATCGTCGCCGGAACGGGGGCTAGGACTCGCGGCCCGCGGTCGAAGCGGAACGCTGCCTGCTGGTGCGGGCGCGGCGGCGTTCGGCCTGCAGCTCGGCGAGTTCCTGCTCGAGGATGTCGGCGACCCGGAACGAACCGGTGTCGTAGATGTCCGGCGTGCGGGCCGTCGGCGGCTGCGCGATATCGGGCTTGGGGGTGTCCTTGCCGTTCTTGGGCTCCGGCGTCGGGCTGTCGCTCTTGGCTTCGACCGGCGGGCGGCGCGTGGCCACCGGGATCTCCGCCGTCGCGGCCTCGGTGTCGGCTGCCGTGGCGCGGGGCTTGGCCGGGGGCGTCTGCCGGACGACCACCTTCGCCGCGGCCGGTTCGTCGACGGGCACCCGCGCGGCCGGACGGTCCTCGGAGCCGGCGGCCGCACCCGATGCGGGTTCGCTCGCGACGAGCTTCTTCCCGTTGGCCGACGGCGCACTTCCGTTGACGGCGGTGTCTTCGACCCGCGCCGACGTGCCGAAGACGTCCATCGCGTCGAGATCCTCGATCGACTCGGGCAGCACCGGCTTCCGCGGTGCCTCGACCGGCGCCCACTGGGTCTCGGCCTGCGCCACGGCCACGGGCTGCTTTTCGGAAGTCTCCGGCGCGCCGTCGGTTTCGACGACCTCGACGGCCTCCTGCTCGACGACCTCCACCGGGGGCGCGGCCACGACGGGTTGCGGTTCGGGGTGCACGTGCTCGTGCGGGATGCCCGGCGCCTCGGGCGCGGTGGGCATCCGGTACCTGGGCAGCGTGAGCCGGATCTGCTCGGCCGGGTCGGGCAGATCGCGAACCTGCTCGGTGGCCCTGGCGATGGCGAGGCCGTAGCGGGCGCTCGCGGCGTCGTGGATGAGCAGCGCGACGCCGATCATCACCGGCGCGATGGCGTGCACGGCCGCGTCGTACCACGCGCCAGCACGCAGATAGGGGTAGGTGTTGAGGCTGACGGTCAAGGCCAGCAGGGCCATTTCGGCAGCCGCGACCTGACGGCGGTTGTCCACCACACCCCACTCGGCGACCTTGTTGGTGCCGATCATGATGATGATCAAGCAGACGCTGATCATGCCTTCGAGCAGGTAGCTGAACCAGTACAGCGGATCGGTCGCGCCACCGGGAGCGATATTGTGCTGGACGTTGACCGCCGACCACAACATGCCCGCCGCGACGACGCCGGCCAGCGCGCGCAGCGACCAGGACCGATGCCGGTAGAGCGAGGCCAGCTTCGCGTGCGGACTGGATTCGCGTCGTTGCGCGGCAATCGCCTTGCGGGCGAGCAAAAGGTCTCGCATGTCGGCCTTCTCGATCGCTTCGGTGGTCTGCCTGGCGCGGTCGGACGCCGCGGCGGCCGCCTGCGCCTCTTTCCAGCGCTGTCCACGCTCCTGGGTGCGAATCCGTTCGGCGAGCTCACGTTCGGCATACAGTTCGTCCTCCGACAGCGCCTCGGTGAGCGCGGGATCGAACTGGTAGGCGAGCCGTCCACGGGCCTTCTCGACCCGCCTCGCCAGCTGTGTAACCTCGTCCTCGATGGGATGTTCGATGACCATCAGCGCTCCCCGCACGGGAGAGTCGATGGCAGACAAGTGATCACGAATGGCAACGGCACGTCTCATTCATAGTCGATCCACCGCTACTGGCGAAACTGTTCATTTGCCATCTCGCAAAACTATTCGGCGCGCCGCGGACGACACACGCGCCGCGAGATGATTTCCCGCTAGTCGCAGGCATTTCCTTCCTACCGCGCGGCAGACCATTGATCCCTCTATGCTGGAGTGGCGCGCTCTCCCTTCGCGGCGGCGCGTGCGCTCCCGCAGCGCGTTCGGATACGCCGGTGCTGTCGAGATTCGCCCCTCGGCGGCACCGGGCCGCCCACCGATCCGCACCGACCCCCGAGCCGCGATCATCGCGGCGCGCCGCGCCGGATTCGCGAACGTTTCTCCGCCGCGGCGCCGCTCACCGGTGACCGGCCGCGCGCTCGGCGTCCACCGAGTCGAGCACCCGGGACAACATGTCGAACAGCAGCCGGTCCAGCCCGTCCTGGTCGACATCATCGCGGGACAGCCACTGCACGGTGAGGTCCTCCGCCAGCGCCCACCACGAACGCACCACCAAGCGCTCGGCGGTCGAGCGCGCGGGCCGGCCCAGAGCGGCGAACACCCGCTCGGTCAGTTCGTCGTGCATCCGCTCCATGATCGACTCGAGCACCGGGTCCTGCCCCGCCGCGCTGAGCAGGCTCACCAGTGGCCCACTGCGCCTGCGCATGTAGCCCACGAAGTTGGCGATCATCGACGCGAGCGGGTCCGCGGCGTCCGGGTCGGGACCGGTGGCGCGCAGGAATCGCTGTGCCGCGGCGTGGACGAGCTGCGCGTAGTAGTCCTGCTTGGTCGGGAAGTAGTGGAACAGCAACCCGCGCGAGATGCCCGCCTCCTGCGCGACCGCGTCGATAGTGATCTGGTGCCACGGGCGATCGATCAGCATGCCCAGACCGATGCCGATGAGTTGTCTGCGCCGGTCGTCCGCCGAGCGGCGGCCACCCGCCACGGCAACCTCGGTCATCCGCCCTCCTCTATTGAGCAATGCTCAATAATATGCTACCAATGACCCGACCGGAAGTTGAGCAATGCTCGGCGAGCCTCGAGGATGGGTATGGACTTCACACATTCCGACCGAGCCGTCCGTCTCACCGATCAGGTGCGGCAGTTCGTGCGCGACGAGATCGAGCCGCGCGACGAGGAGCACGCGGCTGCCTTGCGGGAATCGCCCTGGGCGGTCCCCTCGGTGGTCGAAGAGCTCAAGCAGAAGGCGCGGGCGGCGGGGCTGTGGAACCTCTTCCTGCCCGATCCCGAGCTCGGTGCGGGACTGAGCAACGTCGACTACGCCCCGATGGCAGAGGCGATGGGCAGCTCCGGGTGGGCGCCGGAAGTGTTCAACTGCAACGCGCCCGACACCGGCAACGCCGAGGTGCTGCTGCACTACGGCAGCATCGAGCAGCGGGAGCAGTGGCTGCGGCCGCTGCTGGACGGCACGATCCGCTCGGCGTTCTGTATGACCGAGCCCGAGGTCGCCTCCTCGGACGCGACCAACATGGCCGCGACCGCCGTGGTGGACGGCGAGGAGATCGTGCTGAACGGCCGCAAGTGGTGGAGCACCGGCATCGGCCACCCCAACTGCAAGTTCGTCATCTTCATGGGCCTGACCGACCCGGCGGCGCACCCGTATCAGCGGCACTCCATGGTGCTGGTCCCGCTGGACACGCCCGGCGTGCGGATCGAACGGATGCTCACCACCTTCGGCTACCTGGACGAACCCTTCGGCCACGGTGAAGTCACCTTCACCGACGTGCGCCTTCCGCTGGACGCCGTGATCGCCGGGCCGGGACGGGGGTTCGAGATCGCCCAGGGCCGCCTCGGCCCCGGCCGCATCCACCACTGCATGCGCGCCATCGGCCTGGCCGAGCGCGCACTGGAACTGGCCTGCCGCCGTGCCCTGTCCCGCACGGCGTTCGGCAAGCCGCTGGCCAACCTCGGCGGGAACCGCGAGCGCATCGCCAACGCGCGCGTCGCGATCGACCAGGCGCGGCTGCTCGTCCTGCGCACCGCCTGGTTGCTGGACACCAAGGGCCTGGCCGGCGCGCGCAGCGAGGTCTCGCAGATCAAGGCGGTCGTGCCGCGGATGACCCAGGAAGTGCTCGACATGGCGATCCAATTACACGGCGGCGCCGGGCTTTCCGACGATTTCCCGCTGGCGCGCGCGTTCGCCGGCATTCGCTCACTGCGCTTCGCCGACGGCCCCGACGAGGTGCACCTGGGCGTGATCGCCCGCCAGGAGCTGCGCAAATACGGAACCGACCGGTGAACGCTCCGGACGCCGCCGCGGTCCGCGCGGAGGACGCCTTCGACGTCGCGGCGATGCACGCTTGGCTCGCCGAGCAGGTACCGGGTCTGAGCGAGCCGCCCGAGGTGCGCCAGTTCTCCGGAGGTGCATCCAATCTGACGTACCTGCTGCGTTACCCGGATCGCGACCTGATCCTGCGCCGCCCGCCGGGCGGCACCAAAGCGGCGTCCGCGCACGACATGGGCCGCGAGTTCCTGGTGCAACAGCGGCTGCGTCCGCACTATCGCTACGTGCCGCGGATGGTGGCACGGTGCGCCGATCCCGAGGTGATCGGCAGCGAATTCTATGTGATGGAGCGGGTGGCGGGCACGATCCTGCGGGGTGACCTGCCCGAGGGCACCAGCCTGTCCCCGGACCGGGCGCGACGCTTGTCCACCGCGGCGGTCGACTGCCTGATCGAATTGCACCAGGTGGACCCCGTCGCCGCCGGGCTCACCGAAATCGGCCGGGGTGCGGGCTATGTGGGCCGCCAGGTAGCGGGCTGGTCACGGCGCTTCGTGAACGCCCGCACCGACAACGTGGGCGATTTCGCCGCGGTGATGACCTGGCTGGACGCCAACCAGCCCGCGGACGTCGCCACCACCGTCATCCACAACGACTTCCGCCTGGACAATCTGGTACTGGACCCGTCGGGCTCGGGCGCGATCGTCGGCGTGCTCGATTGGGAGATGGCGACGCTGGGCGATCCGCTGATGGATCTCGGTGGGGCCCTGGCCTACTGGGTGCAGGCGGACGACGACGAGGTCATGCGGGCCTCCCGCCGTCAGCCCAGTCACCTGCCCGGCATGCTGACCCGCGCGCAGATCGTCGAACACTACTGCGCACGCACCGGCCGCTCGGCGGAGAACTGGCCGTTCTACGAGGTCTTCGGATTGTTCCGCCTCGCCGTCATCGCCCAGCAGATCTATTATCGCTACCACCACGGACAGACCACGAATCCGGCGTTCAAGGATTTCTGGATGCTGATCAACTACCTGGAATGGCGCTGCCGGAAGGTCGCCGGGCTGACCTGAGGTTCGTTCTCGATACGCAGCCGGATCTTCTCCACCGACCGGTGGAGCAGCCATAGCGGGCGGCGGCAACGACTGTGTGGAGGTCGCGCACCTCGACGGGACAATGATCGGCGTGCGGGACTCCAAGAACCCGACCGGGCCGGCGCTGGTCTTCACGCCCGGTCAGTGGGATGCGGTCACCGCCGTTGTCACGGACGGCGCGTTCGACCGGCCGTAGTCGCATCGCCCGGCATCGGCCGTTTGTCATCGCCCCGGTGCGATGGAACCGACATCGGTAATGGTGCAGTTGTCGTCCACCGGCACTCCGGCGAACCGTTCGCGCAGCCAGGCGATCACACTGCTCTCGGCGAGCGTATTGAGGGTCAGGTGTTCGTTCGAATGGTCGAAGGCCGCGTTCGGCCCTTGATGATCCGGCACCACGACCGTCCATCCCTGCGCCAACAGCGCCGGGGCGCTGCGCAGCGGATCGATCTGTCCGTCGAGCAGACCGGCCTGCACCGACCGGCGCACCGTGTAGGACGGTGCGCAGAACAGTCCGGTGGAATCCTCGGCGGCGCGAACACCACCGACGACCTCCCCTGAATCGAGCGCCTATGCAGAGCATTTCGCGCCGATCGACCGCCCCGGCAGTGGCATCGTAGCGAAAGCCGGCACGCCCGGGCGGTGGGTTCGGCGGCTCCGTCAGTTCGGTGGGGCGATCTTGACGATGGCGGCTTCGCCGTCGGTGGCGGCCACCGTGACGAACTGGCGGTAGGTGCGGGCGGCGGCCTCCGGGCGCAGCTCGGTGATGACCACGTCGTAGCGTCCGTCGAGCATGGCAGTGATCATGACGCAGTGTTGCGTCCCCGTGGGGACCGAGGCGATACCCGCGTCGATCACCGCGACCGGCGGCACCGCGGCGTCCGGCACCGTCAGCGATCGCGCGACCGCGCCCGACCGGGTCACGTAGTAGGCGTGCTGGAAGGCGAGGATCACGTCCGGCCCCGAGGCGGTCGAGCCGGTTCCGTTGCCGCGTACCAGCTGTGTGCCGCGCGTCGGCTCGCAGCCGGGACCGCCGCCGAGCACCGGGTCCGCCACGGTGGCCGATTGCCGCGGCGCCGAGGCCGCGTCCGTGTAGACCAGCACCAGCGCGGCGGCGGCGAGCGAGGCGGCCAGCCCGGCGCCCCCGACCAGCCATGCCCGGCGTGCGCCGCGCCGGGCGCGACGCCGGGGGCGGACCGCCCGATGCCGGTCCCGTGCAGGCGGCGGGTCCTGGGCGGAGATCATCCCCGGCCAGCTGGGCACGCGTCCGACCCGGACCTGGCCTGGGCGGGCGCGTCGGCCGCCGGGCTCGGACGTGTTCGACGACATGATCTCGCCGCACCCCCTTTTACCGGTGCCTACTCGGCCACCGTGGGTTCCCTCTCAATGCCGTTGCGCAATAACAACATTGCATATCTCTGGGGATTCTGTCGGTCGAATGCTCAACAGGCAAGGCCGAACTACGGCGCGGCGACGCCGGGAGTACGGGATACCGGCGTGTCCGGACCGGGTGGTCGGTGCGGTTCCGGGCCGCCCGCGGCCATCGGGATGCGCTTCGACTGCGACGAGAACGCGTGCACCCTGTGGCGGCCTACGGCACCGCCGTCCTGAATCGAACCCGGGACGCAGCCGAGCTAACCCCAGGTGAGTGGATCCAGATGGAGGAAGAACCGCTGACGCGCGACGTCCAGTGCGATGCCGTAGCGATCGGCGAAGGCGCGGTCGGCGGCTTCGGCGCGCCGCTCGTCCTGCCATGATTCCCGGGCATTGGCCAGTAGCAGAGCGATATCGGCGTACGGGTCGGCGACGCCGAGACGCCCGAGGTCGACGAATCCGGCGACAGTGTGCGTATCCGGATCGAGAATGATGTTGGGCAGGCACAGATCGCCGTGGCACACCACGGCTTCGGCGGATTCCTGCGTCATCCTCTGTCCCAATTCGGTGGCCAGCCTGGTGAGCAGGACGGTGGGCGGAGTGTCCTGCTGTTCCTCCGGGAGGAACTCGGTGTGGACCGCACCGCGCACCACCACGTCCTGGGCGATCGCGAACATCCGCGCCAAACCGCGATCGAACGGGCATTCCTCGACGGGCACCTCGTGCAAGCGACGCACCGTCTCCGCGATGGACGCCCATGCACTGGAAAGTGCTTGTACGGGAACGGCGTCCGCGGCGATGCCGGGGACGGCACTGGTGACCAAGCAGGCGCCGCCGTCGGCATCGGTCCGCCAGTCCAGCACTCGGGGACCGGGGATCTCGTGACTGTCGAGCCAGACGACCTTGTCCCGTTCCAGCGCGAGGTCGGCAGCCCGGCCGGGGTCGACGCACTTGGCGTAGCGCGAGCCGTCGGCGGACCGGAACACCTCGGCGCCGGACTCCCCGTTGCCGACCGGTTCCCATCGGCGGTCGGACGGCAGGGCGGCACGGAAGCGGACAAGCGACTCGGACACGCCGTCGACGGTAGCAACGCAACCGCGCGCGCCCCACCCCGCAGATCGCGGGCAACCCGGATGTATAGTTGCCAAAAGCAACTAGTTGTACTTGCTAATCAAATCTGCCGGTGGGGAACGTCGAGGTGAGTGTCATGTCCGCAACCGCCCGCGAGCGCCAGGTCACGGAGACCGAACTCGCGGCCGCCGACGAACTCGGTCAGCGGCTGGTCCGGTTCATGCGCGCGGTGAACCGGGCGAGGTGGCTGCCGACCAGGCCCGGTCCGGACGGACTGGAACGACTCGCCTACTCCGTGCTGTTCTGCCTGGTGCACGAGGGGCCGCAGCGCGCGGGCAGGCTCGCCGAATTGCTGCACGCCGAGGCGTCCACCATCAGCAGGCAGAGCAGATCGCTCGTGGCGCACGGCCTGGTCGAACGCCGGGCCGACCCGGTCGACGGCCGCGCGTGCGTGCTGGCGGCCACCGCGGAAGGCGTACGCGTCTTCGAGGAGAACCGGGCGCTGCGCAACCGGTGGCTGGCCGACATCCTGGCCGACTGGCCCGCATCGGACCGCGACACCCTGACCACACTGCTCGACCGGCTCACCGCAGGAATAGAGACCACTCCCCGACACCCAGCCGATCCGAAATAGGGCTCATCCATGACGACTTCCACCACCCGGGCTCCGCGGAACCCGGACCCAGGCGCGGACACGTCACTGTCGCACCGGCAGATCCTGACCATCCTGTCCGGCTTGCTGCTCGGCATGTTCCTGGCCGCGCTCGACCAGAACATCGTCAGCGTCGCGATCGTCAAGATCGCCAACAGTTTGCACGGTTTCGACGAACAGGCGTGGGCGACCACCGCTTACCTGATCACCGCGACGATCACCACGCCGCTGTACGGCAAACTGGCCGATATCTACGGCCGTAAGCCGTTCTACCTCACCGCGATCGGCCTGTTCGTCATCGGCTCGGTCGCGTGCACCTTCGCTGGCTCGATGTATCAGCTCGCCGCGTTCCGCGCGTTCCAGGGCTTGGGCGCGGGCGGGCTGATGTCGTTGGCGTTCACCATCATCGGTGACATCGTCCCGGTCCGGGAACGGGTGCGGTACCAGGGCTACTTCATGATGGTGTTCGGCACCGCGACGGTGCTCGGCCCGGTGCTGGGCGGCTTCTTCTCCGACTACGAAGAACTCGGCGGCATCGAAGGTTGGCGGTGGGTGTTCCTGGTGAACGTCCCGGTCGGCCTGCTGGCCCTGCTCGTGGTGGCCAAGGTGCTCAACGTGCCGCACCAGCGCCAGCGGCACCGCATCGACTGGTTCGGCGCGCTGACGCTGACGATCTGTGTGGTGCCGCTGCTGATCGTCGCCGAACAGGGACGCCACTGGGGCTGGTCGTCGGAGAAGTCGCTGCTCTGCTACGGCATCGGGGCCGCGGGCCTGGTGCTGTTCGTCCTGGTCGAGTTCCTGATGAAGGACTCCGCGCTGATTCCCTTGCGGCTGTTCCGGAACTCGACCTTCAGCGTCACCATCGCGGGCGGGTTCATCGTCGGTGTGGCGATGTTCGGCGCGATCACCATGGTTCCGCAGTACTTCCAGGTCGTGCGCGGCTACTCGCCGACGAAGGCCGGTCTGCTCATGTTGCCGCTGGTACTCGGCATCACCGTCGGCTCGCAGGCGGCCGGGCGGATCACCAAGCGGACGGGGCGCTACAAGATCCTGCCGGTGGCGGGCACGTTCATCGTCGCCGTCGGCGCGGCTCTGTACGCACAGGTGGAATACGACAGCCCGCTGTGGCAGCCGCTGGCGATCGGCGCGGTGATCGGGCTCGGGCTCGGCTGTTGCATGCAGACGCTGATCATCGCCGCGCAGAACGCCGGACCGCGCTCGGACATGGGCGTTTCCACCGCGTCGGCCACGTTCTTCCGGCAGATGGGCGGCACGCTCGGCGTCGCGGTGTTCCTGACCATCCTGTTCAACTTGCTGCCGCACCGGATCATCGACGCGTTCGGCGGCGCGCTGCCGCCCGGGTTCGACGCCGACCAGCTCAGCGGCATGCAGTCGAACACCAGCGGCATCGCCGCGCTCCCCGACGAGCTGAAGGTGCCGATCCTCACCGGCTTCACCGACTCGATGCACGGCGTGTTCTACGCGGCGGCCGGGGTCGCGCTGCTGGCCTGTGTGGTGCTGATGTTCATGAAGGAGATTCCGCTGCAGGACGTTCCGGCGCCCACCGCGCAGGCACCGGTCGACCAGACCGAAGCCGCCGAGTCGCACTGGGAGGCGGATCAGGTCTGGGAGGGCGCCGCGCAGGCGCTGTCGGAGCCGGAACCGGTACTCGCCGCGGCCGCGGGCGGTTACGCCTCGGGCGATCCGGCAAGCAACGGCGCATACCGGCGCGAGCCCCGGGCGAGCTTCGACGGCGCCGAGCACGACGGCCGTTCCCTCGGCGGCTACGTGCACCGCGAGGACGGCAGGCCGGTGCCCGCCGCCGCGCTCACGCTGATCGACCAGCACGGGCGGCAAGCCGCGCGGACCAGCGGCGGCGCGGACGGCAGTTATCTCGTCACCGCGCCCGACGCGGGCAGTTACGTGCTGATCGTGTCGGCCGCGGGTCATCAGCCCGCCGCGGTCAACGTGGCCGTCGGGGACCGGCCGCAGCAGTTCGACGTCACCTTGCTCGGCTCCGGCGAGGTGTCCGGCGTGGTCCGGTCGAGCACCCTCGGCGAGCCGCTGCCGGGGGCGACCATCACGCTGACCGATCTGGACGGCGAGGTCGTCGGATCCGCGACCGCGGCGGCCGACGGCGCCTACGTCTGCCACGGTGTGGTGCCGGGGACGTACACGGTCGTGGCGGTCGCCGAGCACATGCGTCCCAGCGCGGCCGCGCTCACCGTACCGGACAGCGGGCTGCTGCGGCACGACATCGAGCTCACGCCGATGGCGGTGCTGGCCGGGTCGGCGTGGTCGGACGGCGGCCGGGCGATCGCGGACGCGCAGATCAGCGTGCTCGACGCGGCGGGCGCGCTGACGGCCACCACGCGCACCGACGAGAACGGCCGTTACGTCGTCGCGGATCTCGCCGAAGGCGACTACACGGTCGTGGCGCGCGGCTACCCGGCGGTGACGAGCCGGGTCACGGTCAGCGGGGGCGAGATCGCCCACGACGTGCGGCTGAGCTACGAAATCGAGGACGAGGCGGCCGAGAATATTCCGCCCGCTCGCTGACGCGGTTGCGGAACGCTCGCCAGGGGCGGTGGTATTCGGACCACCGCCCCCTGCCGTTTCCCGGCCCTCGTTGATCGCCGGAATGGGCGCCGCAGAGCGCAGCGGCGGCAGTCCACGCCACACGGACGCTTCGCAACCGGAACGCACCGCAGCGCTGTGGTGGTGGCCGTCCCCGCCTGCGCGGCCCCTGACGCATCGGCATGGCCCGCCAGTTCGTGGACTACCTCAACCGTGGTTCACTCCTGCGCCCGAGGCCGCTTGTGATCGCCGAACGGTTCGTCGCGCTCCCGGACGGCTTCGCGGAAACCCGCGGTGGCGGCTCGCGTCTGGAAGTCGTAACCCTCTCGGGTGTGCCGGGCGATGCCGTCGAAGACGGTGCTGATCATGCCCGAATTGGCCACGCCTTGGGCGTACAGCGCCGAGTTGAGCGCCAGCTTGGCCATCATCAGCTGGTTGACCGGCATGCGCGCGATCCGCGCGACGAATTCCTCGGTGCGGGCGTCGAGTTCGTCGGCGGGCCACGATTCGATCGCCAGCCCCCATTCCACCGCCTGCCTTCCGGTGAGACAGTCGCCGGTGAACAGCAGCCGCTTGGCGCGCTGGTCACCGAGGCGATGCGCCCACATGCCCGCCGCCGGGACGCCCCAGACCCGGGTGGGCGGGTAGCCGATCTTGGTGTCGTCGGCGCAGATGATCTGATCGGCGAACAGGGCGATGTCGCTGCCGCCCGCTACGGCGAATCCGTGCAGCTTGGCCACGGTGGGCTTGTTCGCCTGCATCAGGCTGGCGAAACCCCGGTTGAACCGGCTCATCATGGCGTAGTCGATCATCGGGTCCCAGGTCCGCGCCGGATCGTGATTGCGGCCCTGCACCACCGGATCGACGACCGTCCCGGCCACGTCGCCGGAACCGCCCGCGGCCGCGAAACTCTGTTCGGCGAACATGCTCAGGTCGTATCCGCCGCAGAAGCCCTTGCCGCGCCCGGACAACAGGATCACGTGCACGCGCGGATCCAGGTCCGCGCGTTCGACCGCGTGCGCCAGATCGAGCGGGGTGTCGGGGGTGATCGCGTTGCCCTTCTCCGGCCGGTCGAAGGTGATGCGCGCGATGCGGCCGTCCCGCTCGTAGGTCAGCGTCCGGTATTCGCGCGCGTCCTGCGGGGCGGGGCGTCCGTTCCACGGGGAGTCCGGCGTCTCGGTCCACCCGCGATACCACGCGCCCGCGCCGCCACCAGTCTGGATGTCACTGTCGGTCATCGCTTTCCCTTCGACGCTGGACCCGGTCTCGGCAGTCTGGCGCACCGGCCATTTGACAGTCAATACTGACTGTGAAAATGTCACGCCGACGGGAGGAGCCGGAATGGCCGGAGTACGCCAGGAGCGCAAACGCGCGACCCGTGTCCGCATCCTCGACGCCGCCGCCGATCTACTGGCCGAGCACGGCCACCGGGCACTGTCGACCCTGGCCGTCCAGCGCGCAGCGGAGGTCAGCCGCGGGGCGCTGTTGCATCACTTCCCGACCTTGGGCGCGTTGATCGGCGAACTGGTCGGGCATCTGGTCGCTCGCAACGAGGCGGCTGTCCGCGAGGCCGCGGCCGGGCTCGACCACGGAGCCGATCCGGTGCTGCGCGCCCTGACCGCCCTCTACGAGTCGATGGCGCGACCGGCGGCACAAGCCGAGTTCGAGTTGTGGGCGGCGGCGCGGACCGATCCTGCGCTTGCCGAGGCGTTGCGGACGGCCGAACGAAAAGCCGGGCGGGACCTGCGGCGTGTGGTGGACGCGCTGTTCGGCCCGGACATCGTCGCCCATCCGCGCTATCCGGATGTCCGCGACCTGACCATCGCGATACTGCGCGGCACGGCGATGTCGCGCCCGCTGCGAAACTCCGAACGCGCCGCTGCGGCAACCATCAGCCGATGGGCGGAGGCCATGACAGTTCTTTTAGCGCCGGACTCCTAGCAATCGACGGGCGCCGACGGGGCCAAATCAACTGTGATACGTGTCACTTCCACCGCAGATTGTGCCGCCTCCCACACTGTCGTTATCCTGGCTGCACTTTGAGACCATCGAGTCTCAATGCAGCCTTCGACGGGGCCGGGTTCGACCACCGCACGGCGCCGGCGGAGGCCGATCCTGCCGGGGAGCGCCTGCGGCGCCTGTATCACCAGGAGCAAACGCCATGCGATCGAAGTGGATCTCTGCGGCCATCGGTTTCACGGCGATGGCGCTGTCGTGCGTAGGACCGGGCAGCGGGCCCGCTGTCGCCGCACCGGATTGCCCGAGCATGTACGTCGTGGCGATCCCTGGAACATGGGAGACCACCGGCCGGCCGGACGAGCGCCCCGGCCCCGGCATGCTGGCCGGAGTCACCAGCGGGCTGCCGTCCTCGGTCCGGGTCGACTACGTCAGCTACGCGGCGACCGCATTCCCCTGGGAGAGCGAAGTTTACGGCGCCTCGAAGCGGGAGGCCGTGGACAACGCGCGCGGCATGATCGGCGCGATGGCCAGGGAGTGCGGCGCGACCAAGATCGCACTGCTCGGCTACAGCCAGGGCGCGGACGCCGCCGGTGATCTGGCCGCCGAGATCGGCACCGGAATCGGCGTCGTGCCGCCGCACCGGATCGCCGCGGTCGGGCTGATCTCCGACCCGCGCCGCTCCCCCACCGACGCGCTCGTCGGTCCCGCGGTGGGCGGCGCGGGCGCGGGCGGTCCCCGCATCGGCGGCTTCGGCTTCCTCACCCCGCAGACCCGCACCATCTGCGCGATCGGCGATCTGTACTGCTCCACGGCCTCCGACGATTTCATCACCCGCTTCGCCGGTTTCCTGGCGCAGACCTCCCACCCCGACCCGGCCAATCTCTGGCGCTACCAGCTCGAAATGGGCGCCATCGTCGGTGATCTGATGTCCAACGGTGGCATCCCCGTGTTGCAGAGCCAGCTGTCGGAGTCGGCCAACCAGGAACGCGCCCGGCTGCTGGACGAGTTCTACCGCTCCGAAGCGCACACCGCCTACGGCAGCTATCCCGTCGGCGGCGGAGCGACCGCGCTGTCGTGGATGCGCGACTGGCTGGCGTCACTGGCCTGAGCCGGCCGGCCCAGCGCCGTCGGCATCCCGCTGGGCGGCGGGTGAGCGCGTCGACGAGAACGCGGCGCACACTCCCGACATGGCCGGGCGCGGCCGCGATCACGCCGCGCACGTCGGCCGGGCAATGCCTCGCGGACCAGCCTTCTCCAGCGGCGTCACCTGATGCGTGCCCGCTCTCGGAGGCGTGGAGCGCGTCCGCGAGTTCGGTGATCCGCAGCCGCCATCCGGCGCGTCCGCGAGCCGCACCGGCCTGCCGACGCCGACCCGCGGCGCACCGTCCCCGAGAACGGGCGGCCGACGCATACCGGCCGCAACGGTATCCGCCTGGGCCGCCGAAGACATTCCCCTATCGGGTCATCGGAGGCGCAGCGCCGTCAGCCGCCAGCCCGCCGACCGGGTTCGCACGATGCGCGCCGCCAACGCGAAACGACGCTCGCCCCGGCCGTAGGTGGCGAAGACCTCGGCGGTCTTGTCGTTCACCAGGACCACGCTCACCCGGATCGGCGCCGCGACGCCGAGGTTGCGGCCGGGCACGAGATCGGCCCTGATCAACGTGCGCGCGGCGGCGACGACCGTGGCGTCGGCGACAGTCGCCAGGTGCGGCAGGGGTCTCCTGCGGTCGAGCACTTCCAGGACGATCCGCACCGCCGATTCGGCGAACCGGCGCGCCGCCGAGCGTGTTTCCTCCCCCGCAGGTGCGGTGGACGCATGGCTGCGGCGCACCACGCTGCGTATCCCGGCACTCGACCGACCGGAAGCCGCGTGCGGCCGCGTGCGGCACGGAAGTGCCCGAGCGGGCGCCGGATCGCGCGCCGCCTCGGCGCGCCTGCGGCTGTCCAACGGCGGCTCCGGATTCGGAGCAGGGGTCAACCACTCCCGATAACCAGTCATGCACGTCCCTTCGAAATCCGGTGGCCGAAGCCCTGTGCCGACCGATTCTGCGGACACGCCGACGGAAGTCGCGGGTAGTCGGCTACCCGATTCCGTCCGGACGCGCCGCCACCGGAATCGGGCGGGCACGAAGACCGACCTATGTTGGAGGCGGCAAACTCCGGCCCGGCAACGGAGACCTGGATGACCGACGAGCGAGGAGCGGAGACGACCGTGCCCGAAGAGTCCGCGATCCCGCGTCGCGTCGCCCGCGCCGGGCTGCTCGCGCTCGCCGGCGCGCTCGCCGCGTATCTCGCCCTCGCTCAACTGCTCGCGATCCTGCCGGTTTCCTGGACGATGCCGTTGCTGCGGAACGCGTTCGTCCAGTCGGCCGTGCTCTTGCTGGGCGCGGTCCGGGACGCGCTCGGCTCTTGGAACATGGTGCTGGCGGTGCTCGCGACCGGGCTCGCGGTAACGGCGTTGCGCTCCGCCGAGCGGGGGCGGCGCCTGGCGGGCACGGTGACGGGCGTGGCCGTCGCCGGTCTCGTCCTGTCCGTCGTGACCGGCGCGACGCTGGTGTTCGCGGCGCGTGACGCGGCCGGCGTCTGGATTCCGTTCGCCCCGACCGTCCCGTTCAGCACCGTCGGCGATGCCCCCGACGAGACCGTCACCTACGCCACCTTCGACGGGCAGCCGATCCAGGCGGATCTGTACTTGCCCGCTCCGGGGCCGGTACCGGCGCCGCTGGTGGTGAGCATTCACGGCGGCGCGTTCGTCGGGGGCAGCCGCGGCACCGACGCCTACACGACCTGGCTGGCCGGCAACGGATACGCCGTGCTCGACGTGGACTACCGCCTCTCCAGCACGGCCGACCACCACTGGGACACGGCGGACGCCGACATCGCCTGCGCGCTGACCTGGGCCGCCGCGAACGCGCAGCGATACCACTGGGATATGCGCCGGGTCGCCACGTTCGGCGAATCGGCGGGCGGCAATCTGGCCGTCAACGTCGCGAACAAGAGCAACGCGGGCGCCCTGCGGCCCAGCTGCGGCAGCGCCGCGGAGCTGCCGAAGGTACGGGCGGCGATCGCGCTGTACCCGGCGGTGGACCTGGCCGCGTCGGGCACCGAGACCGCGCTCGGCGTCGACGCGGCGCGGCAATACCTGGGCGGAACGCCCGAGCAGTACCCCGGCCGTTACGCCGCGACGAGCTCCGCTCCGCACGTCACCGTCGACTCCCCGGCTACTTTGCTGATCCAGGGAGCGAGCGATCACCTCGTGCTCGCGCAGCACACCGCGGCCTACGCCGCCGCGCTGGAAACGGCGCGCGTTCCGCAGCGCTACGTCGAGCTGCCCTTCCTGGAGCACGCCTTCGGCACCACCGAATTGGACACCGGCGCGCAGGTCACCCGCGAACTCACCCGCACCTGGCTGGCGGAGTACCTGGCGTAACCGACGCCACATCGCCGCGCCGGGAATACCCGCCCACCACATCCCGTTCCATTGGTTGCCATATCCACCAAATTGAGTCAGACTGAGAACGAAGGAGGCGTCGTGCAGTTCGGAATCTTCACGGTCGGCGATGTGACGACCGACCCCACGACCGGCCGGACGCCCAGTGAGCACGAGCGCATCAAGGCGATGGTGACGATCGCGCGCAAGGCCGAGGAAGTCGGGCTGGACGTGTTCGCCACGGGCGAGCACCACAACCGGCCGTTCGTGCCGTCGTCGCCGACGACGATGCTCGGCTACATCGCGGCGCAGACCGAGCGACTCCAGCTCTCCACCGCGACGACGCTGATCACCACGAACGATCCGGTGAAGATCGCCGAGGACTTCGCCATGCTGCAGCACCTGGCGGACGGACGGGTGGACCTGATGCTCGGCCGCGGCAACACCGGGCCGGTATACCCCTGGTTCGGCAAGGACATCCGCGACGGCATCCCGCTGGCGATCGAGAACTACCACCTGCTGCACCGGCTCTGGCGCGAAGACGTGCTCGACTGGGAGGGCAAGTTCCGCACGCCGCTGCAGTCGTTCACCTCGACGCCGCGCCCGCTGGACGACGTGCCGCCGTTCGTCTGGCACGGCTCGATCCGCAGCCCCGAGATCGCCGAGCAGGCCGCCTACTACGGCGACGGATTCTTCGCCAACAACATCTTCTGGCCGAAGGAGCACTTCCAGCGACTGATCGCACTGTATCGGCAGCGCTACGAGCACTACGGTCACGGCTCCGCCGACCAGGCGATCGTCGGCCTGGGCGGGCAGGTTTTCATCCGCAAGAACTCCCAGGACGCGGTGCGCGAATTCCGGCCCTACTTCGACAACGCGCCGGTGTACGGCCACGGCCCGTCGCTGGAGGAGTTCACCGAACAGACGCCGCTCACCGTGGGCAGTCCGCAGGAGGTCATCGACAAGACGCTCACCTTCCGCGAGTCGTTCGGCGACTACCAGCGCCAGCTGTTCCTGATGGATCACGCGGGCCTTCCGTTGAAGACCGTGCTCGAGCAACTGGATCTGCTCGGCGAGGAAGTGGTCCCGGTGCTGCGCAAGGAGTTCGCGGCCGGACGCCCGGCCCAGGTGCCGGACGCGCCGACGCACGCGAGCCTGGTCGCCGCCCGCGACGCCGCCCTGGAGGCCACCCGATGACCCGCATCGCCGTCGTCTCCGCGGGCCTGTCGCAGCCGTCGTCGACCCGGCTGCTCGCCGATCGGCTGGCCGCCGCCAGCGGCGCGGCACTGTCCGCACACGCCGGGGACGTGACATTCGACGTGGTGGAAGTGCGCGAGCACGCCCGCGATCTGGCCGACAACCTGCTGACCGGATTCGCGCCGGGCGGGCTGCGCGCGACGATCGATCGCGTGACCGGCGCCGACGGCCTGATCGCCGTCACGCCGATCTTCAACGCCTCCTACAGCGGCCTGTTCAAGACGTTCTTCGACGTGCTGGAACCGGAATCGCTGGCCGGGTTGCCGGTGCTGCTCGGCGCCACCGGCGGCTCGGCGCGCCATTCCCTCGCGCTGGAGCACGCCCTGCGCCCGATGTTCAGCTACCTGCGCGCGGTGGTGGCGCCCACCGCCGTCTACGCGGCGTCGGAAGACTGGGCGTCCGTGGCGACGGAGGGTCTCAGCGTCCGGATCGACCGCGCCGCAGCGGAGTTCGCCGCCATGCTGACCAACACACCGCGCACGCGTGCCGCCGATCCGTACGACGACCCGGTACCGTTCGCACAGCTGCTCGGCACCCACTGACCTTCTCCCGAAAACCCCGGCTCTACCCACAACCAATTAGTTCAACTCTCAACTACCTGAGGAGACATCCATGACGACCGGAACCGCCAACGCTCTGACCGCGGGCACCTGGGCCATCGACCCCGCCCACTCCACCCTCGGCTTCTCGGTACGCCACCTGATGGTCAGCAAGGTGCGCGGCCGCTTCACCGACTTCTCCGGCAAGCTGGTCATCGGCGAGGACGGCAGCGCCTCGGCCGAGGCCGAGATCCGGGTCGACTCGGTCACCACCGACAACGAACAGCGCGACGCGCATCTGCGCACCGCCGACTTCTTCCAGGCCGAGCAGTTCCCGGTGGCCACGTTCAAGTCCACCGGTTTCCGGGTGAACGGCGACGATTTCGTGGTGGACGGCGAATTCACCATCCGCGGCGTCACCAAGCCGGTTTCGCTGGAGGTGGAGTTCCTCGGCGTCAACCCCGGCATGGGTCAGGGACCGGTCGCCGGCTTCGAGGCCAAGACCGTGATCAACCGCCGCGACTTCGGCATCACCATCGACATGCCGCTGCCCGACGGCGGCGCGGTGATCGGCGACAAGATCACCCTCACCCTGGAGGTGGAGGTCGGCCTGCAGTCCTGAGCGATCCGCCTCCCGCAGGAGCCGAGCGTTCCTGCGGGAGGCGGGCATGCCGGTCAGAAGAGGGTCATCGGCTCGGCCGCGGCGGGCTCGGGCAGCGGGTCGAGTTCGGGCAGCCGGGCACGGATCTCGTCGTGGAAGCGACGGGCCAGCTCCAGCGAGCCCGCATTGTCCGGCGTGTGCAGGAACACCGTCGGCGACCGGCCCTCCCGCAGCCATCCGGCCACCGTGCCGATCCACGGCTGCCAGCCCGCGACGGTCCGCCGGACATCGTCGCGGCCGTGGTATCGCACGATGGGGTATTCGGTCAGCGCGCGCATCCTGCGCCGCACCCGGGGCTTCTTCGACGCCGCCTCTTGTTCCGCCGCGCTGGTGGGCGGACCGTCGAAAAGCACGGTGGTGTCGAAGGGGACCCATTCGGCGTCCACCCTGGACAGCACGTATTCCAGGCTGCGCGCCGCCTGTTCGTCGGCGAAGAACGCCGGATGCCGGACCTCGACGGCGATCCGGTGGGCGCGCGGCACCTGCCGCAGGAAACCGGCCAGCGCACCGAGATCGGTGGGCCCGAACGAGCCGGGCAACTGCACCCACAGCGCGTGGACGCGCTCCCCGAGCGGCTCCATCGCGGCGAGGAAGGCTCGCAGTTCCTCCTCGGCGCCGGTCAACCTGCGTTCGTGGGTGATCGGCCTGGGCAGTTTGAGCACGAACCGGAACGCGGGATCGCATTGCGCCGCCCACGATTCCACCGTGCGCCGCGACGGCGTCGCGTAGAACGTGGTGTTGCCTTCGACCGCGTTGCACCACGTGGCGTACCAGCGCAACCGCTCCCCCGGCGCGAGCTGCCGTTCCTGCCAAGCCGCGTGCGTCCACATCGCACATCCCACGTGAAGCCGCATGCTTTCGACGCTAACCCACCCTCCCGACACGACCGTCCGGCGACAGGTGCCCGCCACCCGGAATCACCGGCGCGCCCGTTTCCGCGACCGAACCCAGCCGAAGGTCAGCTCGACGGCGCGCTTCCAGTTCTCGTACTCGTCCTCCCGCAGTTCGGGATCCATCCGCGGAACCCATTGCGCGGCAAGGCGCCAATTGTTGCGCAGCCCTTCGAGATCGGGCCAGTAACCCACGGCCAAGCCCGCGGCGTACGCGGCGCCGAGCGAGACCGTCTCGGCGACGAACGGACGCGACACCGGAACGTCCAGCACATCGGCCACGATCTGCATCAGCAGGTTGTTCGAGGTCATCCCGCCGTCCACGCGCAGGGCCGCGGTCCGGAGTCCGGAGTCGGCGTTCATCGCCTCCACCACGTCGCGGGTCTGCCAGGCGGTCGCCTCCAGCACGGCGCGGGCGATGTGGCCCTTGGTGACGTAGGACGTGAGCCCGGCGATGAGCCCGCGGGCGTCGCTGCGCCAATGCGGCGCGTACAGGCCGGAGAACGCGGGCACCACGTAACAGCCGCCGTTGTCTTCGACGGTGCGCGCGAGGGTTTCGATCTCCGGCGCGCTGGTGACCAGCCCGATGTTGTCCCGTACCCACTGCACGAGCGAGCCGGTGACCGCGATCGGGCCCTCCAGCGCGTAGACCGGCTCCGGGCCGATCTGGTAACCGATCGTGGTGAGCAGACCGTGCTCGGAGCGCACCAGCTCGCGCCCGGTGTTCATCATGAGGAAGCCGCCGGTGCCGTATGTGCACTTGGTCTCTCCACGCGCGAAACACGTTTGGCCGAACAACGCGGCGTGCTGGTCGCCGAGCGCGGCGGCGATCGGGATGCCGGGCACCACCCGGCGCGTGCTGCCGTAGGACGCGGTCGACCGCTGGATGCGCGGCAGCATACGGGCGGGGATGCCGAAGAACTCCAGCAGTTCGTCGTCCCAGGTGAGGGTGCGCAAGTTCATCAGCAGGGTGCGGCTGGCGTTGGTGACGTCGGTGAAATGCAGCCCGCCGTCGGGGCCTCCGGTGAGGTTCCAGATCAGCCAGGTCTCCATGGTGCCGAACAGCACCTCGCCCCGCTCCGCGCGGTCGCGCAGGCCGGGCACCGAGTCCAGCATCCAGCGCAATCGCGGCGCGGCGAAATAGCTGGCCAGCGGCAGACCGCACAGGTCACGAATGCGGTCGGCGCCCGGCGCGCTCTCCAGGTCCCGGACCAGATCCTCGGTCCGCACGTCCTGCCAGACGATCGCGCGGCCGATCGGCGTGCCGGTGCGGCGGTCCCATACCACGGTGGTCTCGCGCTGGTTCGCGATACCGACCGCGGCGATGCGGTCGGCGGCCACGCCGGAATCCCGCAGCGCCTGCGGGACGATGCGCTCGACATTGCGCCAGATCTCCAGCGCGTCCTGCTCGGCCCATCCCGGCCGCGGATAGTGCTGCCGGTGCGGGCGCTGGGCGACGCCGACGAGCCGGGCACGCTGGTCGAACAGGATGCACCGCGTGGAGGTGGTGCCCTGGTCGATGGCCAGCACGTAACGCTGCTTCATGCTCGACTGCTCCTGGTCGACGCCGGCTGGTCACCGGCCGGGCGAAAGTCAGTGGCTCGCACCGAGATCACGCGATACCGCGCGTGCGGCGTCGAGCACTTGGCCGACCAGCGCGGGCCGGTGCCGCAACTGGGCGTCGCAGAGCCGGTCCACCGCGCCGGTGATGCCGATGGCGCCGACCACGAGTCCACCGGGCGCCCGGATCGGCGCGGCGATACCCGCCTCGCCCGTGCGGAATTCCTCGGTGTCGCCCGCCCAGCCGGCCTGCCGCACGCCGCCCAGCGCCCGGGCGAGCGCGGCGCGATCGATGAGGGTCCGGTGGGTGAGCGGGGCGAGCTCGGCGCGGCGCATCGTGGCGGCCAGGTCGGCGTCGTAGGCGAGCAGGACCTTGCCCAGCGCGGTGGCGTGCGGCGGCAGCAGTTCGCCGAGTTCGAGCGCCTGCTGGGTGTTGTCCGGCCGGAACACGTGATGCACGACGACCACCGCGCCGTCCATCGGCGCGCCGATCCGCACCGACTCGCCCGTGCGCGCCGCCAGCGCGTCGGCCCAGTTGATCGCGCGCGAGCGCAACTCGTTCGCGTCGAGGTAACTGGTGCCCAGGTGCAGCAGCGCCGCGCCGAGCTGGTACTTGCCGGTGGCCTGGTCCTGCTCGACGAAACCGACGCCCTGGAGGGTGCGCAGGATGCCGTGCGCGGTCGGCTTCGGCAGGTCGAGCGCACCTGCGATGTCGCCGACGCCGAGCCGCCCGGAACCACGGGCCAGCAGCCGCAGCACGGCCGCCGCCCGCTCGATCGATTGGATCGCACCCGGCATGTCGGAAAACCTACTCGTGTCGTGATTCGACATTGTCGAACGGTTGGTAATACCCGGGCAACATCAGTGAAACCGGGTGTGAGCTGCGCCATACATCCTCCTCGCGCGTCGGACGGTAGTGGCGCCGCCTCCCGGCAACCAGTCGGGACGTTCGACATTGTCGAACGGCAGCGATATCCGGGTCGATCGTCCCCCCGTAACTTCCGTTGCACGCACGGTCGCGTCCGCGACGTGCGGGGCGAACGGAGGCTCAACGATGAACTTCGGCTCGATCTTCCTCAGCGAAGCACTCGGCACAGGCGTGCTGGTGCTGCTCGGGGTCGGTGTGGTCGCGAACGTATTGCTGGCGAAGTCCAAAGGGTTGGACGGCGGCTGGCTGCTGATCAACGTGGGATGGGGGTTCGCCGTACTGGCAGGCGTTTACGTCGCCTACAAGACCGGCGGCCATCTGAATCCCGCGGTCACCGTCGGAATCCTGTTCAGCGGCGCCGACGAGTTCGCCGCCGGCATCCCGGTCTCCGGCTCCGCGACGCTCGCGTATCTGAGCGGCCAATTCGCCGGCGCGTTCCTCGGCGCGACCGTCGCCTACGTGGCCTACAAGCGCCACTTCGACGCCGAGACCGACGAGGAGAAGAAGCTCGCGGTATTCGCCACCGGCCCCGCGATCCGCGCCCTGCGCTGGAATCTCGTCACCGAAGTGATCGGCACGTTCACCCTCGTCCTGGTGATCCTCACCTTCGGCCACACGCCGAGCGGGCTCGGCCCGGCCGCCGCCGCGCTGTTGGTCGTCGGCATCGGCGCCTCGCTGGGCGGTCCGACCGGCTACGCCATCAACCCCGCTCGCGATCTCGGCCCGCGCATCGCGCACGCCCTGCTGCCGGTGAGCAAATCCGCCTCCGCCGACGCGGTCCTGGTCCCGGTGGGCGCGGGCGCTCCCGCACCGGCCGGAGCGCCCGACGCCGCGCCGCGCGGCAAGGACTCCGACTGGGGTTACGCCTGGGTGCCGGTACTCGGTCCGCTGCTCGGCGGCGCGCTGGCCGGCCTCGCCGCACAGTTCCTGTTCTGAATCCTTCTGTCCCCCAGCAGTTTCCCGAAAGGACCGCGATGAGCCAGTACGTCGGCGCCATCGACCAGGGCACCACGAGCACTCGCTTCATGGTGTTCGACCACGGCGGCAACGAGGTTGCCCGCCACCAGCTCGAGCACGAGCAGATCCTGCCGCGCCCCGGATGGGTGGAGCACAATCCGACCGAGATCTGGGAACGCACCCGCGCGGTCATCCAGACCACCCTCACCAAGGCCGATCTCGTCGCGAGCGACCTGGCCGCGGTCGGCGTCACCAACCAGCGGGAGACCACGGTGGTGTGGAACCGCAAGACTGGACGACCGTACTGCAACGCGATCGTCTGGCAGGACACCCGCACCGATCGCATCGCCGCCGAACTGGAACGGGCCGGCCACGGCGACACCATCCGCCGCAAGGCGGGCCTGCCGCCCGCCACCTACTTCTCCGGCGGCAAGCTGCGCTGGATCCTGGAAAACGTCCCGGGGGTGGCCGAGGACGCCGAACGCGGCGACGCGCTGTTCGGCACCACCGACACCTGGCTGCTGTGGCAGCTGACCGGCGGGGTCGACGGCGGCGTGCACGTCACCGACCCGACCAACGCCAGCCGCACGATGCTGATGGACCTGGAGACCCTGGACTGGGACGACGAACTGCTGTCGTTGTTCGGTGTGCCGCGCGCGATGCTGCCCACGATCGCGCCCTCGGCCAACCCGGACCTGTTCGGCACCACCCGGGCCGACGGCCCGTTCGGCGGCGTCGTGCCGCTGGCCGGTGTGCTCGGCGACCAGCAGGCCGCCACGGTCGGACAGGTCTGCTTCCGTCCCGGCGAGGCGAAGAACACCTACGGCACCGGCAACTTCCTGCTGCTCAACACCGGCACCGAGATCGTGCGCTCCCAGCACGGCCTGCTGACCACGGTGGCCTACCAGCTCGGCGCCCAGAAGCCGGTGTACGCGCTGGAAGGCTCGATCGCGGTGACCGGCTCGGCGGTGCAGTGGCTGCGCGACCAGCTGGGCATCATCTCCGGCGCGGCGCAGAGCGAATCGCTGGCCCGGCAGGCCGAGGACAACGGCGGGGTGTATTTCGTGCCCGCGTTCTCCGGCTTGTTCGCGCCGTACTGGCGCTCGGACGCGCGGGGCGCGATCGTCGGACTGTCCCGCTACAGCACCAACGCCCATCTCGCGCGGGCGACGCTGGAATCGATCTGCTACCAGACCCGCGACGTGGTCGAGGCGATGCAGGCCGACTCCGGCGTCCAGCTGGACGTGCTGCGCGTGGACGGCGGCGTCACCGCCAACGAGCTGTGCATGCAATTGCAGGCCGACTTCCTCGGCGTGCCGGTGTCGCGCCCGGTGGTCGCCGAGACCACCGCACTCGGCGCCGCCTACGCGGCCGGGCTGGCGGTCGGCTTCTGGAACGACACCGACGAGCTGGAACAGAACTGGAACGAAGCCAAGCGCTGGAATCCGACCTGGTCGGCGGAGCAGCGCGAGCGTGGCTACGCGCGCTGGAAGAAGGCCGTCGCCCGCACCCTGGACTGGATCGACGTCGACGAATGAGGGGCGACGCCGTCCTCCCCGAATAACCCCGAAACAAGGAGAGATACCGCTGTGTCCGCACGATTGGACGCCCAGTACCGCGCCCGCGCGGTGAACGCACTCGGCGACACCGAGAGCGACGTACTCGTCATCGGCGGCGGCGTGGTCGGCGCGGGCGCCGCCCTCGACGCCGCCTCCCGCGGCCTGACCGTGACCCTGGTGGAGGCCAGGGACTTCGCGGCGGGCACCTCCAGCCGCTCCAGCAAACTCATCCACGGTGGGCTGCGCTACCTGGAGCAGCTGGACTTCTGGCTGGTACGGGAGGCGCTGAAGGAACGCGGCCTGCTGCTGCACCGGCTGGCCCCGCACCTGGTGCGGCCCGTGTCGTTCCTACTGCCCTTGCAGCATCGCGTCTGGGAGCGCGCCTACATCGGCGCGGGGGTCGCCCTGTACGACACCATCGGCGGCGCCCGCGCGCTGCCGATGCACCGGCACCTGTCGCGCACCCGCGCACTCGAACTCGCGCCCGCGCTGCGCGAAGACGCGCTCACCGGTGCGATCCGGTACTTCGACGCGCAGGTCGACGACGCCAGGCACACGATGATGATCGCGCGCACGGCCGCGCAGCACGGCGCGACCGTGCTCACCCGCACGAAGGTGACGGCGCTGCTGCGCGACGGTGAACGCGTCGTCGGCGCGGAGGTCACCGACCGGGAGACCGGCCGGGTGCACACCATCCGCGCGCGCCGGGTGATCAGCGCCACCGGGGTGTGGACCGATGAGATGAACCGGATGACCGGCGTCGATTTCCCCTTCCACGTCCGGATGTCCAAGGGCGTGCACATCCTGGTGCCGCGCCATCGCCTGCATCTGGACACCGGCCTGATCATGCGCACCGAGAAGAGCGTGCTGTTCGTCATCCCGTGGCACCGGCACTGGATCATCGGCACCACCGACACGGACTGGTCGCTGGACAAGGATCACCCGGCGGCCAGCGACGCCGACGTGCGGTACCTGCTCGATCACGTCAACCGGGTCCTGCGCGAGCCGCTCACCCGCGACGACATCGTCGGGACCTACGCGGGGCTGCGGCCGCTGCTGTCCGGCGCGTCGGCCGACACCGCGACGCTCTCGCGGGAGCACGCGGTCGCCGAACCGGCGCCGGGCCTGTTCGTGATCGCGGGCGGCAAGTACACCACCTACCGGGTGATGGCCGCCGACGTCGTGGACGCGGCGGTGGCCGGACTCGGCCGCGCGGTCGCCCCGTCGGTGACCGAGCACCTGCCGATCCTCGGCGCGGTGGGTTACCAGGAACTCGCCGCCGACCTGGACAGCCTGGCCCAGCGCACGGGTCTGCCGCGGGCGACGGTCGAGCGTCTGCTCGGCCGGTACGGCTCGGCGATCACCGACCTGTTCGACCTGATCGCGCGCGAGCCCGCGTTGGGCGACCCGCTCACGGGCGCACCCGAGTACCTCGGCGCGGAGGCGGTGTACGCGGTGACGCACGAGGGCGCGCTGCACTTGGACGACGTGCTCACCCGCCGCACCCGGGTCTCCATCGAAGCGCCCGACCGCGGTCTGGCCGCCGCCGCCGAGGTGGCCTGGCTGATCGGTGCGCACCTCGACTGGGACGCCGACACCACCGAGCGTGAGATCGCGCGCTACCGCGAGCGGGTGCGGGCGGAACTGGCCGCCAATCGGGCGGCCGACGACGAGTCCGCCAACGCGGCCCGGTTGGTCACGGTCGCCTGAGCCCGGTTCGTGGCACGGTTCTCGCGGCGGATCCGTGCCACGCCCGCGCTCATTGATCCATGCCGCTGTGCCCGCTCGGCGTCGACTCGTCGGTCTCCAGGTCCGCACCGGCCGGGTGTTCGTCGGCGTGCGTCGGCTTGGTGTGTTCGTCGGCGAAATCCGCGTCCTGCTGCATCGACTCCGCCGTCGTCGGATCGACATTCGGTGTGCTCATAACCCGCGCGTACCCAGCCTCGCCGCCCTGACGCACCCGGCGCAGCCGGCCGGGCGAAGCGCATCGCCGGGCGTGGCGGCTTGACCTCGAGCGCGGTTGAGGACGGACCATGGTCTGCATGACTCGTCCAGCGGATTTCTGGAACACCGTCTACGACAACGACACCGCACCCTGGGTGATCGGCGAGCCGCAACCGGCCATCGTCGCGCTCGAGCGCGACGGCGGCATCACCGGACGCGTGCTCGACCCCGGCTGCGGCGCGGGTGAGCACACCATCCTGCTGACCAGGCTCGGATACGACGTGCGCGGAATCGACATGTCGCCGAGTGCGGTGGCGTACGCGCGCGCCAACGCGGCCGAGCAGGGCGTGCCGTCCGCCGCGTTCGAGGTGGCCGACGCGCTCGCGCTCGGTGACCGGCCCGACTTCGCCGGTGACCCGCCCGGCTCCGCGCCCGCGTTCGACACCGTGGTCGACAGCGCGCTGTTCCACGTCTTCGGGACCGAGGACGAGGCGCGCGCCGCCTATGTCCGCAGCCTGCACGCGGTCTGCAAGCCGGGCGGCACGGTCTACGTTCTCGCGCTCTCCGACGTCGAACCGGGATTCGGCCCGCGGATCAGCGACACGTTGATCCGGGAGTCGTTCGGCGACGGCTGGAAGGTCGAGGACCTGCGGCCCACGAAGTACCGGGGGCGGGTCACCGACCTGGTCGCTCAGGAGGCCGCGGACTTGGAGATCTCCGAGTCCGGCCAGGTCGACGCCGCGGCATGGCTGGCCCGGATCCACCGCCTGTGAACCGTCGAGCTCACACTCCCTTGGGCGCTGCGCCGCCCATGAACCCGAAAAGGTAGCCCGCGACCCGCCGCATCTGGATCTCTTCGGCGCCCTCGGTGATCCGATAACGCCGATGGTGGCGGTAGATGTGCTCGAACGGCTTGTGCCGGGAATAGCCGAGGCCGCCGTGCACCTGCATGGCGCGGTCGGCGGCCTCGCAACACAACCGGTTGGCCCAGTAGTTGCACATCGAGACCTGCTCGGAGACGGCGAACGTGCCGTAGGTGTCCATCGACCACGCGGTCTTGTGGATCAGGGCGCGCAGCATCTCGCACTGGGTGTGCAACTCCACCAGCGGAAACTGGATCGCCTGATTGGTGGCCAGCGGCTTGCCGAAGGGCTTGCGCAGTTTGGCGTAGGCCACCGACTCATCGATGCAGTACTGCGCCGCGCCCAGGCTGGACGCGGCCTGGCGGATCCGGTTCTCGTTGAAGAAGTGCTGAACCACCGCCAAGCCGCGTCCTTCGCCTCCGAAGACGGCGGTGTCCGGGACCCGGACGCCGTCCAGCGCGACGCGGGCATGGTCGGTGGGCATGTTGAAGGTCCAGAGGTATTCCTCCACGACGAATCCGGGCGCGTCGGTGGGCACCAGGAACGCGGTGATGCCCGCGGCGTCGCCCGAGCCGCCCGAGGTGCGCGCGAAGATCAGGTCGGCGTCGGCGATGTGCACGCCGGTGTTCCAGGTCTTGCGCCCGGTGATCACCCAGTCGTCCCCGTCGCGCACCGCCACGGTCTCCATGTGGGTCGCGTCGGAGCCGTGCTCGGGCTCGGTGATGCCGAAGGCGAAGAACTTCGTTCCCGAGGCCAACCCGTCCACCCACTCCGCCCGCTGGGCGGGTGTGCCGTACTCGAGCATGAGCAGCAGGCCGACGTTGTTCGCGACGATGGCGTGCTCGTTCTGCAGGTCGCAGTGCAATCCTAGGCCGCGCCGGGCCAAGTGCTCGCGGATCACGGCCATGCCCAGATTGGTGCCGTCCCGGCCGCCGTACTGCGCGGGAAACGCGTACCGCAGGTGCCCGGCGGCGTCGGCGCGCCTGCGCACCTCGGCCAGCAACTCCTCCCAGCGCGCGTTCGGCAGGCCGCCGCGATCCCAGTCGGTGCGGGCGTCCTCGCGGCGGTGGTCGAAGAAGCGGATGTTGTCGTCGGCCTGCTCGAGCGGCGTGATCTCCCGATCGATGAACGCGTCGAGTTCGGCCAGGTAGTCGACCAGTTCCGCGGGTAGTTCGAAATCCATCGGCGCAGTCAGCCCTTCCCGCTGGGTCGGATCTGCATCAGCAGGTCCCATTCGATTTCCGAGACGCGGCGGCCGCTGGCCGCCATCACGATGTCCCGCACGCTGCCGTCCAGATGGGCCGCGGCCTGCCCGGCCAGCCCGATGCCCCAGGCGAGCGTGCACATCACCTTCCACCAGCGGAACCGGTCTTCGTCGAAATCGCCGCCACCGCGCTGGTAGCCGCGCACGAACGCGGCGCGGCCCGCGAGTCCGCCGCATTCCCGGTCGTCCGCGCGGAAACGCCACATGCGCAGCGCGGGCCAGGCCACGTCGCGCATCGGATCGCCGTGGCGCTGCGCGCCTTCCCAGTCCAGCACCGCCCGCAGGCCCTCCGGACCGACGACGATGTTGCCGTTGCGAAGGTCGGTGTGCAGCAGCGCGGTGCGGGGCGGCGCGGGTGGGCAGCGGCGTTCCAGCCAGCGCAGGGTGAGGGCGAACACCGGCCGGTGCGGCAAGAGCGCACGCACGTGCCCGGCCGCCTCGGCCAGCTGGCGTCCGGGATCGGCGGCCGCCTCCGGCAGCCTGGTGGGCGCGGTCGCCGGGTCGATGGCATGCAGGCGGCCCATGGCTTCACCGAGCTGATCGGCGACTCGTTCACCGAGACCCGCGGCCTCGGCCAGTCGTAAGACTCTGCGGGGGACGGTCTCTCCATCCACCCGTTCGGAGACCACGAACGGCCCGCCCACATATGCGTTATCGGTGCAGATCGCCACCACCGGGGGCACCGGCACGCCGTGGGTCCGCGCGAGTTCCCGGACGGCGGCCTCCACATCGACGGGGACCAGCTCGATCGCGCTGGGCACGATGGTCGCGACCAAGCGCCGCGTCCCGCCACCCAGGTCGGCTTCGAAGGCGACGTTGCGGCGGCGGGCGCCCGCGGAGAGATATTCGACCTTCGACACCGCCACCGCGCGGCCGGCGCCCGACTCGAGAAACGCGGCCAAGCCGACGGCCAGATCGGCGCTCACTCGCCCGTCCAGGCGTCGTACCCGGGCTTGGCGATGGCCAGATCGGCCCGCACGACGGAGACCAGCGCTTCCCAGAGTTGCTCGTCATCGCCCTCGGCCACAGCCGCGAGCAACTCGCGCTCCCGCTCGGCCGCGCCCGGGCCGGATTCGATCTCCCGGCGCACGATCCTGGCGAGGTTGGCCCCCACCCGCGCCTTGTGCTGCAATCCCGCGGGCAGGGCGGGCAGCAGCGTCTCCTCGAGCAGTTCGGCGAGCGATTCCAGCAATTCCGCTGCCGATGGGCGATTCTGCATTCGTTCCCCTCGGTCGGTTCCGGCCCTCAGCATGGCACGCACCGGGGCCGTCCCGATCGGTACTTTCGGCCGTCGGATTCGGAAAGCCACGGGCGTCGAGATCGACGCGCACCGGCTTCCTGTGTGGCGGCTGGGAATCCACCGCGGGTCTGCTTCGCACGAGGTCGGGCATGCGAACGGTCGGTAAACTGCGAGAGGGCAGTAGGCGCTGATGCGCCATTCGTTGCGCTGGGCGAACACAGGAGAAATGTATTGGCGACCGGTCGCGTCCGTTCCGCCTTCGTCGCGGGCTTCGCCCTGGTCACGGCGGTACTCCTGGCGGCGTGCTCGTCCTCGTCCGGACCGGGCGGAACTCCGGGACCCGGGGGCCCGGCGCCGGCGCCCATCGCCATCACGCCCGCATCCGGCACCCGCGATGTCGATCCGCTCGCGCCGGTCCAGGTGAGTACCGCCGACGGCCAGCTGACCGCGGTCACCATGACCAACGAGCAGGGCAAGGTCGTCGACGGGATCCTGACACCGGACAAGACGGCCTGGAAACCCACCGAGCCGCTCGGCTACGGCCGCACCTACACCGTGACCGCGGAAGGCCTGACCCTCACCGGCAGAACCGGCCCGGCCACCTCGACCTTCTCCACGCTGAGCCCGAACAACCAGACCAAGGTCTCGCTGACCACCACGGGCGGCACGCCGCTGTCCGACGGCGGCACGTTCGGCGTGGGCACCGTGGTGGTGGCCCATTTCGACGAGGACATCCCCGACCGCGCCGCCGCCGAGAAGCATCTGGCGGTCACCACCGACCCGCCCGTCGAAGGCTCCTGGTACTGGCTCGACGACCGCAACGCGCACTGGCGCCCGAAGGAGTACTACGCGCCCGGCACCAAGGTGAGCGTCGCGGCGAACATCTACGGCCAGGAACTCGGCCGAGGGCTCTACGGCCAGGAGGACACCGAGACCACGTTCACCATCGGCGCGTCGCACGTCTCGATCGCCGACGACAACACCAAGCAGATCCAGGTCTTCGAGAACGGCAGGCTGATCCGCACCATGCCGACCTCGATGGGCATGGGCGGCAGCGAGGTCGTCGCGGGCAAGACGATCACCTTCTGGACCCAGCCCGGGATCTACACGGTGCTGGACAAGGCCAACCCGGTGATCATGGATTCGTCCACCTACGGCCTGCCGATCAATTCGCGCCTCGGCTACAAGGAGGCCATCGGCTGGGCCACCCGGATCAGCACCGACGGCATCTACCTGCACCAGCTCGACTCCACCGTCTGGGCGCAGGGCAACACCGACGTGTCGCACGGCTGTCTCAATCTCAGCGGGGAGAACGCCCGGTGGTTCTTCGAGTTCGCCGTCCCCGGTGACGTGGTGGAGATCCGCAACACCGGCGGCGCACCGCTCGAGGTGTGGCAGAACGGCGACTGGGGCCTGCCGTGGGACCAGTGGGTACAGGGCAGCGCGCTGCGGTAGCGGCCGTCCAGCCGACACGCTGACCGGTCTTGCCGAGGGCGGGAAGCTGCACTACATTCCTGCTCTCGCGAGACCACTTGGTCTCCAATCCCCGCGCGTGCACCTCTCGCGGCGCCGTGTGGGACCCGCGTTGACGATCGGAGCCGGCTCGATGGCGATGCTGTTGTACTACCTACTCCTACCGCTGTATCTGGCCGAGTCGTTCGTTCGCTTACTGGACTGAGCGCCGATCCGCCCAGCTCGGTGCAACCGCTTCCACTTCCGACGTGGCGCTCGCCTCGCCGCCCCTTCCCGGCCGCTGTGAACTCTTCCGCCGCGGAAGCGCTCGGCGTGGCAGTAGCGCCCGACTACTTCCGGGCGCGGCGCTGCCGAAGGTGGAGGCACATCACCCCACTGAATCCGTCGTCCGGTGGCAAACGCTTTCGCCCCTCGGCAGTCCGCGCGGCACGGAGCTGTTCGATGACCTTGTCCGGGACCGGACGCCTTACGAGGCGGCGACTCCTACTGGGAAACGGCCGACAGCCGGTCACCGCACCGGTCCCGTAGCGAGCCCGGCAGTGCGCTGGCGATTGCCGCACCCGCGCACCACTCAACCCGCCTGCTCGGCCCCCGGCGGCTGATGGAAGCCGGGACCGGCCTTGGGTTCGACGTCGCGCGGGTCGATCGGCTCGCGACAGTGGTCGCAGACCAGCATGGGCGAGGTCTCCTGCCCGCAGCTGCGGTGCTCCAGGACGATCGGAGGGCCCTCCGGCCCGGCCAGGTGGTGATCGCCCCAGACCATCATCGCCGTGACGATCGGATAAAGCTCACGGCCCGCGGCGGTGAGGTGATAGTCGACGCGCCCGCCGCCGTGATCGGTGCGGGTGAAAATGCCGGCGTCGATCAGCATGCGCAGGCGGCTGGTGAGCAGGTTGCGGTTGGTGATGCCGATGTTGCGGGCGAAATCGCTGAAACGGTGCACCCCGAAGAACGCCTCGGCGATGAGCAGGATGGTCCACCGGTCGCCGAGCAGTTCGACGACGCGGGTGACCGAATCGTCGACCGGGCGCCGCAATGTCATGGCGCTATCTTCGCATCCCGGCGCGGTATTGCTTTCCTACCATCGGTATCACGATAATACCGACAGACCGTGCCCTCCGGGCCGACAGCTGGGAGTGTCGATGACCACGACGAACCACCCGACCGACGACTACGTGCGCCTGCTCGACCCGGCGGTGCGACCGGATCCATATCCCCTCTTCGCGCGGTTGCGCGCGTCCGGCGCGTTCCGGATCGGCACGGCTCCGGTGGTCGTGCTGACCCGCTATGCCGACTGCGCCGCCGTGCTGCGCGATCCCCGGGCGAGCGTCGACCGGTCACTGGCCCGCTTGCAACTCGGATCGATGCCGATCTACGACGGGACGCGCGACGACGGTGCGGCCCGGGCCAAACCTTCGTTCCTGTTCCTGGACCCGCCCGACCACACGCGCCTGCGCCGCCTGGTGTCCAAGGCGTTCACCCCGCGCGTCGTGCGGCGACTGGAACCCCGGATCACCGAGATCGTCGACGACCTGCTCGACCAACGCGCCCGCAAGGGGCGGTTCGACGCCGTCGACCACTTCGCCTATCCGCTGCCGGTGACCGTCATCTGCGAACTGCTCGGCGTGCCGCTCGCCGACGAAGCCCAGCTGAGCACCTGGTCCGCGCTGCTGTCGCGCACCCTCGATCCGACCTCCCGCGCCGCCGCCCAGTTCCGCGCCGACCCGGCGCAGATCCAGCGCGCCGGGACCGAACTGCACGCCTACTTCGAAGAACTCACCGACCGCCGCCGCCGCGCCCCCGGTCCGGATCTGCTGTCCGAACTGATCGCCGCCGAAGACGCCGGGGACGCGCTCACCCACGCGGAACTGATCTCCACCTGCGCACTGCTGCTGGTCGCCGGGCACGAGACCACCGTCAACCTGATCGCCAACGCGACCCTCGCCCTGTTGCGCAGGCCGGACGAACTCGCCGCTCTCCGCGCGGATCCGGACCGGGCGGCGGGCGTGGTCGAGGAGACGCTGCGCTTCGACCCGCCGGTCCAGTTGATCCCGCGCATCGCCGCCGACGACATGACCGTCGGCGACACGGACATCCAGCGCGGCGATCTGGTGGTGCTGCTGATCGCCGCCGCGCACCGCGACGCCGCGACGTTCGCCGACCCCGACCGCTTCGACCCGGCGCGGGACAACCGCCATCTGGCTTTCGGCCTCGGGGCGCACTTCTGCGTCGGCGCTCCCCTGGCCCGCTTGGAGGCGCGCGTAGCGCTGACCCGGTTCGCACAACGGGTGGAATCGCCTTCACTACTGACGGACCCGCCGCCGTACCGCGAACACGTCAACCTGCGCGGACCCGCGCACCTGCCCATCGGGTTCGCGGCGATCCGGCCCCGCTGACGACGGGGTCAGCCGTCGTAGGGGCGTATGGCCGCCGCCTGCAGCGCCGCCGCCACCCAGTCGCCTGTGCACGCGCCCTCTTCTCCGAGCACGCCGCGTCGCAGCAGTCCGATTCCGCTAGGCGACGCGGGTCAGCCGTCGTACACGACGTCCGGCGTCCCCCGTTCAGCGCAGCAGGTGGCCACCGCGGACAGCCCCGACCTCACACAATCGCGCGAACGCGCCCTCGCCGAACACCCCGGGCCACAGCGATCAGACTCCGCTGTCTACGCGAGTCAGCCGTCGTACACGACGTCCAGCGCCCCCCGTTCGGCACAGCAGGTGGCCGCGGCGTGCAGCGCCGATCCCACACAATCGCCTGTGAACGCGCCCTCGCCGAACACGCCAGGTCACAGCGGTCGGGCTCCGTCACCGACGCCGGTCAGTCGTCGTACGCGACGTGCGGCGTTCCCCCGTTCGGCGTAGCAGTTGGCCACCGCGGACAGCCCGACCCCACACAATCGCGGGAACGCCCCCTCGCCGAGCACCCCGCGTCTCAGCGGTCGGGCTCCGTCAGCGGTGCCGGTCAGCCGTCGTACGCGACGTGCGGCGTCCATCCTTCGGCGGGGCGCGTGGCCGCGGCGTGCAGTGCCGCCGCCACACGGTCGCGCGTGAACGCGCCATCGCCGAGCACTCCGTTGATCTGCACCGCGACGGCCCGGATGCCCTCGGGCGCGAGGGTGGCGTCCAAACTGGTCACCAAGTTGCGCACCGCCGCCTTCTGGACGCCGAGCGAAGCGGCCCGATGCCACGGCTTATCCGCGGCCGCGCTGCCGGTGACCAGCACGCGGGCGCCCTCGGACAGGAAAGGCCGCGCCGCTTGGACGGCGGGCAGCAGCGCCGCCGCGCCGACGGTGAAGTCTTCGATCAACTCCGGCACGGAGAGCCGCAACGGATCGGCTTCCCGGAACACGCTGGGGTTGAAGTGCAATACGTCGATCCGGCCGTGGCGCTCGCCCACCCGGGCGACCACCCGGGTCACATCGGCGGGGTCGCGCAGATCCACCCCCACGCCCTCCGCGTGGAAACCCTGCTCACGCAATTCCTTCGCCAGCGGCTCGGCCTCCGCGGGCAACCGGCAGGCCAGCACCGCGGTGTAACCGTCGGCGGCGAACAGGCGGGCCACCGACAACCCGACACCGGGCCCGGCGCCGAGCACGAGAAGCACGGCGCCGGTCATGATCGCCCCGCCCCGGCCGGGCGGCTGTGTCTCGCGGTCATTCGACGACGGCCTTGATCCGGTTCAAGGTCTCGCGCATCCCTTCGACATTGGTCTTGCCGCGCGTCCATCCGGCCAGCAACCAGTACAGCCGCAGCACCAGGTTGCTGTGCAACTGGAACGACTCGGTGACGTCGGTGCCGCCGTCCACCGGTTCGAAGACATAGCGCCACGTGTTGATCGGCATCCCCCGCGGCCCGAGCACGGTGAACGCGAACTCCCGGCCCGGCTCGCAGGCGACGATGCGGCACACCGTCGCGTACTTCAGCCCCCAGCCGTTGCGGTTGACGTGACCGCGGAACTTCGCGCCGACCGCCGGGCCGGTGGCGCCGCCGAGCCACTCCGCGGCGAACGTCTCCGGACTGAACCGCCCGGTGTTCTCGATGTCACTGACCAGTGCCCAGATCTCGTCGGCGGGCGCGGCCATCCGGACCGTCACGCTGTCATGCATGCGCCGAACGCTAGCAGGCGGCCCGGCCGTCGCTTCCGGCTCGAACCGGGTCGCCGCCGCGCGGGCCGCCCAGCCGTCCACATCCGGCAGCCACCCGCCGGGTGGCAGCACCCAGCACGCGGCGAGCAGGTCGTGACCGAAGTGCGCGAGCGCCGCGTGCTCCGGCCAGTGCTCGCGGGTCCACCCCGGGTCGTCGGTCGCCGAGTCGATGCCGCTGCGGACCACGCCGACCAGCTCGAATTGCAGATGCTGGACCAGCACCCACGCCACGGCGTCCATCGGCTTGTGCCGCAGGCGCTCGAGCAGGACGCCCGCGGCGGCACGCACGCGGTGCTCCATCCAGCGGAAGGTGCGCCGATGGCCGCGGGGCGCGATGCCGTACAGCGCGAGCACCGCGACGGCGACACCGAGCACGGTCTCCGCCAACCGGTCGCGTAGCACCGGTCCGATCGGCCCGCCCGTGGTGGCGACCCCACCCGCGATGAGCGCCACCGGCGTGATGAAGACGACGGCCAGCGCGTAGTTGCGCGGCACGAACAGCTCGATGCAGAACTGCAGCGCGGCGATCAGGACGATCAGCGCGTAGCCGGTCGGCCCGAGTTGGTAGATGAGCGCGAACAGGCCGAGTCCCGCGATGGTGCCGACGAACCGGTGGATGGCCCGCACCTGCCCCCGCACGCGATCGGGCCCGGCTTGCAGCACGATGAGGGCGCTGAGCACCGCCCAATGCGGGCGATCCAGGCCGAGCAGCGCACTCAGCGCCCCCGCGCCCAGGCAGCCCGCGGCGACCCGCAGCGCGCTGATCGCCGCGTGCGAGGAGAACGACAACGAACGCCCCAGCCGGAAGCCGATGCCGGGGCGGGCGAACGAGACCAGAGGATCGACCAGCAGATCGTCGGTGTCGTCGTCGGCCGCGTGCCCGGCGAGCCTGCGGCGTGCGCCCTGCAAGGTGGCCAGCAACTCGGCTTCCCTCGGATCGGAGGGCAGGCCCGCGTCGTAGACCGCGGCCCACGCCTCGGCCATCGCGGCGCCCGCCCGATGGCGCGGGTCGATGGCCGGCGCCCCCGCATCCCGGGCCGCGACGTAGGCGTCGACCGCGCGGACCGCCGCCTCGACCGCTGTCCGTTCCGGTTTGCGACGATCACGCAGCACCCCGGCCATCGACACGACGAGCGCCGCCACGACACCGCAGGCGGTGCAGAACAACAGCGTCAGCGCCGCGGCGCCGGTCTCCGCCGCTTTCATCGCGCCCGCGCAGACCAGCGCGAAGAACAGCGCGCCCGGCGGACCCAGCCGCAGCGCGTCGATGACGAACACAGCCACAACCGCGATCGCCGTCACCACGACGACCATCAGCAGCGACGAACCGAAGCCCGCGTCCAGCAGGCCGCCGATCAGCGCGCCGACGCCGCAGGCGGCCAGCAACGCCGACCCGGCCGCGAGGACGACCCGGCCACGCACCCGGTACGGCCGCCCCTCGCCGTAGAGCACGGCGAAGGCGCCGAACATCACGAACACGGCCACGTCCGGATGACCGAGGACGGTGATGATCGCGGCCGGAACGGCGAATGCCAGCGCGGCGCGCAACGCCACGCTCCACCGCCGTCCCGCGGGCGACCGGGCGAACAACAGCGAGCCGACCCGGCCCTTCGGTGGCACCGGATCCGGGTATGTCGCCGCCACCTGCTGTCCTTTCTGGTCTGGACGAACTGCCTGGTGCACACATTAGATTCGGGGCATGACCGCCGACGCTCATATTCCGCTACCCACGCGCGTCCACGCCTTCGGCGACGACGTGCTCGGTGATCACGACGCCGTCGCCCTGGCCACGCTGGTGCGCGACGGCGTGGTCGCGCCAGAGGAACTCGCCGCCGCCGCGGTGGCGCGCGCCGAACGGGTCGAGGAACTGGCGGCCGTCGCCTACCGCAGCTATGCCGAACCGTTGCTGCCCACCGAACGGACCGGCGCCTTCTACGGCGTGCCCAGTTTCGTGAAGGACAACACGGACGTCGCGGGCATGCCGACGAATCAGGGCACGGCCGCGTTCCGCGCGCGGCCCGCCCGCGCGCACAGCGGCTACACCCGGCAGTTCCTCAGTACCGGTCTCACCGTCCTGGGCAAGAGCGCCATGCCGGAATTCGGCTTCAACGCCACCAGCGAGACGCCGCACCTCGCGCCCACCCGCAATCCGTGGCATACCGGGTATTCCGTGGGCGGTTCGTCGGGCGGAGCCGCGGCGCTGGTGGCGGCGGGTGTCGTTCCGATCGCGCACGGCAACGACGGCGGCGGATCGATCCGGATCCCGGCGGCGTGTGCCGGACTGGTCGGCTTGAAGCCGACGCGGGGACGGCACGTGGTGTCCGGACTGGCGCGGTCGCTGCCGGTCGACATCGTCAGCGAAGGCGTGCTGACCAGGACGGTGCGGGACACGGCGGCGTATACCGCGGCGGCCGAACGCTATCGACGCAATCCGGCGCTGCCGCCCATCGGCCGCGTCGACGGTCCACCGAGCCGGCGCATGCGGATCGCCCTCGTCCTCGACAATCTCGCGGGGCCGGTGCCGGCCGGTCCGACCCGGGATGCCGTCGAACGCGTCGCCCGTACGCTCGAGGCCTGCGGTCATTCGGTCGAGCCGGTGCCGTTGCCGTTCGACGCCACGATCGAAAGCGCCTTCCTGCACTATTGGGGACTGCTCGCGGCCGCGATCACCACGACCGGACGGTTTCTCGACCGCCGGTTCGACGCGCGACGCGTGGACGACCTCACCGCGGGCCTTCGTGCGTTCTTCCTGCGCCGGGCTTTGCACGCACCGCTCACGATCTACCGGCTGCGTGCGGCGGCGGCCACCTATGAACAGGCGCTCGGGCCCTACGACGCGGTGCTGCTCCCCACGCTCGGTCACACCACGCCGCCGCTCGGCCATCTCAGCCCGACCGTGCCGTTCGACGAGCTCCTCGACCGGTTGCGCGCCTACGTCTGCTTCACACCGATCAACAACATCACCGGGACGCCGGCCATCACCGTGCCGGCGGGCTCGACCGACGCCGGGCTGCCCATCGGGGTGCAGTTCGCCGCCACCCGCGGCAACGAGCGCACCCTGCTGGAGCTGGCCTATCTGGTCGAGTCCGAGCGGCCTTTCCCTCGCGTCGATCGCTGACCCACACTCCGCGTCCGCATCTTCGACGCGCTCGACTACGACTACGAGCGCGCGTTCGGCGCTCCCGACGGCACCCACGCGGTGCGGTCACTGCACGCGCGTGGCGCCCGGTAGGTCAGTGCGCCACGGTATTCGCGGCGGGCGACGGGCGGTCGCGGTGCACCGGGCCGTGGGCGTCGTCGCAGTGGTCCTCCAGCATCGGCAGCAGGCGCTGCGCATCCGCCGCAGCCGAGGAGGCGACGGCATGGGTGTGATCGACCTGCAAGGTGGTGTGGGTGATGCCGTAGTCGTGATCGAGCAGGTGCTCGATCCGCTGACGCAGTCCATGGCAGTCCGCGCCCGCGCGGACCAGCACATGCGCCGACAGGGCGATGTCACCGGAAGTGATCTGCCAGACGTGCAGGTCGTGCACCTCGTCGACGCCCTCGATGTCCACCAGCCTGCGCCCGAGCGCGTCCGGATCGACGCCCGCGGGCGCCGCCTCCAGGAAGATCCGGCCCGATTCGCGCACCAGCCCGAGCCCCGCCTTGACCATCAGCGCGACGACGATCAGCGTAGCGATCGCGTCGGCCCTGGCGAAGCCGGTGGTCAGCACGACGAGCCCGGCCACCGCCGTGGCGATGAATCCGTACAGGTCGTTGAGCACGTGCTGGAACGCGCCTTCGACGTTGAGGCTGGAGCGATTGGCCTTGCTGATCGCCCAGGTGGCCGCGATGTTGACCACCACACCGGCCAGGGCGGTGGCCAGCACGAGGCCGCCGGTGACCTCCGGCGGCTCCAGCAGGCGGCGCACGGCCTCATAGGCGAGCCAGCCGGCGAGCACGAGCAGTGTGATGCCGTTGGCCTGCGCGGAGAGGATCTCGGCGCGCTTGTAGCCGTAGGTGTACTTGCCGTTCGCGGGGCGGGCCGCGAGCCGGATCGCGATGAGCGCCAGGACAATGGAGGCGGCGTCGGTGAGCATGTGCGCCGCGTCCGACAACAGCGCCAGCGAGTTGGCCAGCACGCCGATCACGACCTCGATCGACATGAAGCCGACGATGAGGACCAGCGCGATGGTCAGCCACCGGCGGTCGGCCTCACCGGACACCCCGTGCCCGTGCGCGTGACCGTGTTCGTGTCCCATCGGCCCTGCCCCTTCCATCCTCGAATGTATGCGCATATCTGCATCTGTTCCGTCAGCTTAACCCACCCCCCGTAGCGCGCGACAGACCAGCGCAGTGAGCTGGATCACGTCGCATACCGATCCGGCTGTCCGGGTCAGCCGACCAGGGCGTGCACCGCCGCATAGGTCGACACGGTGGCGATCAGCCCTGCGACGACACTGCCGACCACGTTCATCGCCGCGAACAAGTAGGCGCCGCGCTCGGCCAGCCGCACGGTTTCGTAACCGAAGGTGCTGTAGGTGGTCAGCGCCCCACAGAATCCGGTGCCGAGCATGGCGAACAGCGGCGACGACAGCGCCGACCCGGCGCCGCTCAGCGCGCCGAGCACCAGGCAGCCGAGCACGTTGACCGAGAAGGTGCCCCAGGGAAACAGACTGTCGCGGCGGTCCTGCACCGCGCGGTCGAGCAGATACCGCAGCGGAGCGCCGATCGCCCCGCCCACCAGGACCAGCAGCACGGTCATCGCGTCCCCTTTCGCGCGCGTCGCAGGCGTTCGTACCCCGCCCTGGTGAGCCACATGCCGGCGAAAGTGACCGAGAGAGCGCAGATCAAGGTGCCCGCAAGATAGCTGGCCGCGACGACGATCGTCCCCGGCGCCAGCAGCTGACGGACCTCGTTGGCGTAGGTCGAGAAGGTGGTGAATCCACCCAGGACGCCGACTCCGAGAAAGGGACGCAGCAACCGGTGAGCAGCCCAGATCTCGGTCACCGCGACCATGAGCACGCCGATCGCGAAGCACCCCGCGACATTGGTGAGGAAGGTGGCGAGCGGAAAATGCCAGGGGCGGCAGGGCAGCCCCTGGGCGAGACCGTAGCGCGCGAGCGCGCCGAGCGCCCCGCCGAGGGCCACGACCGCCACGGCCGAGCCGTCGGCACGCCAGAAGTTCCGACGTCGCGCGCGTTCGGCGATGCCGGTCGGCTCCTCGGTCAGTTCATCGGCCACGCAGAACTCTTACCGAACCGTCCGCGACGGCGTCCCGGCGGGTCACCACGCCGCCGCGCTCACCGGTCCCCGGCCTCGCCGTCGTGCGCGACCAGAACCGAGCAGCCGACGTGCCGTGCGGCCTTCTCCGCGGTGCTGCCGATGAACCGGCCCCAGATGCCCGAATGCCCGCTGCGCCCGAGCACGAGCAGGTCGGCATGGTGATCGGCGGCCGCGGTGGCCAGTTCGCGCGCGGCCTGACCGGCGCGGATCTCGGCCCGCACTGCGATGCCGCGCTGTTCGGCGGTCTCGGCGGCGGTGGTGAGCCATCGATGGCAGGCCTCTTCCCCGATGGAGCGTTCCTCCTCGATCTCGCCGACCACCGGACCGTAGTGCGGCAGATACTCTTCGACCGCGACGACCGTGAGCGTGGCATGGTGCACCGTCGCCAAGTCGAGCGCCATCGTCAACGCGGCTCTGGCGCCGGGCGAGTCGTCGTAGCCCACCACGATCCGCTGGAACACCTTTCCATTGTGATCCCCCGGATGGGCCGGAGCCAACGTTATGGCAAACCTTCGGCAATCAGACGGGCGCCGCGGCGCGATCCGCCGCGAGCACTTCCGCCGCGGCGCGCTCGCCCGAGCGGATCGCTCCCTCGATGTAACCCGACCACTCGGTGGCGGTTTCGCTTCCGGCCCAGTGGATCACGCCGACCGGATGACGCAGAGCCGACCCGAGGGTGGTCAGGACGCCCGGTGGGAAGAACGAGTTGTAGCCACCGCGGGCGTAGGGATCGTCGGCCCACACCTTCTCGTGCCACTCGACCGGCTCCCGGGCTACGTGCCCGAAGGCGCGGACGAGCGACCCGACGATCATGGCGCGGCGCTCGGCCGGGGGAAGCGCGGCCAGGCGCTGCGCGGCCCGGCCGGGCACCAGCGCGCCGAGCACTCCGGGACCGCCGGGGCGGGTGGCGTCGAAGGTGACGGGCACCGGATCGTGCAGGTTCAGCGACTGGCCGGTGAGCAGGTCGTCGCGCCAGAACGGCCGCTCGTAGACGGCGAACGCCTTCAGAACCGAGCCCATCGGCATGCGCTGGGTCAACTGGTCGCGCGCGGCGGGCAACGGCGGGTCGTAGGCGATGCGTCCAGCGAGGGTGGGCGGCACCGCCACGATCACGTGCCCGGCGTGCACGGCGCCGGCGTCCCCGCTCACCCGCACACCGTCCGCGCCCTGCCGGACCTCAGTGACCGGAGCACCGAGGCGCACCGCGTCCCCCAGTTCGGCGGCGACGGCCAGCGCGGGCCCGTCGGCGCCGTCGACGAACAGGCGGGTCACCGTCTCGGCGGTGATCCCGGCCTCGACCCCGCCCGCGGAACGGATCGTGGTCAGCAGGCCGAGCATCGAGATGCTGCCGACGTCGACGCACAGTTCCTCGCCGATCATCACTTCGGCCAGGTTCCGCGCGCGCCGCTCGGGCACGTTGCGACGCAACCAGGTCGCCGCGGTCATCGCATCCAAACGGTCCGCGCCCGGCGTGGTCCACGGGCGAGCGAGGTCGACGCGGGCGGCCATCCGTTCCAGTCGCCACATCGCCTGGACGAGTACGAGCAGGACGAACGTCGGCAGTGGCGGGCGGGCACCGCGGAAGGGCCGCCGGACCACTCCCTCGACCAGCAGGCCGGCCCCCTCGGGCGGCGCGAAGGTCGCCGCGCCGCACTCTTCGGCCAGCGCGGCGAAACGCGTGTGCGCCCCCGAGATCCACTGTCCGCCGAGGTCGACGGCCCAGCCGTCGCCGACCCGCGCGGTCAGGGTGCGGCCGCCGACCCGGTCGCTCGCTTCCAGGACGACGACCTCACGGCCCGCCGTTCGCAGCGTCCGCGCGGCGCTCAGCCCGGCATATCCCGCACCGACGACAACGACGTCCGTACGGTCCATGGTGGCCTCCCGTCGCCGCACCGTAACTCGACAACCACTGTTGATCACCCCGGGCCGATCCGCAACCGGCGTGGGAGACAACAGTGCTAGCGCGGCAGGGTGGCGAGGGCGGCGACGGCGGCCTCCTGCAAGGTGGCGGTCAGCGAACGCGGCGGCGCCGTGACCCGTCCGCGCACCCATTGCCTGCAGTACTCCTGTGCCGGTCCGACACAGATCGCGTGGGCCAGCGGATAGCCTTCGCCGCCCACGTCCGCGGCGCCGAGCAGCTCCCGGTACCGGCGCTCCAGCGCCCCGAAGAAGGCTTGATTGGGTTGTGTCAGTTCCGGCTCCGCGACCCGCGCCACCTCGTCCGGCAGCGTGGCGAACAGGAACCGGGCCAGGTCGCGATGGTCTTCCACCCAGCCGAGATGGGCTGCCAGCATCGCGCGGATCGCCTGCTCGGGACCGGTGCCCGGCGCGTCGAGGCGGGCCAGCACCGTCCGCTGGTAGTCGATCATCCCGGAAACGTAGACCGCGGCGGCCAATTCGGCTTTCGAGCCGAACGCGTGGAACATGCTGCCGCTGGACAAGCCGAGCCGATCACGCACGCCGGCCACCGTGAACGACGGATAGCCCTTGGCCAGCAGCTGGTGCGTCGCTTCGGCCAGGATCCGCTCGCGGGTGCGCACGACCGGCTACGCGCCGAATTCGGCGTCGATGCCCGAGCGGACCGCGGCGAGCACCTGCGCGCGCACCCGCAGTTTCGTCCCGATGTGCGCGGCGAAGTCGATCCCGGTCAACCGGTGCGCTTCGGCCGTCGCGCGCGTGCGCAAGTCGTCCTCGTCGGCGGCGAGCACATCGAGAAAGCCCAACTCCCTGGCCTCCTCGGGCCCGACCAGGGTCCCGGTGTTCGCCGCCCGGTCGAAGCCCGGCGCGGTGAGCCGGTGCCGCGCCACCTCCACACCGTAGTGCGGAATGGTGAGCCCGATCGCGACCTCGTTGAGGCCCAGCTTGAAATCACCCGTGACGCCGAAGCGCACGTCCGCGGCCAGCAGCGTGAACGCGCCCTGCGCGATGGCGTGGCCGGGGCAGGCCGCCACGACGGGATACGGGAATCCGAGCAGCCGGTGGACCAGGTCGCCGCCCGCCCGCAGCGTGCGGCGGATGTCGTCGAGGGAACGGGAGAACGTCGCCAGGTCGTAGCCGGCGGAGAACATGCGCGAACGTCCGGTCAACAGGACGACCGCCCGGTCGGCTTCGGCCTGGTCCAGGGCACCGGCGATGGCGCCGATCATGTTCTCGGACATGACATTGGCCTTGCCGTCGTCCAGCGTGATCGTGGCGATCCCGCCGTCGAGCCGATAGGTGACGAGTTCGGTCATCGCAGCCTCCTCTAGAGCAGAGCTCTAGAGTAACACTCTAGCGCCGCGACAGCTAACGTCGGGCCGCCGCTCGCGGCATCGGTCGCCGCCAGGTGTCGATGTGGCAACGATGCGAAACAGCGGCACCGGATCACCCGATACGAGAAGCAGACGATGCTGCCGAAAAAGCCTGGCGCGTCCGGGCTTCGGACTAGCCTCGGGGACAGGCTCAGGTGAAGGAAGCGACATGACCGCAGCAACCGTCATCCGCCCGCTGGCGCCGAGCGAGGGGATGTTCGCCAACAGCGAAGTGCTCGTCGGCTATTCGCTTCGGGTCACGGGCCGGTTGGATCTCGCCGCGCTGTCGGCGGCGTTCGAAGCCGTGGCCTGCTCCCGTCCGATCCTCGGCGCCCATCTGGAGCCGGACGGGCACGGCGGCCATCTCCTGCTCGAAACCCCCGGCGTCACCCCCGAGATGACGGTCGCGGACGGTGATCCGGAACAGCTGCTCACCGGCGCCCAGCTGGACCAGCGCACCGCGCTCGCCGCGCTGTGCGTGGTCCGGGACGGCGCGAGGGCGGGTGTCACCTTGGTGACCCACCACAGTGTCGCGGATGCCTATCATTCGCTGGCCGTGTTCGAAGAACTGTGGTCCTGCTACACCGACCTCGTCCGGTCCAAGCCGGCCGACCTGCCACCACAGGGTTTCCCACGCTCCGTGGAAGACCTGCTGCACGAGCGTGGCGTTCGCAAGTTCGATACAGCCGCCGTGCCGTCGCGTCCCGTCGCACGGGCCTCCTACGGTCCTGATGAGCCCGATTACCTCGTGCCACGCACCGCGCGCTGCAGGCTCACCCGGACGCAGACCACCGCGCTCGTCGAGCTCGGGCACCGGGAGAACACCACGATCAACGGACTCGCCTCCGCCGCGATCCTGCTCACCGAGGCGGAGCTGCGCGGTCTGCCGCTCACCGACCTGCTCTACACCTACTCGGTCGACCTGCGCACCCGGGTGACGCCGCCGATCGGGATGACCGAGGGCACCAATGTACTCGGCTTCGCGAATTTCGTTCCGACGGCGCGGACCGGCGCGACGCTCGTCGATCTGGCCCGCGGCGTCAGCGACACGCTGCGCGCCGAACTCGACGCGGGCCTCGTGCAGCAGACCCCGTTGCAGATCCCCGAGATCACCGCGGGGCCTCCGCCGCGCGCGCCCGGCATCGTGCTGGCCACCAACTGGGGACGGGTACGCCGGCCCCGCGTGCCGGAAGAACTGCGCATCACGGATTTCCGCTCGATCATGCTGGGCAAGCCGGACAAGACGGGCTACCGGCTGCAGCAGCCCAGCGGCACCATCATCGTCAGTACCTTCGACGACCGGCTGAGCATCGAGATCCACCATCCCGAGGAAACCACCGAGGAGCAGCGCGTGCGGGTGCGGCTGCTCACCGCTCACCTGTCGGAGTTCGGCGCGACGGGCGCGGCCTGAACCCGGCGACCCCGAATCCCCGCGGCAGACAGGCTATCGGCGCACCGGTGACGACGCCGCGAACTCGCCGGAGTTTCCGTCATGTGCGCGCCGCCGACGTGCGCGTCAGCGTCTGCAGCGGATCGGTGAGCACATCGGTGAAAGCCAGTTCCGCGGCGCCGATCAAGGTCGCGTCGCCGCCGAGCGCGCTGGTGCGCAACCGGACCTGTTCGCGAACGGCTTGCAGACCGTTGACGGCCACGCGGCTGCGCACCTGCGCGGCGGACGCCAGATAGATCTCCCGCAGCACTCCGCCGAACACCACCATCGACGGATTGAAGATGTTCACCAGATTGGCGACGCCGTAGCCGAGCCATTCGCCAACTTGGTGCAGCGCGTCGCGGGCCACGGCGTCGCCACGCGCGGCGGACTCGACTATCGCGTCGACCGCCGCCTGCCCCGCGGGATCGGAGCGCCCCGCCGCCGCGATCAACCCGAGCTCGCCCGCCTCGGCCTCCAGGCAGCCCCGGGATCCGCAGGCGCAGGGCCGCCCACCCGGGTGGACGATCATGTGCCCGACTTCCCCGCCGTAACCGCCCTCCCCGCCGAGCAACTCGCCGTTCATGATGATGCCGCCGCCGATGCCGACGTCACCGTGCAGGTAGATCAGGTTCGCCAGGCCGACGCCCGCGCCGCGTTCGCGTTCGGCCAGCGCGCCGAGATTGGCGTTGTTGCCGACCGCGACGCGCGTCCCGAGATCGAGTGCCCTGGTCAGCTCGGCGCCGAACGCGACGTCCACCCAGCCGAGGTTGGGCCCGTAGCGCACCACGCCGTCCTCCTCGCGGACCATGCCGCAGAACGCGACACCCACGCCGACGCATCGAGCGTCCGGCGCGGCGGCGGCGATCATCGCCCTGGCCATCCCCGCCAGCGCGGCGGTCACGTCGTCCGGGTCGAACGCGCCGCCGGGACGGGCGGTCTCGGTGCGCTCGAGCACCGCGCCGCCCAACCCGACCCGCGCGGCGGCCAGACGATCCGCCCCGACGTCCAGCGCGACGACGTAGACCCGGTCGGCCCGCGGACGCACCACCAGCGACGGTCTGCCCGCCCGTCCGGTCTGACCGGGCAATTCCTCGCTCACCAGGCCCGCCGCGGCCAGGTCGGTGGTGAGCGCGAGAATCGTGCTGCGGTTCAAGCCCATTCGCTCGGCGAGCGCGGCACGCGACACCGCCCCGTCACGGTGCACGTGCCGCAGCAGCGCGGCGAGGTTGCGCGTGCGGATCTCCTCGGGCGAAGGTGCTGCTCGCATTCACCGGGCTTTCGTCACTGGGCTGGGATTCATCGTTGCAGGAGCGCTCGCTTACGGGACAAGGCATCCACTCCGGCCGCCAGGAGCAGCACGAATCCTGTCACAACGAATTTCGTGCCCGCGCTGTAGCCCATCAGCCCCATCCCGTTGTTGATCACCGCGACCACCGCGGCGCCGAGTACCGCGTCCAGCATCCGTCCGCGACCGCCGAACAGACTGGTGCCGCCGATCACCGCCGCGCCGACCGCCGTCAACAGCACATCGCTGCCGCCGGTGTTCGGATCGACGGAGTTCGCGCGCGAGGCCGCGATGAGCCCGCCGACCGCCGCCATCGTGGAACACAGCACGAATGCGGTGATCTTCACGCGGTCCACCGCGATGCCCGCGCGCCGGGCGGCCTCGGCGTTGCCGCCCACGGCGTAGATGTGCCTGCCGAACACGGTGCGGTCCAGCACGAAGGTCCACAGCAGCAACAGCGCCACGATCAGCGGCACGACGATGGGCATCCCCGCCAGCGAGTGCACCGCGGGATTGCGGCTGCGCTCGCCGTTGAGCACCAGCACCGCCGCGCCCGCCACGACGGCCAGTAGCACAACTCGTAGTGCCACCGCCCGCGCCGTCGTGCCGGTGAGCCCGAGTTTCGTGCGCGCCCGCCACTTCCGGTACTGGATCGATGCGAAACCGGCGACCAGAAGCGCGTACAGCGCCCAGCCGATCGGCGGCGGCACGTTCTTGTTCGCGATCGCGACGATCGTCTCATCGCGGATGGCGATGTTGCGGCCGTTGTCCATGATCTTCAACGCCACGCCTTGCAGCGCGAGAAAAGCCGCCAGCGTCACCACGAACGACGGGATCCCGATCTTCACCACGACCGTGCCGATCGCGAGTCCGATCGCCACGCCGGTGAGCAGCGAGACCAGCACCGCCGCGTACCAGGGCCACCCTTCGTCGGTGAGCAGCACGGCGAGCACGGCGGCGCAGACCCCGCTGGTGAATCCGGCCGACAGGTCGATCTCGCCGAGCAGCAGCACGAAGATCAGCCCCATCGCGATCACCGCGATGGCCGCGCCCTGCGTGAACAGATTGGCGAAGTTCGCCTCGGACATGAAGACCGGGCGCGCAGCCCAGAAGACGGCCGAGAGGACGACGAGCGCGATCACCGAGGGCAACGCCCCCATGTCGCCGCCGCGCACCCGGCCGACGTAGCCGCTCATCAGGTCGGTCACCGGCGCCGCCGGTCGCCGCTCGGTGGTCACCGCGGTCATCGGGTCGCTCCGCTCGCCTCGAGGCCGAGCGCGCCGCTGCGGCCTGCCGTGATCAATTCGACGACCTGCGCGTGCGTCACGTCGGAGGTCCGTACCTGGGCGGCCATCCGGCCGAGGTAGAGCGCGGCGATCCGGTCGGACACCGCGAAGACGTCGTTCATGTTGTGCGAGATCAACACCACCGCGAGGCCTTGGTCGGCGAGCCTGCGGACCAGCTCGAGCACCTGCTGGGTCTGCGCGACGCCCAGCGCGGCCGTCGGCTCGTCCAGGATCACCACCTTGCTGTTCCACAGCACGGCTTTCGCGATGGCCACCGTCTGGCGCTGCCCGCCGGACAGGCTGGCGACCTGCTGCCGCACCGACTTGACGGTGCGCACCGACAGGCTCGCCAGCGTTTTTCCGGCGAGTTCCTCCATCGCGTATTCGTCGAGCACGAGACCGCGCCTGCGTTCCCGGCCGAGAAACATGTTCTGGACGATGTCGAGGTTGTCGCACAGCGCGAGATCCTGGTAGACGATCTCGATGCCGAGCGCGGCCGCGTCGCGCGGGCTGTGCACCTGCACCGGAACGCCATCGAAGAGGAACTCGCCCGCGTCGATGGGGTGGGTGCCGCCGATGCATTTGACCAGCGTGGACTTGCCCGCGCCGTTGTCGCCGACGAGGGCGGTCACCTCGCCGGGATAGGCGCTGAAAGCGACTTCGTGCAGGACGTGGACGGGGCCGAAACTCTTCTCTACTCCGCGTAATTCGATGACCGGCAGTTCGGACATGGGTTTTGCTCCTCCGCAGGGATGGAGCCCCTTCCGCAATCCCCTCATCGAACCGCGGAAGGGGCGGGCGACATCAGATCCCGTTGTCCGCGCAGAGTTTCGCGAACTCACCGGTGCACAACTCGGCTTTGGTGACGTAGCCGTCGGCCACCACGTCCTTGACGTTGCGCGGATAGATCGGCTTGGGCTCCAGCAGCACCGACGGCACGTCGGCGTTCGACTCCGGGTCGCGCACCGCGCCGTTGGTCGCGCCCCGCTCCCCCTTCACCAGCGCCACCGCGAGCTTCGCGGTCGCCTCGGCCTCTTTCTGGATCGCCTTGTAGACGGTCATGCACTGATCGCCCGCCAGCACGTTCTGCAGGCCCTGGACCGTGGCGTCCTGTCCGCTGACCGGCACCTGACCGTTGAGCTTCTGCTTCTTCAGCACCGCGATGGCGGCGTTGGCCAAGCCGTCGTTGGCCGCGACGACGCCTCCGATGTCCGGCGTGCCGGTGAGCATCTGCTCGAAAATGGTGCCGGCCTTGGTGTTGTCCCACTCCGGGACGGCCTGATCGGGCCCCTTGACGTACCGGCCCGCGTCGAACCGCGGCTTCAGCACCCCGTCGTAGCCGGTCTTCAGCAGAGTCGCGTTGTTGTCGGTCGGTCCGCCGTTCAGGTACGCGACGACCGGCCGTACCGCGTTGCGATCGGTCAGGCACTGCGCGACACCCTCGCCGAGCAGGCTGCCGACCTTCACGTTGTCGAAGGAGACGTAGTACTGCGCGCCGCCGCCGAGGGTGAGCCGGTCGTAGTCGATCACGGTGACGCCCTGCGACTTCGCCTTCTGGATCACCGCTTTGCCGGTGCCGCTGTCCAGGTTGGTCATCACGAGCACCGTGGCGCCGTTGGTGATCATCTGGTCGGCGATGGTCTGGAAGGCGTTCTTGTCGCCTTGGGCGTTCTGGATATCGGCCTTGACGCCCGCGTCCTGGAACGCCTGCTGCAAGTATTTGCGATCCGCCGTCTCCCAACGGGCGGATGTCTTGCTGTCCGGGAGGATCACGCCGATCTGGGTTCTGCCGCCGGAGTCCGCGGAATCGTCGCCGCAGGCGGTGAGCGCGGCGGTCAGCAGCGCGAACGACAGCGCGGCGGCGCTGAACATGCCCTTACGCATGAGTGGGCCTTTCATCACCGGCCAGGACGTTGTCCCAGCCGGTCGGAGTGGAACGAATGTTGTTCACAGCAACATATGGGACTGTGACGCAGGGCACAACACCTAATTTGTTGTCCCGAATAACAATCTCGACACGCCAGCGTGGCTCGCAGGGCCGCCATCGCGGCCGGACAGGTTAGCGGCTCGGGAGGGCTGGTGAACAGGGCCGTCGGCCCGCGTCGGCACATCGCGTGTGGAGGCGGCGGGTACGCACTCCGCCCTGTGGCGGAGACCGGAAACCCTGAAGGGCGGCATCCGCCCGGAACAGACCACCCACGATCGGGCGCATGGCGGCCCTCCGGCACAGTACCCTTGGCGGTGAATCATGGCGCGGTAGCGACAGACTGGGATCCGGGAGGGGAACAGTGGACACGCTCAGGCTCGACCCGGCGGCGGTGGCCGCCTACACCGCGATCGCGGACGCGGTGTCCAAACAATTGGCGTCGGCGGCCACGGTCGCCTCCGGCGCGGTGGATCCGGAACGGCTGGCCGCCGATCTCGGGCTCGTCGGCGCGGAATTCGCGGCCCGCTTCTCCGCGGCCGTCGCCGAACACGCGGAAGCGTTGTCGACCGCCGGGCAGCTGGTCGGCGCGTACGGCCGGGTCCTGCGCGATTACCGCGAGAACGCGCAGGAAGTCGACGCCGCGACGGCGGCCGCGATCACCCGGTCCGGGGAGGCACTGGCATGAGAAGCCTGATGGGACTGCGCAAACGGGCGCACGCCACCCAGCCCGTCGCCGAGGCCACCCGGCCGCCGAGCACTTCGCCCGGCGTCGACCCGCCGATCATCGCCGCGCTGGTCAAACCGCTGCTGACGCTGCGCTCCTCGCTCGGCACGGGAGTCGGCGTGCCGAGCGCGGCGGCGACCGGGGCGCTCTCGGCCGCCTCCACCCAGGCGGCGGACACCGAAGGCCCGCACCGCGAAGGCCTGCACGCGCTGGAGTCGAGCTGGAGTTCCCGGGCCGCCGACAGCGCCGTTCCCGCGCTGCGCACGACACAGACCCAGATCGGCGACATCTCCGATCGAGGGCCTGCGTATCTGTCCGTGCTCGCCGACGCGCACGCGACATCCGGGCGGGCGGCTCGGCGCGTCGACCAGATCATCGCCGACTTCCGGCGCGACGCGCGGGAGATCCTGGACAACGCGACCTCGGCGCCGGAGACCGACGCCGTCATCGCGCGCGCCACCCTGGCGCTGCGCGACGCGCTCACCACCGTGACGGCCGCGCGCACCGAAATGGACGACCACACCAGGCGACTCGACGAGATGGGGCCGCTCACGGTCACCGCGCCGTCCGGCGTCAGCCAAGGCCAGGCCACCGCTCAGGGGGGCACCGGGCAGGTCGGGCCCAGCACCACCACCGTGCCCGGCGCCACGGCGCCCGCGACCACGCAACCCATGGACCCGGCTTTGGCCGCGCAGCTCCAGTTGCAGCAGGCGCTCATCTCCGCGGGCGTGGACCTCGGCACGACGGCCATCAACGCGGGCGTCGACATCGGCACGCACATCATCGACAAGATCGCCGAAGTAGGCATCCACGGCATCGACACCATCGCGGCGGCCGCGGACAAGGCGATACCGGAACTGATCAACCCGGGCTCCACCACCAACTCCGGCACGAACGGCGACGACTCGAAGAATTCCTCGAAGTTGTTCGACTTCGGCGGGTCCCAGGACCACAAGCCGTCGACCACCGGGCCCGGTTCGGTGATCCCGCCCGGCAACTCGGCACCGGCCGCGCGGGCGGACGCACCGAGACCGGAGAGCAGGCCCGCGCCCGCGGTGACGCCACCCCGTGTCGACAGCGCGCCGCCGGCGCCCGCGAGCAGTCCCGACCACCCCACGCATCCCGGCCCCACCGGTGGCATGGTGGTGCCGCCCGCCCCGCCGCCGGGCGGTGCGGACCAGGAACACAAGCCGCGCGACGGACAGCTCGGCGTGACCATCCCGTCCGCGGTGACCGCGGTCGTACCGGTGCTGGGCGAATTCGACGATGACGCCCCCTGACCGGGAGCATCCCAGTCAGGGCGCAGGCCAGAGCAATCCGTTCGACACGGGTCTACCGATGCTGCGCATTCCCCCGGGCAAACCGGCGAAGCGTCGTCGATCACCCGGCCGGCGCAAGCAGATTCGCCGTCGCGAGCCGGAGTACGAGGCCGCGCAACCACCGCGCCCACAGGAGCGGCCGGCGGTCCGGCCGCGACTCGGCGAGTGGGAGCAATGGCTCGAGCCCGCACCACCGGCGGCGCGCCCGCCGCAACCGGTGGCCGCGCCGCAACGCAGCGCGCCCGCAGAGCCGGAGCCGGTCCAGGCCGAGGACAACCGCGGCACCGCGCCCGCCATCGTCAACCGATCCGGTATCCAGCCCGGCACTCCGGTGCGCCGTCCGCGCCGCACCGATCAACAGCGAAGCAATCGTGCCCTGACCGTCTTGATCGTGCTGGGCATCGTGGTCGCCACCGTCTCGATCGGGCTGGCCATGATCTACGGTTCCGAGGCGAACTCGCGCAAATCGGCGGCGACCTCGCCGCCGCGCGCAGCCGTGCCCGCGCCGACCACCGCGCCATCCACCTCACGGGTCAAGCCCCCCTGGGCCATCGCCACGCCGGGATGCGAGCAGAAGCGCACCGCCGACGTCGTTTCCGGCACCGACCCGGGCGGCACCGGTAACGGCCCCGACGCCATCTTCGCCTTCGAATACGCCTACTACGCCGAACGGTCCGGGTACCGGGCGCGCGCGGTGGTGGCTCCCGACGCGGCGGTATCGCCCGCCGATCAGATCCAGCGCGGCATCAATCAGGTGCCGGTGGGCACCCGTTACTGTGTGCAGATCTCCCGGGCCGGAGACGGCCCCGACGGTCAGGCGCGGTGGGAAGTTCGTTTGACGCAGCAGTTTCCCGGCGAAGAGTCGAACACTTTCACCCAGTTCATCACCACACGGACCGGTACGGATCAGACGCTGATCACCGGAATCACGGCAGGCTGAAGTTGCGCGAAAGGTCCGACCGTCGGGTCGTCTGATCCGGATAACCCTCGCCATCGCCACCGTCCTAGCGGGGCTCACCGTGCCTTTCCGCTCCACGCAACCGGTGTAGGCGGCGCCGACGGTGCGCTGGAAAAGCCGCATCGGCGCACGAATTCTCGGCATCGGAGTGTCCTCGCCCGACCTGGACAACGACGTCACGGCGGTCCGCCCGCCTGGGAGAGCCTCAGCGCGGCGTCAGCTTGACGACCGGAATCACCCGGTCCGTCTTCTCCTGATATTCGGCGAAGCCCGGCATCACCTCGACCATCGCGGCGTAGAGGCGATCACGTTCCGGGCCTTCGGTGATCGCCGTCGCGGTCGCCTCCAGGGTCTCGGTGCCGATTTCGAGCGTGACCGTGGGGTTGGCCCGCACATTGTGGAACCAGTCGGGATTGGTGGGCGCGCCCGCTTTGGAGGCGACGACCACGAGGTCGCTGCCGTCGCGGATGAATGCGAGCGGATTGGTGCGCGGACGCCCCGATTTCGCCCCGATGCTGGTGAGCAGCAGCAACTCGCGACCGGCGAAGGGGCCGCCGACCTTGCCTTGGTTGGCGCGGAATTCTTCGATGATCTGGGTGTTCCAGTCGCCTGCCATGGCTTGTCTCTCCTGGTGGGTCGGGTGCGCCGGGACGTGCGCGAGCCTACCCAGACTTGCCTGCCGAAGCCGAACCAACGTCCGCCCAACAACGGACAGGGCACGATGACGGTGTGCGGGTGCTTGTTGTCGAGGACGAGACATTGCTGGCCGACGCGATCGCCGACGGACTGCGTCGGCATGCCATGGCGGTCGACGTGGTGTACGACGGCGCGGCGGCGCTGGAGCGCGCCGGCGTGAACGACTACGACGTGGTGGTACTCGATCGGGACCTACCCGGCGTGTCCGGCGACGTGGTCTGCGGCACGCTCATCGAGTCGGGCGGCTCGGCCCGGATTCTGATGCTGACGGCCGCGAGCGCCGTGGCCGAGCGGGTGGCGGGGCTCGGCCTTGGCGCGGACGATTATCTGACGAAGCCGTTCGCGTTCGCCGAACTGGTCGCCCGGATCCAGGCGCTCGGACGACGGGCGCGCACCCCCGCTCCCCCGGTGCTGGAACGGTCCGGCATCCGGCTCGACGCACACCGGTTCGCCGTGACCAGGAACGGCGAGCCGGTCACTCTGTCGCGCAAGGAGTTCGCGGTGCTGGCCGAACTGCTGCGCGCGGACGGCGGCGTGGTCTCCGCCGAGCGATTGCTGGAGAAGGCGTGGGACGAGCACATCGACCCGTTCACCGGCGTCGTGCGGTACACGATCATGAACGTGCGGCGGAAACTGGGCGACCCGCGGCTGATCGAGACCGAGCCCGGCGTCGGGTACCGGATCCGATGAGCGGGCGCACCATTCGGCTGCGGCTGACGCTGCTGTACGCGACGGCGTTCTTCCTGGCCGGCGCGGTCTTGGTCGCGTTGATGTACTTCTACCTGAACCAGTCGCTGGAGCGACGGCCCGGCGGCGGCGCGCAGCAAGTGGTCCGGGCGTATCTCATCGAGCGAGCGGAGCGGAACCGGGCCCCGGTCTCCACGGAGCTGTTCAAAGCGCTGACCGAGCAGGCCCAACGCAACCGGCGGGACACCCTGCGCGCCATGCTGGTGTGGTCGCTGGTCTCCCTCGGCGCGGTGGGAATCGCCGCGGGCGGGTTCGGCTGGCTGCTCGCCGGCCGCGCCTTGCAGCCATTGCAGCGGATCACCGCGACCGCACGGCGAGTGGCCGACACCAGCCTGCACGAGCGCATCGCCCTCGACGGCCCGCAGGACGAGATCAAAGATCTGGCCGACACATTCGACGCGATGCTGGAGCGCTTGGATCGGGCGTTCGACGGGCAGCGCCGATTCGTGGCGAACGCCTCGCACGAGCTGCGCACACCGTTGACCATCAACCGGACGCTGATCGAGGTGGCGTTGGAGGACCCCGGCGTCGCCGAGTCCACCCGCCGACTCGGAGCCACGCTGCTGGAGGTGAACCGCCGCCACGAACGACTCATCGACGGCCTCTTGGTGCTGGCCACCAGCGACCAGCGGCTGACCGAGCACTGCCGGGTCGACCTCGCCGGCATCGCCGCCGACGCGGCCGGACAGTGGGCCGAACGACCCGGAGCCGAGATCACCACCGATCTGGAACCCGCTCCCGCCTCGGGTGATCCCCTGCTGCTGGAACGCCTGGTCCACAATCTGCTCGACAATGCCCTGCGCTACAACATCCCCGCGAACGGCTGGGTGGTCGTCCGGTCGCGGACGCGCGGCGACCGCGCCGTGCTCACCGTCGAGAACAGTGGCCCGCCGGTACCCGTTTTCGAAGTCGACAGTCTCTTCGAACCGTTCCGCAGGCTGTCCAACGCCGAACGCTTGGCCGATTCCGAGACCCGCGGCGCCGGTCTCGGCTTGTCCATCGTGCGTTCCGTCGCACAGGCTCACGGCGGCACGGTGCGAGCGGCGGCGCGATCGGACGGGGGTCTGACGGTCACCGTCGACCTCCCGGGCGCCCGGGGATAGCGAGGCCGCACGCTGGTTGCGGGCGAGTCCGACACCTCGCCCGCGACGTGGTCAGTAGTTGTGGCAGGTGTCGGCGAGCACGCGCAGCTTCTCGCGGTGCTGCTGAGCCTGCGGCGAGTCGCGGTGCTCCTCGAACTTGCGCTTGGCCTCGGGGTGCGTATTCAAGAACTCCTGGGCGCGCTGCTTGCGCTGCTCGACCGGCAGGCTCAGCAATTCCTGAAGTTTCGCCCTCCGGTCGGGATGCGCGTCGAGCCGGGCGGCGGCGTCGGGAAACTGGGCGTGGACGGCGGCGTCGATCTGCGCGAAGCTGCACGTCGTCTCCAGCAGGCCGCCCGGCTGCGGCTGCGCGGAGGCGGCCGCCGGAACCAGCAGCGCCCCCGCGGCGAGCAGGCCGCCGAGTGCCAGGGTGGCTCGAACGATTCTCGTCATGTCGGATAAACCTTTCGGTCGGAACGTGGGCCACCGCGTGGTGACCCGGCGTTCAGTCCACCAGCAAGGGTGTTTGTACGGCGCTAGGTCTTGCCGACGCCGTCGCCGGGTTACCGTGGTAGCGCTGTCGTGTACCGATCGGCCGATCCCTTCTGCTGGAGGCGTCTTGCGCATCATCGTTCGGGTACTGCTCGTTCTCGCGGCCCTCGTCTGTTGCGCTGTGTCGATACCTCCCTCGGCACTCGGCGCGCCGGAAGCCGCGCGCCTCGACGACGTCACCGCCGCAAAGCTCGACGAATTGCTGGCGTTGCGCGGTCGAGCCTCCGTCTCGGCGAGCAAGGCGGAGCTGATCGAGCTGCTGTCGCGCCCCTTCCTCGGCACGCCCTACGGCGCGAACATGCTCATCGGGTCGGCGACCGAGCCCGAACAACTGGTCATCGACTTCCGCCGGTTGGACTGCTTCACCTACCTCGACTATGTCCACGCACTCACCGCGTCGACCGACCGCGACCAGTTCACCGCGAACCTGATCCGGACGCGCTACGCCGGGGGGCGAGTCGAGTTCCCGCACCGCAAACACTTCTTCACCGACTGGTCGCACGTCGCCGACATCGCGGCCACCGACGTCACGGCTACGTTGAGCGCCGCGGCCGTGACCGTCGGCAAGCACCTCAATGCCCGACCAGACGGCGGCGCCTATCTCCCCGGACTGCCCGTGGTCGATCGCGCCGTCACCTACATCCCGAGCGCCGCCGTCGGCTCGGATGTCGTCAGCGGGCTGCGCACCGGCGACTACATCGGCGCGTACACAGACCAACCGGGCCTGGACGTGACCCACGTCGGCATCTTCGTCATGACCGACACGGGTCCGGTCTTCCGCAACGCGTCCTCGCTCGCGGTCAATCAGAGGGTGGTCGACTCGCCGTTCGCCGATTACGTCCGGTCGGTGCCGGGCATCGTGGTGCTCCGGGTCCGCTGACCGCACTCGGACGCGTGATCGTTCGTCCGGGCTAGGCGACGGGCACCGGCCGCCGAAGCGCCGATTTCGGCGTCCCGGTGAGCGTCTTGTCCAAGTCCGTGCGCAGGGTCGTGGCGGAGTCGAGCAGGTAGTTCTGCCGCACCTTCCACGGATGACGGTCACCCTGACGCGGAAAGTCGCCGATGGAGCGCTGGATGTAACCGGAAGCCAGATCCAGCAGCGGGTTTTCGGCGAGTTCGCCCTGCGGCTCGGGCACCACCGCGGCGTAACCGCGGCGGTCCATGTGATCGAGCACCTTGCAGACCAACCGGGAAGTGAGGTCGGCACGCAACGTCCAGGACGCATTGGTGTACCCGATGCACACGGCGAAGTTGGGGACGCCGGTGAGCATGGCCCCTTGCCAGACGAACTGCTCGGACAATCCGACCGGCACGCCGTCGACGCTGGGCGCGATCCCGCCGAAGGCGAGCAGCTGCAGCCCCGTCGCGGTGACCACGACGTCCGCCTCCAGCACCCGGCCCGACCGCAACCGGATGCCCTCCGGCACGAACGTGTCGATGTGGTCGGTGACGACCTCGGCTTTGCCCTTGCGCATCGCCTTGAAGAAGTCCGCGTCCGGGACCGCGCACAGCCGCTGGTCCCACGGGTTGTAGCTGGGCGTGAAGTGCTCGGCGACGGCCTGCTCGTCCTTCAGGATGCGGGTGGTGAGGCCGGTCAGCAGTCTGCGCGCCGCTTCCGGACGCCGTCGGCAGTACTGGTAGAAGCCGATGCCGAACAGGATGTTCTTGGCGCGGATCACGCGATGCGCCGGCCGCGGCGGCAGCAGGTCGCGGATCTTGTCGGCCACTTTGTCCCGGCCGGGAACCGCGCTGATCCAGGTCGGCGAGCGTTGCAGCATCGTCACCAGCTGTGCCTGCTCCGCCATGGCAGGCACCAGCGTGACCGCGGTCGCGCCGCTGCCGATCACGACGACGCGCTTGCCGCGATAGTCGAAGTCCTCGGGCCAGAACTGCGGGTGCACCACCTGGCCGGCGAACGACGTGATGCCGGGGAACTCCGGCGCGTACGGCTGGTCGTAGTCGTAGTACCCGGCGCAGGCGTACAGAAAGCCACAGGTCAGCGTGTGTGTCTCGGTGGTGCCCGACGGGTCGCGCCGCGCGAGCGTCAGCGTCCAGCGCGCGGCCGCGCTGTCCCAGTCGGCGGCGACCACCTTGGTGCGATAGCGGATGTGCCGGTCGATGCCGTGCTGGGTCGCGGTCTCGGTGATGTAGCGCAGGATCGACGGACCGTCCGCGATCGACTTGGCATCGCGCCACGGCTGGAACGGGTAGCCGAGGGTGAACATGTCCGAGTCGGAGCGGATACCGGGGTATTTGAAGAGGTCCCAGGTGCCGCCGAGCGTGTCGCGGGCCTCCAGGATGGCGTACGTCTTGCCCCGGCATTCGGTCTGCAGCCGGTAGGCCGCGCCGATACCGGACAGCCCGGCGCCGACGATCACGACATCGAGGTGTTCCGGTGCTGCGGCGGTCTCGGTCATTGTTCCAGTGTGCGAGCCGAGCGGCCGCGCATTCTTGACTTTGCGCGACAACTATTTGATTCTCTACGACATGTCGGTCATTCGCTCGGCCGGGTTGCGTGGTTTTCGCGCGACCGTGGCCGAACTGGGCGGGAACGCGGAGGCGCTCGCCACGGCATGCGGCCTGCCGGTGGCCGCCTTGGACGCCGACGACCTGCTCGTACCCGACGAGCGCGTCGCGGCCGTCCTGGAATTGGCCGCACACCAGCTGCGCTGCCCCGATCTGGGCCTGCGGATCGCGCAACGGCAGGACCTGGACATGCTCGGCCCGCTCGCACTGGCCATCCGCAATTCGCCGTCGCTGGCCGACGTGCTCGAGTGCTCGGCGCGCTATCTGTTCCTGCACGCGCGGTCGCTCAGCTTGACGCTGGAGCCGGACCCCTACGGCGATCGCGGCGTGATCGCGCTGCGCTATGGCGTGCACCCCGGGCTTCCGGCCCCGGTCCAGGCCACCGACCTGGGACTGGCATTCGTGCACCGCACCATTCAGCGCTTGGTGGACAACCGCTACGGGTTGCGGTCGGTCGAGCTGCCCTACCGGCCCGCAGCGGCGGTCGCCGGGTACGAGGAGTTCTTCGGCGCGCCGGTGCGGGCCGAGCGTCCGTTCGCGGCCCTGCGGTTGCCGAGCAGCCTGGCGAGCAGGCCGCTCACCGGGGGTGACGAGAACCTGCACCGGCTGGCCATGGCGTTTCTCGCCGAGCAGTCCGGCGACGCGACGGCGGCGATCGCCCCGCAGGTGCGCGCCGCCGTCCGGCAACTGCTCGGCACCTCCGCGCCCGAGATCGGCGCGGTGGCACGGCTGTTGACCGTGCATCCGCGCACCCTGCAACGACGGCTCGCCGCCGAACGCACCTCGTTCGCGGCGATCCTGGACGAGGTCCGCCGGGACGCGGCGCGGCGGTATCTGACCACGACGGACATGCCGATGAGTCAGGTCGCCTCGTTGATCGGGTTGTCCGAGCAGGCGACGTTCACTCGATGCGCCCGAAGGTGGTGGGGCACAACGCCTACCAGCCTGCGTCGCACCGAGGCACAGGTAAGGACGCAGGCGCACAACACTTTCGGGTGACAGATCGACAACAGTCCGGCATCCGGAAAGTCCCATTCGATAACGGTTGTCTCCGAAAGCCCTCGGCCCATTCCCTCCTCGACGCCGCGACTTTACCGTCGAACACGGGGTAGGTGTGCACCGGAAGGGGGACTCCATGAACACCTGGCATTCGCGTGTCACAGACACGCTCACTCGCATCCCCGGTTGTACCTCGGATCAGCGCGCGTTTCTCACCGAGGCGCTGACCGAACCGGGACGCTGCCTGCTCGTCCACCGGAATCCGGTGCCCGCCGACCATGCCCATGCGCTGCTGGTCTGCGGCACCGGGCTTTTCGCGTTCCGGTTCGCCGAGGACGTGCCCGCCGAACTCGACGGCATCCGCCGCCATCTCGAGGCGCGGTTCGGCAGACTGCAATTCGGGCGGGAGAAGGTCGTCGCCCACGATGCGCAGATCGTGCTCCTCGTCCCCGGTGAGGTCGGACTTCGCGGCGACGGCAGGTTCGCTGTCGCCCGGCCGGGCGAGCTCGATCGGGTGATCCGCGCACGGCACCGGCAGCTGAAGCCCACCCGCGTCCAGGCCGTCGCGAACACCGTCGCGCATCAGTCGGCCCGGGAGTACGAGCTGCTGGAGATCGAGGAACCGGCGCCGGAGGCAACGGATCTCACCTTGCTCGATCGGTCGGAAGTCCTCGCGCCGCAGCGTGCGGCGGCGCTGGGAAGGCCGTTCCACCACTGGATGACCTTCCTGGATCCCGAGCAGGAACTCCTGGTCTCGCGCACGTACACCGGTCCCGCCCGGCTGGCCGGCCCGGCGGGCACGGGTAAGACCGTAGTAGCGCTGCACCGAATGGCCAGGCAGGCGAAGCGATCCACCGGCCGTCAGCTGTACACGACGTTCGTCAAGACGCTCGCGAACTGCCAGGAGACCTACTTCCGGCAGCTCGCGCCGGGGACCGAGGGGCGCGTCCAGTTCGCCGGCCTGCATTCCTGGGCTCTGGATTTCCTCGCGCAGCGGATCGCGGCGCCGAAACTCGACCCGCACGGAGCCGACCACGTGTTCCACCGGGTTTGGCAGCGGGCGCGAGCCGACTTCGAGCACCTCGAGCCGCACGAGAGCTACTGGCGCGAGGAGATCGACCGGGTGATCAAGGGCCGGGAGATCGACGATCTCGACGTCTATCGAGGCGCGGAGCGCCACGGGCGCAACGGCATCGGCCTCGATGACGACACGCGTGCCGAAGTGTGGCACAAGCTGTACGTCCCCTATGTGAGCGAGATGCGTGAGCGGGGCATCTCCGACTACAGCGACGTCATCGCCGTCGCGCTGGCCGAGATCCGCAACGAGCCGCTCCCCGAGCCCTACGAGGCGGTCGTCGTCGACGAAGTGCAGGACATCACCCTGGCCGGGCTGCGGCTCGCCCACGCCATCGCGGGCGGCAACGGATCGAGTCCGCTGCTGCTGCTCGGCGACGGTCAGCAGCAGGTGTACGCCGGGGGCTGGCGCATGGCCGACGCGGGCATCGATCTGCGCGGTCGCGGCGCGATCCTGCGGGTCGACTACCGCAACCGCCGCCGCGTCTGGGAGAACGCCGCCGGGATCGACGCGGTGAACGAGCTCGGCGATTTCGACGACGCGCCCGGCGTGCTGTTGCGCGACGCCGACGTCGTCCTCCCCGACGGCGTGGTACGGATCTGGCGCGGGCCCGACCAGTACCTGGAAGCGGCGCTGGTCGACGGCATCCGCGGCTGCGGAAAATCGTTGTCCGACATCGCCGTGCTCACCCGGACCCGCCAGGAGGCAGGCAGGCTCGCCGGGGCGCTCGACGCCGTTGGCATCGCGACGCTGCCGTTGGAGGACTACGACGGGACGCCCCACGCGGCGGTCAAGGTCGGCACCGTGCACCGCGCCAAGGGGCTCGATTTCGCGGCTGTATTCCATCCGACCTGGTCCGGCGGACCCCGATCGCGCACCGGCGCGGACCGGGAACGCGCCGAACTCGCCGACCGGCAGAAGCTCGTCGCGATCACCAGGGCCCGGGACTACGTGTGGATCGGCGTCCGGGACGCCCGCCAGGAGTTCCAGCGGTGACCCGCTCGCTCATCCCAGAACCGGCGCGAATCCGAACGTGGTGACCAGTTCCGGATCGCCGAACGCGGTGATCCGGACGATCGACTCCTTCGTCGTGGTGAGCACCGCGACGCCGAAAGCCCGGTATACGCAATCGGATTGCCGGTGATAGGCGACCGCGGCGAGCTGCCCGTTCGCCGGCGCGGGGAACATCAGCCACTCGCCGGGCGTGCCGAGGACCTGTCCGGCCAGATAGGCGGCACACGTCCGCTTGCCCGCGAACCAGGTGGCCGACGGCGGCATCTCCAGTACGGCGTCGCGATGCAGCAGACGTTCGATGGCGGCCGGATCGGCGCGGCGGAACGCGGTCATGTACTCCTCGAGCAGCCCGCGCTGCCCCGGCTCGCTCGGCGGCACCGCCTGCTCGGCGGCCACGGCGACCTCCGCGAGCCGGGCCCGGGCGCGCTGCAACGCGCTCTTCACCGCCGCGGTGCTGGTATCGAGCACGCCGGCGACGTCCGCCGCGGGCATACCGAGCACGTCACGCAGCAGCAGCACCGCGCGCTGCCTGCCGTTCAGGTGCTGCAGGCACGCGATGAGCGCCAGACGCAGGCTGTCACGGGCCACCACCACACCGGCCGGGTCCGGTGCGACCAAGGCGTCCGGCATCGGCTGCAGCCACCGGACATCCGCGGGGGCAGCCACGGGCGGGGCCGAAGGGTCCGCGCCCGGGGCGCCGAGACCCGACGGCAGCACGCGCCGCCCATGGTGCTCGAGCGCGGTCAGGCACACGTTCGTGGCGATGCGATACAGCCAGGTCCGCACCGAGGAGCGGCCCTCGAAGGCGCCGAAGGAACGCCAAGCGCGCAGGTAGGTCTCCTGCACCGAGTCTTCGGCGTCGTGCGGCGAGCCGAGCATGCGGTAACAATGCGCGAGCAATTCCCGGCGATACGGCTGGGTGCGGCGGGTGAATTCGGCGTCGGGCAGCGCGCTGGTCGAGGTCATCCGCAGGTCCTTTCCCGGTCCACGGGGCGTGAGCCGTCGCAGATAAGACCGGACGGGACGTGAAAAAGAATCGCTTCTCGCGATTCCTTCGAGCCGGCGCGGAAGTCCGCATTACGGGGATCACCGTGATTCCCGCAACGACCGAGGAGACTTCCGATGCAACTCGACGACACCGTGCGCATCCTGATCGACGGCCCCCACGCCGCCGTCCTTGCCACCGCCAACGCGGACGGTCGCCCGCAGTCGTCGGTGATCTTCGTCGACCACGACGGCGACACCCTGGTGTTCAGCACGATCGAAGGGCGGCTGAAGACCCGCAACATGCGGCGCGATCCGCGGGTGAGCCTGCTGGTGCTCAGCCGAGCCGACGGCCGGTACGCGGAAGTGCGTGGCCGGGCCGAGATCACCGACGACCCGGACAAGACGCTGCTCATCGCGATGTACGCGAAATACATGGGCGGGGCGACTCCCCCACCGGAGCCGCAGGCGCGACGGTTGATCGTGCGGATCGTGCCGGAGCGCGTGTACGTCTTCCCGCCCGCCTGAATCGCCACTGGGAAGGCGCGATTCGGCCGCTAGACTCTCCGATCGACTGGGAAGGGGGCCGCATGGACGCGGTTATCAAGGAGGTCGCCGAGGAGGGCAAGCGGCTGATCGACCGGGCCTGGCTCGGCGAACTCAGCCGCGACCAGGCGGTGCACATGTTCGTCCAGGTCGGCGACGGGATGGTGCGCTACGAGACGGCGCTGACCATCATCGATGACGGTGTGCAACGCCTGTCCGCCAACGCCAGGCGGCTGCGGATCCTCCGCTGGTGCGCGGTGCTGGAGGTTCCGGTGTTCGCCGCGTTCGCCGTGCTGGCGGTGCTGGTCGGGGATCTCACCACCGCCGGGCTTTCGGTGCTGTTCCTGCTGGTCCTGCAGATCATCCACCGCACGATGCTTCCGCATCCAACGGTCGTTCCCCGCCCGCCCCATCGGTAGCGGACCGGCCTGTCGCGGCTCCCGCCCGCGCCGGGCGCGGTGATTAAGGTGCGTTCTATGGCTCGCACGACCGACGCCCCCGGCGCACATCCGCACGAACCGCACGGCAACGGGTTCGCGTCCAAGCTCAACTGGTTGCGCGCCGGGGTGCTCGGCGCGAACGACGGCATCGTGTCGACGGCGGGACTGGTGGTCGGCGTGGCAGCGGCGACAACCGACACGCCCGCGTTGTTCGCCGCGGGCATCGCTGGGCTGTCGGCGGGGGCGATCTCGATGGCGGTGGGCGAATACGTGTCGGTCAGCACCCAGCGCGACTCGGAGCGGGCCTTGCTGGCGAAGGAACGCAGGGAACTGCGCGACGAGCCGGACTACGAACTGGCCGAGCTCGCGGCGATCTACCAGGCCAAGGGATTGACGCCGGAAACGGCACGCAAGGTGGCCGAGGAACTCACCGCGCACGACGCGTTCACCGCGCACGCGGAGGCCGAGTTGGGCCTGAATCCCGCGGAGTTGACCAATCCCTGGCAGGCGGCATTCTCCTCGGCGGCCGCCTTCACGCTCGGCGCGCTGCTGCCGTTGCTGGCCATCCTGCTGCCGCCGGTCACCGCGCGCATTCCGGTGACGTTCGCGGCCGTGCTCGCCGCGCTCGCGCTCACCGGATCGGTCAGCGCCCGGTTGGGCGGAAGCCCTCGGGGCCGGGCCGTGGTGCGGGTGGTGGTCGGCGGCGCGCTGGCCATGGCCGTCACCTACGGCATCGGGCAGCTCACCGACGTGATCGGAATCTGACGGGTCGATCTCGGAACACGACGATGCCGGGCGGAGGCTGTCGGCCTTCGCCCGGCACGGTCGATCGGTGCGCGGTCAGCGCTTGAACGCGTCCCGTAGTTTGCCCGCGGCGCGCTTGACGTTGCCGAGGGTCTGGTCACGCCGCCCCTCGGCCTCCAGCCGGGAGTTGCCGGTCGCTTTGCCGAGGAATTTCTTCATGCTGCCTCTGGTCGCTTGCACCTGGTGCGCGAGGCGATCTTCGAACTTCATGAGCGATTCCTAGTAATACCAGCGACGGCCACCCACCGGGCGGCCCACCGAGCCGGCCACCAGCAGCACGAGCCCGATGATCAGCACGATGATGCCCGCGGTGGTCAGCAGCGGAATCGAGAGCAGCCAGCCCAGGACCAAGAGGATGAGGCCGAGAATGATCATTGTCGTATTCCTTTTCTTCTCAACTATTTCGCGGTCACGGGTTTCGAGGTCGGCACCGTCGCGCCGCGATCGGTCCGGGCAGTACCGGAACCGGGTGCGCGCAGCCACCGCCGCCAGGCCGGCTCCTGGGGAGCCCGCGCTGCGGGTGCGGAAGTGTCTGCCGCCAGATCACGCCGTACCGCCGCCATCTCGCGACGGGACTGCGCGAGTTCACGACGCGCGACCATGCCACGGCGGGTGACCCGCCACGCGCCGGACAGCACGAGGGCTAGTCCGATCATCCCGATCGCACCGAGCACGACGCCGTAACCGAACAGCGCTCCGGTGGAGCCGTGGAAGTGATAGTCGAATACCGAGAAATCGCTCGTCAGTTGCTGAGCGGGGCCGGTGTTGCCCACTACGGCGGCAACTCCGATAATCACGGCCGCGATCAAGGCGACGAGCCCGATGATGATGATCATGGCAATCCCTGTTGCGTCGATTCGTTTGACAACTCCGCTATTCCCGGGGTCCCCGCGATCAAACGGGACAAAAAGGAAAGTTTGAGCGAGTGGAATCCGTCAATGCGATTCGCATGACGTACACAGTTACATTGCACAACGTGACCCGGGAGTCCGCGTCGGCCGTGGAATCGGCGCTGCGCGGCGTCAACGGCATCGACTCCGTCGACATCGACGTGCCGTCCGAACGCGCGATCGTGAACTCGACGACGCTGACCTACGGCGAGGTGCTCGACGCGATCCGGCAGACCGGAGCCGCCGCCTCCTGATCGGCTCGGTACGCCGCGTGGCCATCCGGCCGCGCGGAGACCGGAACCCGCGCGCAGCCCCGCGCCGACGACCGGCGGACAGCGGGATACCGAGCGGCAGTGCGGGATGATGACGACCGGGACCGACGCCACGAGGCATGCCCAGCGATCCGGCAGCGCCCTCGCGCGCTGCACCGCCGCGCACGCGGACGCCGGGTCGCCGACCGCCGACGAGCCGGCCGGACTGCTGTTCTACCTGCTGTTCGTCTGGTACGAAGTGCTCGCCGACCTGATCGCCGGTGCGGTGCTCACCTTGCTCGGCCGTCCGGACCAGCGGCAGACGTGGCACGCGCTGCCCGACAAGCGATCCGCCGTGGACGAACTGCCGCGTTACCTGTCTCCGCAGGTGCTGGCCGGGCCGCGCTTCGCGACCACCGCCGTCACCTTCGGCGGCACGACGATTCCCGCGGGACAGACGGTGCCGCTCTGCCTGGCCTCGGCCAACCACGACCCCGAGGTCTTCCCTCGGCCGGGCGAACCGGACCTCACGCGCAACCCCGGCGCACAGCTCGCCCTCGGCCACGGCGTGCACGCCTGCTTGGGTAACGCGCTGGTGCGCACCGTCAGCGCGGCCGCCGTCGAGCACGTCCTCACCCGATGGCCGGATTCGGCGCTCGCGGTGGACGAACGAGAGATCGGGTGGCGCTCGGGCTTTCGGCATCGGGGGCCACTCACGGTGCCGGTGGAACTCCGATGAGATGGGGCGAGCGACGATGATCGCCCCATCTGCTGCCGCTCTCGGGTACCGGGCCTCTCGTGGTCACCCACCCCTTCAGGGCGACCACACCGGCATACGCTCGCGGAGCAGGACGAGTATGATCTACGCCACATGCCCTGTCAACCACAGGAGACACGCTGATATGGGGGAGGACTCACACCCGTTCACCCGGGCGCTCAACACCCTGATCAACGGAATGCACCCGCCCGCGGGCAAAAACGGTCGGCCGCAGGAGATCACGCATCGAGCGCTGGCCGAGGACATCCACCGCACCACCGGGACGCGCCTGTCCGCCAACTACCTCTGGAAACTGCGCACCGGCCAGGCGGTGAACCCGTCCTACGAGACGCTGGAGCTGTTCCGCGGTTACTTCGGGCTCGACAGCCTGGCCCCGTTCACCGACCCGCAGCTGGCGGCGGCGCGCGGGAGCGAGCTGGCATTGATCAACGCGCTCAAGGGCAACGCCGAGCACGAGGTGCTGGAGCTCGTGCTGCGGGATGGGCTGCGACAGGGTGCGGTCCGCGCCGAGTCGGTGCTGGCGATGCTGGATATCTTGCGCCGCATCGAGAACGAGTGATCGAGCTCGGTCTGCCACCGACGGGCGACGATCTCTCCTTCACCGAGCCGGACCAGCCCACGCTGGCCGCCGAGCTGGCGTGGCTGGTCGAGGTCGCGATCCAGTTCGACACCGCGCCGCTGGTCCCCGCGACGCCGGCCGCGCTCGACACCACCGGCGACCCCTCGGCTCCGCGCTGACTCAGTATCTGCTGCTGGGCACCCGCACGCGCCGGATCGGCACCACCGTCCACCAGGTGACGCAGCGCCACCACCATTCCAGCGGTCCGTACTCGAACAGTCGCAACCACACGGCGCTGAATACCGCCTGCGCCGCGACGATCGCGACCGCCAACCCCAGAACCGTCGCGTAGTCGTCGGAGCCGGGCAGGCCCAAACGCGGTGCCGCCGACAGGATCACGGCGGTGGCGCCGACATAATTGGTCAGCGCCATGCGGCCCATCGGTCGCAACATCTCCGCGAGCACCTGACCGGGCTCGATGCGCAGCAACAGCAGCAGCCCGGTGACGTAGGCCAGCGCGCCCAGCAGGCCGGCCACGGCCATGGCGGGGGTGGACCACAGCTCCAGATACGGTGTGCGGTACTCCCAGCGCCCTGCCGCGATCGCGGCGGGCAGGGCGAGGGCGAAGACCGCACCGATCTGCCAACCCCGCTCATCGAGGCTGTCCACGATTCCGGCGCGTGCGGTGGCCAGGCCGAGTAGGAAAAGCCCTGGCGCCAAAGCCAGTCCGCCGCCCAAGGCGAGCGCGACGCCGAAGGTGCCTGCCAGGCCCGCCAGGAACACCGCCCAGGTGGGCAGCGCCGAAGAAGGCAACAGGATCACCAATCCGGCCAGCGCGTACGGCAGCAACGCCTCACCCGGCTGGAACTGCTGGTGCACCAAGCCGATCAGCCCGAGCGCCAGCAACCGGCGGACCAGCACCAGCCGCGGGCGCTCGCCCCGCTGCGCGGCGCCCTCCAGCAGCAGCGCGAAGCCGATCCCGAACAGAAACGCGAATATCGGGAAGAACCGTCCCTCGAAGAGCACCGACAGCACGTGGCGGACCGGGAACACCGCACCCGATCCGTCCGTGGCAGGCATGTCGGTGATCCGCCAGATGTTCACCACCAGGATCCCGCACAGCGCGAAACCACGGACCGCGTCCAGTTCCTGGATACGGGGTGGACGCGCGTCGTAGTGCATGAATCTCACGGTAACCAGCGGCATGCCCGGAGCCGGTATCTCGTGGCGAGATGTCGCACACATTACTTAACGCACTAACTATTCATACGCTAACTTCGACTGTGGACAAGGAGGGCCGATGGTGACCGAGATCGACGATCCGCTGCGTTTGGACCGGCAGGTGTGCTTCGCGCTGGCCGTAGCCAATCGAGCGGTACTGGCCGTCTACCGTCCGCTGCTGGAGCCGCTCGGGCTCACCCACCCGCAGTATCTGGTGATGCTCGCGCTGTGGGGCGAAGCGCCGATGTCGGTCAAGGCCATCGCCGAGGCGATCCAGCTCGACTCCCCCACACTGTCCCCACTGCTCAAGCGCCTGGAAGCCGCCGGGCTGATCAGCCGCCAGCGCGACAGCCGGGACGAGCGCAACCTCGTGGTGAATCTGACCGAGGCCGGGGCCGCACTGCGCGCGCGGGCCGAGCGGATCCCGCCGGCCGTCGTGCAACGCCTGGGCGTCACCCTCGCCGACCTCGAGCAGTTGCGCGACGTCCTCACCCGCGTGAACGAGGCGGCCCGCCGGTCGGCGCCCGCCGAGCCCGACGCCCCGATCCCGTCCCGAGGAGCCCGGTCATGACCCGAGAGCGACGGCGGCCCGGTCCCCTCCAGTGGATCGGCTACGCCTTCGGACGCCGCCTGCCCGATTCCATGCGGGAGTGGGTGCGCGACGATCTGACCGGCAGGTTCGCCGCCACCCGGCATGTCCTGCGCGGGATGGTGCCGTTCACCCCGCTGTTCGCGGCGTTCCTGCTGTTCCCCGGCGAGCTGTGGCTGCGCGGCGCGATGATCCTGCTGGCGCTGCTACTGGCCCTGTTCTACACGGTCGCGTACATGCCGATGAACCGGGCGCACCGGCTCGCGAAACACGGGTTGCCGGTGGATCTGGAGAATTCGCGACAAGCGGAGCGCCGAGCGCGGGAACGCGCCAGATACACGGCCCAGCACCCGCGCTGACCGGCGGTGACCCCGGCGGCGGTGCGCCCCCGGACACCGTTCCCGCGCGGTGGCCGTACCGGAGGATAGAGACCGTTCCGGGCCGGAGAACCCCAACTCGCGGCAGCGGCGACAGCTCATCGGAACCACCGTGCAACCGGTGCGGGACAGTAGGTCCACTGGGTTCCGACGCTGCTGCTGCGACCCGGCCAGGATCCCAACCGCCGAACGCATGTGGATTGATCGGTCGTCGTCGCCGCGTTCCCGCTGTCAAGGGCTGGCGGCGAGACCGACGAAGGCCGCGAACACAGCCAGGTGGACGCCGCCCTGCAGCAGCGTCGCCCGTCCCGGAACGATGGTGAGCCCTCCCACCACGACGGTCAGCGCCAACAGCACCATCTGGGTCGCGCCGAGGCCGAGCACCAGAGGACCGTCCAGCCAGATGCTCGCCACCGCGATCGCCGGGATGGTGAGGCCGATGCTCGCCATGGCCGAACCCAGCGCCAGATTGAGCCCGATCTGCACTTGGTCGCGGCGCGCCGCCCGGACCGCGGCGATCGTCTCGGGCAGCAGCACCAGCAGAGCGATCACCACTCCGACGGCCGATTGCGGCAGCCCCGCCGACTCGACCGCCGACTCGACGGCGGGCGAGACCACCTTCGCCAGCCCCACCACGCAGATCAGGGCGACCAGCAGCAGGGCGAGGGCGCCCAGCGCGGCACGCCCGCTGGGCGCCGCGGCGTGCTCGTCGCCGGTGACGACGCCGTCCGCCTCGACCGGCAGGAAGTCGTCCGGATGACGTACCGTCTGCACCATCACGAACAACCCGTACAGCGCGAGCGAGGCCACGGCCGCGAAAGCCAGCTGGGCGGGCGAGAACTCCGGACCGGGCTTGCTCGTGGTGAAGGTCGGCAGCACGAGACTGAGCGTGGCCAGCGTCGCGACGGTGGCCAGCGCCGCGCCGGTGCCTTCCGCGTTGAACACCGCCACGCGCCTGCGTAGGGCCCCCACCAGCAGGCAGAGCCCGAAGATGCCGTTGCAGGTGATCATCGCGGCGGCGAAGACCGTGTCGCGGGCCAGGCTCGCGGTCTTGTCACCGCCCTGGGTCATCAACGTGAGGATGAGCGCCACCTCGATCACGGTCACCGCGACGGCGAGCACCAGCGAGCCGAACGGCTCGCCGACGCGCAGCGCGACCACCTCCGCGTGGTGGACGGCGGACAGCACCGCCCCGACCAACGCCACCACCACGACCGTCACCGCGACACCGGGCAGACTTCGGCCCCAGGTGGCCGCAAGGGCGGCAACGGCGAGCAATGGTACGAGCACGGTCCAGCGGGTGATCAACAGACGGAGCATGCCCACCATGGTCCCAGCAAATTGTTCGCATCCCGCTCAGGTGACCAACGTCCCCGCACCGAGCCGGGCTCAGTCGTCCAGATCGATGCGCAAGGTGAGCAGGTCGGTACCGACGAGCCGGACGGCCGCACTGTTCGCACGCGGCAGCGCCGACAGGCGGGCACGCGCGTCGTCCTCGGGCAGCAGGTGCGCGGTGCCCGTATGCCAGCGTCCGTGCAGCCGCAGCCGGACCCGGTTGTCGGCCTTGATGTTCCGGACATACTGGGAACGCTCACCGAACTCGGAGACCAGCCAGAATTCCTGCCCGACCTGCCGTCCGCCGATCGGGGTGAGCCGGGGCTGCCCGCTGACCCGGCCGGTGGTCTCCAGGAGGGTCTGCCCGGGAAGTGTGCTGAGGATCGGATTGCCTACCCGGCGCTGGAACGCCGTCACCACCCGATGCTGGATATCGCGCAAGTTCGGCATGCCGCGACGGTAACACCGGTCGAGGCCGTCGGCAGGCTTCGCCGCGGCCACGATTCGGGCGCTGAACAGGGCGGGTGCGACGGTACGGAGCGGCCGGAGCGGCGGCAGGCATCGCGGCGCAAACAGGCGCCCAGCGCAACGCGCAGGACCGACCCTTCGCCCCATCGCACGGGACCACGGAGGGCACGCGGTGGGCAATCGAGCGAGTTGTCCTGCATGCCAATCTGTTTGTGATGCGGGACACAAATCGATGGTGCAGCAATATCTCTCCGTCGTCCTGTGGAGCCCGCCCGGCGACCGACAAGGTTCACCCGCGCGCGGCAACCACCGTCGCCGTCGGTGCACGACCGCGCTTACGGAGCACGAAAAAGGGCTGGGACCTGCGCCTTCCACTCGACCACCACACGCGGCGAGCGCGGTTGTCCGGTGCGGCAAGCGTCGGCGGGCCGGCCGAGGCGATGTCGTTACCGATGAACATCCGGCGAGGAATCGACCACGCCCCTGTCGATAGGTGAGAATTCGGCGGTGCGCACCCAGTTCACTGCCGAGCTCATCGCGTTGACGAATGATCTGACGCTGATGTGCACGCTCGCCCATGACGCCGTCGAACGTGTCACCGACGCGCTCGTCGCCGCCGACCTCACCGCGACCTACGAAGCCTTCGCGCTCGACGAACAACTGCAGAAGATGTACGGCGCGTGCGAGGCGCGCACCGTGGTGCTGCTGGCATTGCAGGCGCCGGTAGCCCGCGACCTGCGGCACGTGGTGACCGCGATCCAGATCGCCGGGGAACTGTCGCGCATCGGCTGGCTGGTCAGCCGGATCGCCGACAAGGTGTACCAGAGTCATCCCGGGCACGCGGCCCAGCCGCCCCTGCTGGACATCCTCGCCGCGATGGGTGAGCTGGCAGCCGAGCGCACGGCGTTGGCCGGGCGCGCGGTCGCGGGTCACCAACCGCTGCCCGAGGAGGAGACACCCGCCGGACGCCCGATGGAAACACTGCACCAGCAGTTGCATTCGGCGCTGCGCGACTCCGTCTCCCGGCCGTCCACCGAGGTGGCGATCGATATCGCCCTGCTGGGCCACCATTGGGAGCGCTGTGTCGACCACACCGCACGCATCGAGCGGCTCATCCGGTTCCTCGACACCGGAGTTCCCCCGACCGCCCAGCAAACCGACGACGAGTAGGTCGCGTCCTACAGTGGAATCGTGCTGTTCGACCCGGCGGCGGGGGCACTGATCTCGGACGGTGGATTGGCCACCGAGCTGGAGGCGCGCGGTCACGACCTGTCCGGAGCGCTGTGGTCGGCACGTCTGCTCTTGGACCGGCCCGCCGCCATCCAGGCCGTGCACGAGGCCTACTTCCGCGCGGGCGCCGACATCGCCACCACCGCCACCTATCAAGCTTCGTACGAGGGTTTCGCCGCGCGCGGACTGACCAGGGCGGAGTCCGCGCGGCTGTGGCGGCGCGGCGTGGCGCTGGCTCGTGCGGCGCGCGACGCCTGCGCCGACGAACGGCGCCGATGGGTCGCCGCCTCGATCGGCCCCTACGGCGCCGCGTGCGCCGACGGATCGGAATACCGTGGCCGGTACGGGCGCACCGTGGCCGAACTGCGGACCTGGCATCGGCCGCGCATCGAGGTGCTCGCGGAGGCGGGCGCCGACCTGCTGGCCCTGGAGACCGTGCCCGATATCGACGAGGCCGAGGCGCTGGTGGACTTGGTGAACGACATCGGTGTGCCCGCGTGGCTCAGCTACACCATCGACGGCAGCCGCACGCGTGCCGGACAACCGCTCGCCGACGCGTTCGCGGTGGCCGCCTGCTCGGACGCGATCGTCGCGATCGGCGTGAACTGCTGCGCGCCCGCCGATGTCGCGGCCGCGGTCGAACTGGCCGCCGATACCGGCAAACTCGTGATCGCCTACCCCAACAGCGGCGAAGACTGGGATGCGGCGCGCCACCGGTGGACCGGCCCCGCGCAGTTCGCCCCGCGGCAGGCGCGGGACTGGCTCGCGCGTGGCGCGCGGATCATCGGCGGATGCTGCCGTGTGGGCCCCGCGCAGATCGCCCGGCTCGCACGAGAAGTCCGAGGAACTGCGACCTGCGACGACCCTCTCGCTGGTTCAGCCGACCCCGGAACGCCTGGCTGAACGCCCGGCGGCGACCGCGCCCGTCTTCGGGACGTGCCCCCATCGCCGGGCGCCGTCGCCGTCGGCCGGGCGGATCACGTCTCCTCGAGCATGGGGAAACGACCCGAACCGAGCAGCCCGGCGATCGCGTCCATCTTCGCCTGCGGCGCGGCGTAGTCCGGATGGGCGCGCAGCACCGAGGCCGCGTCGTGCAACCGGATCATCTGCCGTTCGGCCTCGGCGGCGGTGCGCCCGCCCGCGCTGACCGGATGGCGGGCGTACACCGGACGGCCGCGGTCGATCCGTCCCAGCGCGAGCGCTGTGTCCACCCGGCGTGCGCAGCGGCAGAACGCCGCCGGATCGACCAGGCCGCAGGTGGCGTTCAGGAAGTTGCCGAGCCGTTTCTTGGCACGCTGCAAGCGCTTTCGGTAGGCGGCGGGGGTGATGTCGAGGATCCAGGCTGCCTCGGTGGAACTCAGCTCGAACACGTCACCGAGCACGAAGGCGATCCGTTCGTCGCGGGCCAGGCACTGCAACATGCCTTGACTGCAGGTGAGCCGCACCTCGGCGGTCAGCAGCACGGCTTCCGGGCCGCGATGGTCCGCTTCCGACAATCCGTCGGCAAGTCCCTCCCGGAAGGCGTCCAAGCTCAGGTGCGCCGCCTCCTGCGGGCTCTGGCGCCGCAGGTTCAGCAGGTGATTGACGCCGATGCGATAAGCCCAGGTGAGCAGCCGGGCCTCGGCGCGCCAGGTGTGCAGATGGTCGAGGACGCGCACCATGATCTCCTGCGTCGCGTCCTCGGCCTCCGCGGGCCGCCCGACCATGCGCAGGGCCAGCCGATACAGCGGGTCCTGCAGCAAGCGCACGACCTGGACGACGGCGTCCTCGTCGCCCGCGACCGCGCGAGCGACCACGGCCCGTTCCTGCGCCGAGACTCCGTCGTGCTCCGTGCTCATCCGGCCATCATTCGGCCTGCGCCGCGCTCGGCGCAAGCACTGCCGGGTCACACCGCGGCCGGGGTCACGGGCGCACGGGAGCCACGGCCTGGGCGTGCCGGTCGAGCCACTCGGCCACCGCCCGGCCGATCTCGTCCGGCCGGTCCTCCGGCGCGTGGTGCCCTGCGGGCCCGATCGGCGCGACCTCGGCGCTCGCGAAGGTTTTCGCGGCCCACTCGATCACTTCCGCCGAACCGAGCCCGACACCGTTCTCCAGCGCCATCAGCAGCTTGGGTACTTCGGGAGTCGCGGCCGCCCACGCGCCGTAGCGGCGCACCAGGGCGACCACGTCGGCAGGCTCGCCGTCGAGCGGGAACTCGCGCGGCCACACCAGCAACGGCTTGCGCGACGCCGGTGTGGGGTACGGCGCCCGGTACACGTCGTGATCCTCGAGCGCCAGATCGGCGACGCCCTTCGGCAGGTTGAACTCGATGAACATGTTCTCCTCCAGGATCATCCGCTCCCCTTCCGCGGAGCGGAACTTCCGGAACAGCTCGGCCCCCAGCGGCGGCAACTCGTCATAGCGCATCGGTCGCAGGAACGTTTCGATCAGTGCGATGCCGCGCACGCGGCCGGGATGCCGCGCGGCCCAGTCCATGGCCAGCGCGCCGCCCCAGTCGTGCCCGACCAGCACCACCTGGTCCAGCCCGAGGGCGTCGAACCAGGCGTCCAGGTAGGCGGCGTGATCGGCGAGACGGTAGCCGATGTCGGGCTTGCCCGACTCGCCCATCCCGATCAGGTCCGGGGCCAGCACTCTGGTCCGGTCGGCCACGTGCGGGATCACCTTGCGCCACAGATGCGACGAGGTCGGATTGCCGTGCAGGAACACCACCGGGGTGTCCCCGGCGCCGGTGTCGCGGTAGTGGATGAAGGAATCGAGAACGTCGACGGTGGGCATGATGTGGTCCTTTCGGGTCCGGCTCTTTCGCCTGCACCCGTTTGGACACACGGATCCGCCCGCCTGTGACCGACCCCGGAGTGACCCTGGTCACATCCGTGCCGATCGACCTCGGCGGGGTTCGTCAGCAATGGGAAATCCGTACTCATGCAGTAGATATATGGTCGAAACTGAAGATAGGCTGAGAACCTTTTCGAACCCCCAGAACGAACTTGCCAATCCAACCGATATTTATCTACTGTCTTGATACGTAGAACCAAGCGTGATCGGAGACGGGGCGGAAGCGTGCCGGCACCAACCGGATAGTGACTTCCCCGCGCACCGGCACCCGCCGGAGCCCATCACCCCGATCATCACGAGTGAGTCCGGAGCAAGCGCGGCTCGACACCTCGGGACCTCCCCCTCATCAGCCCCGTGGTGTCGTCCCAGTGCGGTCTTCGGAGTGGACAACCTATCCGCACAACCGCGCGGCTCCTGAGGACTCCTCGTGATAACCGCCCCCGAATCGGCGCCGGCACGGCGATTCGGGGGCGGGCCCATTCTTCGGTCCGGTCACGTCGGCGCACGGCCGGTTATCGCCCAGCTGTGCCGAATCTCATACGCGCCATTCGGTTGTGCGAACCCCGCCACTGGATACTTTGACGCCGGTTACAGTTTCAAGTGGATTCGGCGTTAGGAAGTTCGATGAAGTCCACAGCGCAGCGGCTGGCCCTGCTCGGCATCATGGTCGCGACTTCCGTCGGACTGATCTCCTGTTCCTCGGTACGGCCCAGCGAGTCGACCGCTGCGGGCTGCGGGACGGGCGGCCGGGTCTGCGCCGACGCGCCCGCCCCGATTCCCGCGCGCGACGCCCTCGCCCTGTTGAACGCCCTGCGCGTGGCGGAGCGCGCGCCCAAAACGGGTTACAGCCGAGACGAATTCGGGCCGCCCTGGTCGGACAACGTCGCGGTGCCCGGCGGCAACAACGGCTGCGACACGCGCAACGACATCCTCCAGCGCGACCTGACCGACGTGACTTTCAAGTCGGGCAAGTGCATAGTCGCGACCGGAACGCTCGCCGACCCCTACACCGGCAAGACCATCGACTTCAAACGGGGCACGAAGTCCTCCGACGACGTCCAGATCGATCACGTCGTCGCGCTCTCGGACGCCTGGCAGAAAGGCGCGCAGAAACTTTCCGCCGAGCGCCGCCGCGATCTGGCCAACGACCCGCTCAACCTGCAGGCCGTCGACGGCCCGACCAACCAGTCCAAGAGCGACTCCGACGCGGCCGAATGGCTACCGCCGAGCAAGGGCTACCACTGCGCCTACCTGACCAGGCAGATCCAGGTGAAGACGGCCTACCAGCTCTGGGTCACCCCGGCCGAGAAGGACGCCATGGCGCGGGTCCTGAGCGCCTGCCCCTGAGCCTCAAGGACATTCGATCACCACCTTCCCGAACGGATCCCCGGTGCGGAAATACCGGTAGGCCGATTCGGCTTCCTCGAACGGGAACACACGGTCGACGACCGGACGCGTCCGATGGGCGGCGATCGCTCGATTCATCGCCTCGAAATCCGTTCGGCTGCCCACCGCGATACGGCGAATAGACAGATACGACGATCCGAACGGATTGCCCATGGGCACATCACCGGCGGGCGTCGCGCCGATCATCGTGATCCGCGCGTTGTACGCGCCCGACCGCACGGATTTCGCGAGCGTCGGCATGCCCACCGCGTCGAGGACGTGGTCCACGCCGTCGCCGCCGGTGCGGTCCAGCACGGCGAGTTCCCAGTCCGGGGTCCGGCTCCGATCGATCACCTCGTCGGCTCCGAGCGCGCGCAGCCGCTCGGCTTTGCGCGCATTCGAGGTGATCGAGATGATCCGAGCTCCGTACATTCTCGCGTGCCCAACCCCGAACAGCGCCACCGATCCGCTGCCGACGGTCAAGACGGTCTCGCCCGGGCGCACCGGCAGCGGCGTGCTCAGCGCGGCCCACGCCACCACCCCGGCGCAGGTCAACGTCGCGGCTTCCGTGTCCGAGAGGTGGCTCGGCACATGCACCACCGAATCCTCCTCCAGCACAGCGTAAGTGGCGAGCATGCCGGGATAGGTCGCGCCGTACTGCTCGACGACGTGGGCCTGACGCTGCGGGCCGTCCACCCATCGGACGAAGTAGGTGGCGGTCACCCGGTCGCCCACCGCGGCGCGCGTCACAGCGCCACCCACGGCGATCACCTCGCCGACGCCGTCGCTGAGAGGTACGACGCCGGGGATGGCGGGCAACGGGTACGTCCCGTCCATCAGCATCAGATCGCGACGATTCAGCGACGCGGCGCGCACCCGGATCACCACCTGCCGTGGGCCGGGTTCGGGTAGCTGCTGCGGCGCGGCGGTCAGCCCGTCCGCCCCCAGATGGTAGGCGACGGCCTGCATCAGGCGACGCCGATGTACTGGTGATCCCACCGGATCCGGCCCTCGTCATCGAGCGCGACCACGTCGTATCCACCGCCCACCACGGCCCCGTCGGCCTTCGTCACCATGTGCCAGCGCAGGCCGATCAGATTCACCGAGAGGAACACCGCAGGCCCCCCGGTGACGAACACGTGCTCGCCAGGGGCGACGAACTCGTCGTACGCGCGGTCGACGCGCCGGTCCAATGCTTCGTAACCGCGGATCTCCACGGCCGGGATGGGGAAGGACAGTCGCGCCAGCGCCTCTCGCATCGCCTGCGGGGGATCCACCAGCACCTGCGCCCCATCCTCGGCCCACAGCTGCCGGATCCGCTGGCGCCTCGCTTCGGCATCGGATTCGTTCCACAGCGCGATGTACCGTTCGGCGAATCGCGAAAGTTCCCGCTCATCGAGTTCCTTGCTCATGCGGCGAAGTCTTGCCGCCGATCGGCGCCTGTGCGATTCCCCGCGAGGTATGGCGGGCCCGCCGCTCAACGCCCGATACTGCTGCTATGACGACGGCGGCCCAGTCCACCGGGTTCGCCCGGCAGCTCAAGCACTGGCGCACGCTGCGCCGGGTCAGTCAGCTCGACCTCGCGATCCGCGCCGACACCACGCAACGTCATCTCAGCTTCCTGGAGCAGGGCCGCTCGCGCCCCGGACGCACCATGGTGGTGCGGCTGGCCGAATCGCTGGAGCTGTCACTGCGCGAGCGCAACGGATTGCTGCTCGCCGCGGGTTACGCGCCCATCTTTCCCGAATCGGAGCTGGACACAGTCGAATTGGCGCCGATCCTGGAAGCGTTGCGCGCCATTCTGGACGGCCATCTGCCCTACCCGGCGCTGGTGGTCCGGCCCTATGGCATCCTCCTCGCCGCCAACGCCGCCTTCGACGTGCTCACCGAGGGCGCAGCCCCGTGGCTGCTGGAACCGCCGGTGAACGTGCTGCGGCTCGCGCTGCACCCGGACGGCTTGGCGGCCCGCGTGCGCAACCTGCCGGAATGGGGAAGGCACGTCACCGAGGCGCTGCGCAACCGGATGGCCCGCAGTCCCGATCCCGTCCTGGACGAGCTGATCGAGGAACTGGAGACCTATCTGCCGCCTGCCGAACCGGGGCCGGGCCATCTCGGTTTCGCGGTGCCGCTGCGCCTGCGCTGCGCCGAAGGGGAACTGCGTCTGATCACCACGCTCACTTCGTTCGCCACGGCGGTGGACGTCACGCTCGCCGAATTGCAACTGGAGGCGTTCCTGCCCGGCGACGAACAGACCGCGCAGATCCTGCGCGACCGCGCCGCGCGACGCTGAACGAGGCTCCCCGCCGCAGCGACCAGCCGGTGAAGCGAAGCGCGACGTGCGGGCGAGCCGGCGGTCAGGCCGCCGCACCAGGAATTGTGCCGATCCGGCGGCTCGCCCGTTGCGATCCCGCCGCCGAATCGCCACTCACTCCGGAAGGTCGGTCCCGCAGTCCGCCCTGCGGGACCTCACGATCGACTCACACCGACGCGAGTTCGTGCTCGGCCGGGGCATCCCAATCGATCCGGTAGCGCTGCTCGGGTCCCATGGTCTTCTCCGGCTTCATCACGGTCTTGGCCATGAGCGGCATGAGCAATTGCATGACCTTGCGTCCCACCGGCCCCGGCGTCTTGCTGTGGTTGATCTTCGCCGCGCGGGCCGCGACACCTTCCACACGCTCGCGCCGCAACCGTTCGTAGATCGCGAACGCCTCCGGAGCGGGCAGATCACGCAAGCAGCGCGCCAGTTGCACGGCGCTCTCGATCGCCAGCGACGCACCCTGGCCGGAGCTGTTGGACGGGGCATGCACCGCGTCGCCTACCAGCACCATCCGCCCGCGATGCCAGCGCGGCACCGGCGGCATGATGTGCAGCGCACCGACCACCTCCAGCTGATCCTCGGTGGTCCGACGAGCGAGTTCGCCGCCAGGGGTGTCGTCGCCGTAGGTCTCGCGCAGGATCCGCAGCCACTGCGCGCTCGGCACCGCCCGTGCCGCGGTGAGCGACAGATACTCCTTGTGCGGCAGGTTCGCTCCCCACGCCACCCTCCCGTCGCCGAGCGGCCAGTACAGGTAGTACGCCCGCTTGCCGAACGCGAAGGTCATGGTGTCGGCCGGGAGGTCGGCGTCGCACTCGGTGGTCGCGCCGAAGCCGAGCATGCCGGTGTAGCCGGGGCCGGGCGCGGCCGGGTCGATCAGAGTGCGCACTCGCGAGCGGATGCCGTCCGCGCCGATCAGCACGTCGGCGGTGGCCGTGCTGCCGTCGGCGAACCGGGCGGTGCTGCCCGACTCGTCCTCGTGCACGTCGACCAGGCGTTTCTCGTACTCGAACGGCACCCCCGCGGCGATCGCGTGCCGGTGCAGCACCTGGTGCAACTCGCTGCGATCGACCAATTGCAGCGGCGGCACATCGGAGAGGCCGGGCAGGTCGAGAATCTTGTCTCCGACGGCCATCCGCATCTTCGTCACCGGCAGCGCGATGGCGCGAACCGGGTCGCCCGCCCCGATGATATCGAGCGCGGCGATCCCGTTGGGCGCGAGGGCGAGTCCGCTGCCGATGCCGTAGGAAGGGCCGGGATAGGCCTCGTAGACGCGGGCGTCGATGCCCGCTTTGCGCAGGGCCGTCGCGACGACGGGTCCGGCTATGCCGCCACCGATCACCAGGGCGGTACGTGTTGTGGGCATGGGTGTCTCCAGGATTCGTGCGATACGGATTTCGGTTCCCGGACCGACGCACGCGCCACCCACCCGGTTATCCTGTGGTTGCCAGCCTTGTAGCCGGGTGCGCGTTCGCGGGCGCGGTTCGAGACTGTTCGATCGGCCCCGGCGGCGGTGTTGCCGCACCTCGCCGGGTCCGGTTCTCGGCTAGTTCTCGGCCATCCCCCTCTCCACCAGCTCGGCGACCTCGGACGGCAGCGCACCGCGCTCGTGCCATGCACGCCATTGCGCCAGTCCGGGGAAGGTGCCCTCGGTCAGCTCCTCGCGCAGCGAACGCGTCCACGCCGCTTCGGCTTCCAGCATCGCCAGCCCGAACTCGGACTCGACGATGAACAGCCGCGGCAGCGCGCCGGCGAGTTCGCCGAGTTCGCGGCGCACGGCACCGATGGTCCGCTCCAGCGCTTCGATGCGGCTGCCGAGCAGTTCGATCACCTCGGCGGGCGGAAGCACCGCGAGAATGGACAGGCCCGCGACGAACCGGTGATGTTCCGGTTCCGGAGTCGACAGCAGCTCCCTGGTCCAATCGGCCATCTCGGCGCGGCCCGCGTCGGTGATCCGGTAGATCACCCGCTCCGGCCGCGCGCCGGCGCGCTCACTGCCCACCACCTCGAGGAAGCCGACTTTGGCCATGTTCTGCACGACGGTGTAGAGCGAACCCCATTTGATCGCCATGTCGTGGTCTTTGCCACGATCGCGCAGAGTCTGCGCGATCTCGTACCGGTGCATCGGGCGTTCGACGATCACCGACAGCACCGCGAGCGCCAGCAGGTTGTCGACCTTGCGTTTCTTCATCGCGGCACCTCCTTACTCGCGTACGAATATACGTCTACGAGTAAGGCGGCGCAAGCACTGTCACGCGGGCACCGTCTCCTGCTCTCTTGCCTGGTCTTCCAGCAACTTCGTGGCGATGTTGGTGAGCGCCTGGTCCAGCAGCGCGCGATCGGCGGGATCGGCCTCGCTCCAGTCGTCGAGCCTGCTGTCGAGCCAGCGCCGCCAAGCCGCCTTGATCCGGTCCATCTCGGCGGCGCCGGAGTCGGTGAGCCGCAGCCGCCGCCCCTCGCGCATCAGATACCCCTCCGCGCCCACCTGGTCGTAGATCGGCTCGATGACCTCTTCGGGGAGCCGGTGTTCCCTGGCTATCTCCGCCAGCGTGGCATGACCACGCACCCGGTCGCGCAGATACACCTGGCCGAGAGCCCAGGCCTCGCCGCGAGTGAGGTCGCTGTTCGCGTCCGCGAGGATGCGTGCGCCGATCGGGTCCTCCGCCCCCGCTCTGCGCATGGTTCCCGCGATGGCCCGTTCCAGTTGCACCAGCCGGTCGGGCGAATCCGGCACCGAGAACCCCTCGCCCACATCACCCGCGCCCGCGCGGGCACTGTCGCGCAGCGGCACCTCGGGCAGGAACCACGCGATCACGAATCCGGCCAGTGCGACCGGAACGACCCACAAGAACACGTGATCGATCGAGTTCGCGTACGCATCGATGATGGGAGCCGACTGTTCGGCGGGCAGTGCGCGCAACGACTGCGGATCCGCCGCGACCGCGGGCGGCACACGCGCACCGGCCAGGGCCGTGGCGAGCGCCGGGCCGATCTCGTTGCTGTACAGGGTGCCGAAGATCGCCGTGCCGAAGGCGCTGCCGAGCGTGCGGAAGAAGGTGACGCCCGAGGTCGCGGTGCCCAATTGGGCATAGGGCACGGTGTTCTGCACGACGATGGTGAGCACCTGCATGGCCAGTCCGATACCCAGGCCCAGGATCAGCATGTACAGCGACTCCAGCCAAGCGCCGGTGGTGCGGCCCATCGTCGACATCAGATACAGGCCGAGCGCCATGACCAGCGTGCCCGCGATCGGGAAGTACCGGTAGCGCCCGGTCTTGCCGACCACCTGCCCGGACAGGATCGAGGTGGCGAACAAACCGGCTACTAGCGGCAGCGTGCGCACCCCCGACATGGTCGCCGAGACCCCGTCGACGTATTGCAGATACGCGGGCAGGTAGGTCATCGAGCCGAGCATCGCGAAGCCGACGATGAAACTGAGGACGGAGCACACCGTGAACACCCGGCTGCGGAACAACCCCATCGGCAGCATCGGTTCGGCGGCCCGTAACTCCACCGCGACGAAGGTGGCGAGCAGGAACACCGCCGCGGCGAACAGCCCGACGATCGTCGGCGACCCCCACGCGTATTGCTGACCGCCCCATTCCAGGCCCAGGATCAGGCAGGAGACGCCCAGCGCCACCAGCCCGATTCCGGCGTAGTCGATGATCGGCTTGGCCGCTGCCCGCACCCGCGGGATGGTCCGCGCCGCCAGCGCGATCATGACCACGGCGACCGGGACGTTGACGTAGAAGCACCAACGCCAGCTGGCGTGGTCGGTGAACAGACCGCCCAGCGTCGGGCCGATCACGGTGGTCACCCCGAACACCGCGCCCAGCGCGCCCTGATACTTGCCGCGCTGCCGCAGCGGAATGATGTCGGCGATCAGCGCCATCGAGGTGACCATCAGCCCGCCCGCCCCGAAACCTTGGACGCCGCGGGCGAGCACCAGCAGCAGCATGCCGTTGGCCAGCCCCGCGACCATCGAGCCGACGATGAAGATCACGGCACTGACCTGGAACACCAGCTTGCGGCCGAACAGGTCGCCGAGCTTGCCCGCCAGCGCCGTCGCCACCGCCTCGGCGAGCAGGTACGAGGTGACCACCCAGGCCATGTGCCCCGCACCGCCGAGGTCGGCGACGATGGTGGGCAGCGCGGTGGACACGATGGTCTGGTCCAGCGCCGCCATCAGCATGCCGAGCACGATGGTGCCGAACACGATATCGGTCTTGGCCCTGCCCATCGGGGCAACAGGGTCCGTAGCGACAGCAACCGAACCGGCCATCAGCCCAGTATGGGACTTCGCCGCTTCGATGGATATCCAGCGACACGACAGCGAATCCGCTGCCCGCGGGCGGCTAGCTCTTCCCCGGCCGCTCGACGAGCGACATGGCGATCGGGACCAGCAGGTCGACGAGTTCGGCGACCGTCGGACGCGGGTCGGCGAGCACCCACTCGTGCGCCAGGCCGTTGATCGCGCCGATCAAGGCGCTGGCGCCCCATCCGGGCGCGCCCCGCACTCGCGAACCGGGGGCCACGACCGGCACCACATGCGTTTCCAGCACGGACGCCCACGCGTGCCTGCGTTCGCGACGATGCCGCTCCATCCGGTCGCTCACCCCGACCACTTCGATGAACGCGACCTTGGCACGGTAGGGATCGGAACCGATCGACGCGAGGTAAGCCGCTACCACGGCGGTCATCGCGGCGGGCAGGTCGAATCGAGGGTCGAGGTCCCCGAGCCGCGCCAGCACGGCGGCGGCGGCCTCGTCCTGGATCCGGTCGTAGGCCGCGACCAGCACGTCCTCTCTGGCCTGGAACTCTTCGTAGAACTGCCGCTTGGACAAGCCCGCGGCGGCGCACACGTCGGCCAGCGAGCAATTCGCGTAGCCGCGCTCGGCGAAGATCCGGGTGGCCGCGTCGAGGAACCGCTGACGCCGCTCGGCTTTCCGCTCCACGACGGCACGCCCGCCGTATTGCCTGCCCACTGTCGCCGTCATACCTCTCACCGTAGCGAAATCGCGGCGACCGGGAACCACCCGTCGGGCCGAGATTTCCGGACATTCGTTCTTGTGATCCGCGCCGGTACACCGCATACTCGTGGCCAGTCTGAAACCGATGGGGCTCACATATGCGGCTCACCGAACGAAGAGGTTCTCGCGTGGTCATCTCCCTTAAGCACGCACCGAAGTTGCTCGCGGCGCTCGCCGCGGTGGCCGTGGGGCTACCCCTCCTCGCTGCGGGCCCCGCGGCCGCGGAGCCGGCGCCGGACGATCCGGTGGTCCAGCCCGCACCACCGTTCCCCGTTCCGCCGCTGCCACCAGGTTTCGATCCGGCGTTCTATCGCCCCGCCGTGGCGACCTACGCCGACCTCGCCCCCGGCCAGATCATCGCCGCACGCCAGGTCAACCTGGCCAACCTGTCGCTGATCCCGGTGAATGTCGACGCCTGGCAACTGTCCTACCGCTCCACCAATTCCCGCGGCGAGGCCATCCCCGCGGTGGCGACGGTGATCAAGCCACGCGGCTACGTCGCCGACCGGCCGCTGTTCTCGTACCAGATCGCCGAGGACTCGACCGGCAACTACTGCATGCCGTCGTATCAGCTGCAGATGGGTTCCATCCCGGCGGCCTTGACCGGCTCGACCCTGGTGGCCGCGCAGTTCCTCGAGGTGCAAGCGGCGCTGGCCCAAGGTTGGGCAGCGGTAATCCCCGATCACCAGGGCCCCGACTCGGCCTATGCCGCGGGCCCTTTGGCCGGGCGTATCACGCTGGACGGCATTCGCGCCGCCGAGAACTTCGCGCCGATGCAACTGTCCGGGACCGCGACCAGGGTAGGGATGATGGGCTACTCCGGCGGGGCGATCGCCACCGGCTGGGCCGCCGAACTGAAGCGCGACTACGCGCCCGAGCTGAACGTGGTCGGCACCGCGGAGGGCGGCATCCCCGCCGATCTGTCGGCCGCGTTGCGGATGGCCAACGGCAACCTGTCGGCCGGGCTCATCTTCGCGGGCGCGCTCGGCGTCTCGCGTGAGTATCCCGAACTGCGCAGATTCCTCGACGACAACGCGAACGGCCTGGGCAGACTCATGATCGCGGGCAAGGAACAGCTCTGCGCGAGCTACCAGGCCGCGCTGTTCCCGTTCGCGGACAACCTGGGGATGCTGGCGAAGAACCCGTTCACCGATCCTGTCGTCGTCGACGTACTGAACAAGACGAAGCTGGGCCGAGCGGTGCCGGACATGCCGATGCTGATGTACCAAGCCAACGCCGACTGGTTGATCCCCGTCGGACCGGTCGACGAGCTCGTCGGCGCCTACGCGCAGGACCCGGGCGCGCGGGTCGAGTACATCCGCGACCATTTCAGCGAGCACCTCACCCTCGACCCGATCGCGGCGCCGCGCGCGCTGCTGTGGCTGAAGGACCGGTTCGCGGGCGTGCCGGTGGCCGCGGGCGTCACCATCACCGATGTCGGCTCGATGACGCTGGACCCCGCGACGTGGCAGGTATGGGGCGAGACGGTGGGCGTGGTGCTCGCCGCAGCCTTCCAGCAACCCATCGGCAGCGGCCGCTGATCGAACCCGCCCAGAGCTCGTGTCGCGGTCGTCTTCCGCGACACGAGCTCTCGCGTCTGAGACGATCGGTGGCGACATCTTCCCCCGTAACTTACTCCAGAGTAAGGTTGACGCATGGCGTGGAAACCAGCTGAGATCCCGGACCAGACGGGACGCACCTTTGTCATCACCGGCGCGAACGGCGGTCTGGGCGCCGTCACCACGAAAGTCCTGGCGGCCAAGGGCGCGACCGTGATCATGGCCTGCCGCAACACGGTCAAGGCGAAAGAGGTCGCGAGCGGCATCGACGGCGACGTCCGCGTGGCCGAACTCGACCTCGCGGACCTGGCCTCGATCCGCAAGTTCGCCGACGACAGCGACGGATTCGACGTCCTGATCAACAACGCGGGCCTGATGAACATACCGTTCTCGCGCACCAAGGACGGTTTCGAAACCCAGTGGGGAGTCAATCACCTCGGACACTTCGCGCTCACCGGCCTGCTGCTGGACCGCATCGGCGATCGGGTGGTGACTCTCTCCAGCATCGCCCACAAGCAGACCCCGAAGCTCTGGATCGACGACCTCGACTACGAAAAGCGCCGCTACCAGCGCAATCTCGCCTACGCGCAGGCCAAGTTGTGCAATCTGATGTTCGCTCGCGAACTGCAGCGCAGGCTGCGCGAGTCCGGCTCGGCGAAGCGTTCCTACGGCGTGCACCCTGGTGTCTCGGCCACCGACCTCTTCGCCCACACCGAGACGCCGCTCGATTACGTCGCCAAGCCGTTCATCCGCCTGATCGGGCACTCGCCCGCCAAGGCCGCGCACTCGACGCTGTTCGCCGCGACCATGCCCGATGCCGACCCCGAGACCTACTGGGGCCCGACCCGGCTGTTCGGCAGCCAGGGACCGGTGAAACCCTCGTCGTCCACCCGCCTGTCGCAGAACAAAGACCTGTGGCAGCGGCTGTGGGCGGAGTCCGAGCGCAAGACCGGCGTCACCTACTCGTTCAGCGCCGGACGAACGCCCGCGCAGTAACAGGCCGGTCCGTGCCCCCGAAGCCACGGAACCGATCGCCTACGGGCACTCCGTCCGGCACCGCTCGACACCGCGATGATCGTGGTCACAGCGCGCGCCGGACGGCGTACCTGGCTCTACGGGCCGCGTAGTAGAACGGGTACCGTAGAAGCCGTGTCCGCCTCACCCCGCCGCTCGGCACACAACCGCCCGGCCCTCATCGCGCTGGTGATCGTCGCCGCGCTGGGCTGCCTGGGGCTGGCCTGGTGGCAGTGGGAACGGTACGAGTCCGCCAGCGGCACCGGCCAGAATCTCGGGTACGCGTTGCAGTGGCCCCTGTTCGCGGGGTTCGCCGTCTTCGCCTACTTCCGGTACGTCCGGCTCGAGCGCGAGGCAGGCGAAACCGAGGAGAAGGACGCCTCGACCCCTGGGCGCGCCCCCGCAGCCCGGCGCGCCGCCGGTCCGGTCGCACCCACCGAACTCCCGGCGGGTCTGTTGCCCGAGCGACCCAAGGCCGTCCGCGATGACGACCCGGTGCTCGCCGAGTACAACCGGTACCTCGCCGCGCTGCACGCCAACGACATCGACGAGCAGGTCCGCGCGGCAGGCCTGCACACCCGCGAGAGGAGCGCCGGTTGACCACCAGCGAGAATTCCACCGAGACCACTGCCGCCCCGGCCCGGAACGCCGCCAAGATCGGTCCGGCACTGCTGCGCTACCGGGCGCTGGCCTGGATCACCGGCCTCTGGCTGCTGCTGCTCACCGGTGAGATGATCGCCAAGTACGGCTTCGACGTGCACACCCCCAGCTGGATCGCCGTGGTGCACGGTTGGGTGTACTTCGTCTACCTGCTGGTCACCGCCGATCTAGCGGTCAAAGTTCGCTGGCCGGTCCTGCGCACCGTCGGCACCCTGCTCGCCGGCACCATCCCGCTGCTGTCGTTCTTCGTCGAGCACGTCAACGCCAAGCAGGTCAAGCAGACCTTCGGCGTCTGACCCGGCCGCTCGCCGCCCGCGTCACCCCGCGGCGAGCGCCGCCAGCGCGGGCGTCAACTGGGCCAGCGCCCGCCCGCGATGCGACACCGCGTCCTTCTGGGCGGGCGTCAACTGAGCAGCGGTCACCTCGCCGCCCTCGGGGACGAACAGCGGGTCGTAGCCGAAACCGCCGTCGCCCATCGGCTTCCGGCCGATCGAACCGGGCCATTCCCCACGCACCACCGTTTCCGCGCCGCCAGGCACCACCAGCGCGCAGGTCGAGACAAACCGTCCGCCGCGGCGCTCGTCCGGCACATCCGACAGCTGCGCCAGCAACAGCGCGTTGTTGGCCGCATCGTCGCCGTGCCTACCCGACCAGCGCGCCGACAGCACACCCGGCATCCCGTTCAGAGCGTCCACCTCGATGCCGGAATCGTCGGCGACACATGGCAAACCGGTAGCCGCGGCGCCGTCGCGCGCCTTGGCGAGCGCGTTCTCCTCGAACGTCGCGCCGGTCTCGGGCGCCTCGTCGTACGGGGGGACGTCGTCCAACCCTAGGATCTCGATCCCGGCGATCCCCGCCTCGTCGAGGATGCGGCGCAGTTCGTTCAGTTTCTTGGCATTGCGGCTGGCCACCAGCAGACGACGAGTCATCACTTCTTCTTCGCGTCGGCCTGCTCCGGAAGCACGCCGGGATACGGCAGCGCCAGCGCTTCCTTCTGCACGACGAACAACTGCTCGCAGCCGGCCAGCGCGGCATCGAGCAACTTGTCCAGCGTGGAACGCGGGAAAGTGGCGCCCTCGCCGGTGCCCTGGATCTCCACCAGCGTGCCGGTATCGGTGGCGACCACGTTCATGTCGACCTCGGCCCGCGAATCCTCCTCGTACGGCAGATCCAAGCGCACCCGGCCGTCGACCACACCGACGCTCACCGCGGCGATCGCGCACGAGATCGGCTGCGGGTCGGCCAGCGCGCCCGCCGCGCCGAGATAGGTCACCGCATCCGCCAGCGCCACATAAGCGCCGGTGATCGCGGCCGTCCTGGTACCGCCGTCGGCCTGCAACACATCGCAGTCGATCGCGATGGTGTTCTCACCGATCGCGGCCAGATCGATGCAGGCGCGCAGCGAACGGCCGACCAGGCGGCTGATCTCCTGGGTCCGTCCGCCGATACGGCCCTTCACCGACTCACGCCCGCTGCGGGTATGCGTCGCGGCGGGCAGCATCGCGTATTCGGCGGTGAGCCAGCCCAATCCGGAATCGCGCCGCCACGCCGGCACCCCCTCGGTGACGCTCGCGGTGCACATCACCCGCGTCTGCCCGAACTCCACCAGCACCGAACCCGCTGGATGCGTGGTGAAACCACGGGTGACCCGGACCTCGCGGAGCTCATCGTCCGCCCTGCCATCGGCTCGTCTCGACACGGCCACAGCCTACTGTGTTGGATTTGCCGCGCCTCCGCGCGGCGTGTTCGCGGCCCCTTTGTGGCTCGCGTTCGGGCAATGCTCGGTCTCGCTTCGCTCGAAAGACGTGGTTGCGGTGCGCTGGGCACGTTGGTTTCATCCCCCGGGATCAGGCGCGCGGTTCCCACTAGCCGCCAGCCCGACTCACCGGCGACCGTTGGCCGAGAGGCCGGCCCACGCGCGACCGGTGCACTGCGAGCCCTGCCCGGCCAACCGCGGCTGCTCGATCCCGCTTCGCCCGAAAGACACAGTCCAGATGCGCTGCGTTGGTTTCACCCCGGCATAGGCGCGCTGTCCCCACGGCCGACAGGCCGACCCACCGGCGACCGTTGGCCGTTGGCCATTGGCCGAGGCGGACCTATGCGCGACCGGCGCAATGCGAGCCCAGCCCGGCCAACCGCGCATGCTCGATCCCCGCTCGGCTCGAAAGACGCGGTCCAGATGCCCTGGGCGCGCCGGTTTGCCACCCCGGCACAACAGCGCGCAGCTCCCACTGACCGACACACCCCCGGCGGGGTGCGATGCCGGCCCCCGGCCCGGCGCATGCTTCATCCGGCTCGAGAGACGCGGCCGGGGTGCGCTGGCGTGTTGGTACGAATTCTCGGTAGAGGGCGCCGATCGGGTTCCGAATCGTGCGGCGCTATGGGTACTCGGGGATCGGTTCGTCGGACCGGTGTGTTGTGGCGCTGCGAATCAGACGTCCGGGTTCGTCGGTCCGTTCGATGAGTTCGCGCCCATCCAGCCGTGATCCGGATTCGATCAGAGGTCGAAGGTTTCGCCCGGGGCCACCGCGTGGACCGGACCGGTGAACTGTTCCTTCGCTTCGGCGATCACGTCTTCGCGTGAGGTCCACGGGGGGATGTGGGTGAGCAGGAGTTCCTTCACTCCGGCCTCGGCGGCGATCTGGCCGGCCTCGGTGCCCGAAAGGTGAATGCCCGGCGGCCGATTCGCCGGGTCGTGGGTCCAGGAGGCCTCCGCCATCAGGACGTCGGCGCCCTGCGCGAGTTCGTGGACCTGGGGGCAGACAGCGGTGTCGCCGGTGTAGACGAAGGTGCGTCCGGCCGCGGTGACGATCCGCAGACCGTAGGACTCCGGCGGGTGGAACATCCGGCGCGCGGTGACGGTGTGACCCGGGCCGAACGCGACGGGCTGGCCCTCGGCCCAGGCCCGCATGTCGATCACGTCGGACCAGTCGTCGCATTCGCCGCCGACTTCGGCGGAGGCGTTGCCGATGCGCAGCGAGGTGTCCGACGGGCCGCGCACGATCGCCTTCCCCTCCGGGGGCGTCGGGTGGTAGCGGCGCCACACCAGCAAACCCGGCAGGTCCAGGCAGTGGTCGGCGTGCAGATGAGTCAGGAAGATGTCGACCTCACCCGGGTCGGCGTGGCGCTGCAACGCGCCGAGCACTCCCGGACCGAAATCGATGACCGTCGGCCGCATGTCCTGGCCGGTCAGCAGGTACCCCGACGCGGGAGAGTCCGGGCCGGACACACTGCCCGAGCACCCGAGGACGGTAAGGCGCATTCCCCCATGCTGCCACGCGGAATTCTCACTCAAGAAAGGATCCCCCACATTTCCGGCGGGCCGCCCACTCACCGCGGCGACGCGCCGGCTCCGGCTCGGTCCCCGCGGCGGTTTCGTCGTGCATCTCCAGAGAGTACCCAGCCGGCCAGCAATCCACTCAACGCGCCGAATAGATGCCCCTGCCAAGAGATTCCGGGCTGTCCGGGCAGGACGCCCCACAGCAGCGACCCGTACAGGGCCAGCACGGCGAGGCCGAGCACGATCTGCCCGACGTTGCGGGTGAACCAGCCGCGGCAGATGAGGAAGGTCAACCAGCCGAACACCAGCGACGACGCGCCGATGTGCACGCTGCCCGTCGCTCCGGTGAGCCAGACGCCGAGCCCGGCCGACAGCCAGATGATCGCGGTCGCGGCCAGCCCGCGTCCGATGCCGCTCGCCAACACCAGGAAGCCGAGAACCAGCACCGGGAGCGTGTTGCCGACCAGATGCCCCCAGTTGTCGTGCAGCAACGGCGCGAACAGGATGCCGGACAGCCCCTCGGCCCGGCGGGGCTCGATCCCCGCGCCCTCCAAGTCTCCGTGGACGGCGGTGTCGACCCCTTCGACCCCGTAGAGCAGCCCCAGGAATCCGGCGATCAGCACACCGGCCCGCAGCCACAGCTGCTTGATCGCGGGGGCGCCACCGGTCCCGGACGGTGTGGACGGACTCGGCGCACCGACGGGCTTGCCCAGCTGCGCACGGATCGCCGCAATCCGATCCGGGTCGAACGACGGCCCGAGTCCCGCGCCTGCCATGGCCACCTCCTCGCCGCGGCGGGGTCGTGGCCCCGCCTCACCGAGGGTACCGGCACGGCCGGTGATCAGGCCCAGAGCTGGCCGTCCAGCCGCTCCTCCGCCTCTTCGAGGCTGCCGTCGTAGGCGCCGGTCGACAGGTACTTCCACCCGCCGTCGGCGACCACGAACGCGATGTCGGCGCGCGTGCCCGCCTTCGCCGCCTTGCGGGCGACGCCCAGCGCGGCGTGCAGGATGGCGCCGGTGGAGATTCCGGCGAAGATGCCCTCCTCGAGCACCAGTTCGCGGGTGCGCTTCACCGCGTCGTAGGGACCGACCGAGAAACGCGTGGTCAGCACGCTCTCGTCGTACAGTTCGGGGATGAATCCCTCGTCGATGTTGCGCAGGCCGTAGACCAGTTCGCCGTAGCGCGGCTCGGCGGCCACGATCTCGATGCCGGGCACCTTCTCGCGCAGGAAACGGCCGGTCCCCATCAACGTGCCGGTGGTGCCGAGACCCGCGACGAAGTGGGTGATCTCGGGCAGATCGGCCAGGATCTCCGGGCCGGTGGTCTCGTAGTGCGCCGAGGCGTTCGCCGGATTGCCGTACTGGTAGAGCATCACCCAGTCCGGATTCTCCGCCGCGATCTGCTTGGCCAGCGCGACGGCCTGGTTGGAGCCGCCCGCCGCCGGGGAATCGATGATCCGCGCCCCGAACATGGTGAGCAACTGCCGCCGCTCCACCGAGGTGTTCTCGGGCATCACGCAAATCAGCTGATAGCCCTTCAGCTTCGCGGCCATGGCCAGCGAGATCCCGGTGTTGCCGCTGGTCGGTTCCAGAATCGTGCAACCGGGCCGCAGCAGCCCGTCGGCCTCGGCCTGCTCGATCATCCGCAGGGCGGGCCGATCCTTGATCGAGCCGGTGGGGTTGCGATCCTCCAGCTTCGCCCACAGCCGCACGTGGTTGTCACCGTCCCACTGCGGGGACAGGGTGCGCAGGCCGACCAGCGGAGTGTTGCCGAGGGTCGCGATCAGCGATTCGTAACGCGCCACGGGACCGGTCAGCCTCCGGCCACGGCGGGGAGGATCGTGACGCTGGCGTCCTGGGGAACCTCGGCGGCGAGCCCGCCGGCGAAGCGCACGTCCTCGTCGTCGACGTAGATGTTGACGTAGCGGTTCAGCTTGCCGTCCTTGAGCAGGCGCTCGGCGAGCCCGGGGTGGTTGGCCTCGAGGTCGTCGATCAGCGCCGACAGCGTGGCGCCTTCGGCCTGCACGCGCTTCTCACCTCCGGTGAGGCCGCGCATGATGGTCGGGATGGAGACGGTTACCGGCATGGGTACTCCTCGGTTTCGCGAACAGGCATCGGTCTAGTTCTCGTACGCGTCGACGATCCGCACCGGCTCCTCGGTGACCTCACCGTCCACGATCCGATAGCTGCGCAACTCGTGCTGCTCGGGATCACGGGTGGAGATCAGCACATAGTGCGCGAAGGGCTCGGAGGCGTACGACACGTCGGTGCGGCTCGGATAGGCCTCGGTGGCGGTGTGCGAGTGGTAGATGACGACGGGCGTCTCGTCGGCGTCGTCCATCTCGCGCCACACCTTCAACTGCTCGCCGGAGTCGAAGCGGTAGAACGTGGGCGACCGCTCGGCGTTGACCATGGCGATGAAGCGCTCCGGACGATCCGAGCCCTCCGGCCCCGCGATCACACCGCAGGCCTCGTCCGGGTGATCGGCGCGCGCGTGCGCCACCATCGCCTCCACAAGGTCGGCCCTGATCACCAGCACGAGTCGCACACCTTTCCACCACGCCGACCCATCGCAGTCGACAACGAGCCAGGATATTCGGCTATTCCCGCGCCGACGTCGCCCGGCCCCCGGTTCCGCGCCCGAGCGCACAACCGACACTGACGGCACATGAACAACGGCGCACTTCGACGCCGGTCACCCCCCCAACTCCCGGTCTCCAGCGCAGCCCGACCGACCGTGCACCGTTCGCAGCCCGGCTCGCCCCCCAGCGACCGCCGCATACACGAGGAAGAAGAGCAGCGACCAATCTGCACCACAACCTCGACCCTGCCCCGCAGCCCGATTCCGGAGTTCTGATGCCATCGCACCCGGCGCACCGCAACCACGTCTTTCGAGCGAAGCGAGACCGAGCATCCGCCGTTCGCGGCCCGGCTCGCGTTTGCGTGGCCGTCGCGTAGGCGACGAAGGAGCAAGCGGCGGTC